>CAMAVF010000383.1 GCA_945861445.1 Planctomicrobium piriforme | reverse complement strand
GGTCGCTCAGCTCGTTTAACCGGGAGCCAGCGGCGACGGCGCGCTACACCGCTTCAGGGGACTGTTCGTCCAGCACCTTGATCCGCAATCTCACGACGCGGCGTTTGTGGGCTTCCAGCACTGTGAACTGGACGTTGCCGATTTGGAATTGCTCGCCTGTGACTGGAATTCTGCCCAGTGACGAGAACACGTAACCGCCCAAGGTATCGATCTGACCGTCCGACGGGAAGTCAATTCCGAGATGCTCTTTGATATCGTCCAGGTGCGCCTTGGCCGAGACATCCGTGCAACCGGGAACGACTTCGCGGAAGGGCTCGCCATCGTCGGCCGAGTCGAATTCATCGACGATTTCGCCGACGAGTTCTTCCAGGATGTCTTCCATCGTGACCAGGCCGGCGACGCCGCCATATTCGTCCAGCACAATGGCCAGGTGGGCCCGCTGTTCCTTGAAGGCTTCCAGGAGATTCTGGACACCCATCGTCTTGGGAACGTAGAACGGCTCGCGGGCAATTTCAGCCAACGTGACGGCGTTGCCCATGCTGCCATCCAGGTAACGCAACAGATCCTTCGCGTGCAGAATGCCCAGGATTTCGTCGTTCGTCTTGCCGATCACCGGTACGCGTGAATGACCTTCGACGAGCAGCACAGCCCGTGCATCGAGCAGCGAGGCGTCGGCGTTCACGCAGACCATCTCGGTGCGTGGCGTCATGATGTCCGCGACGTCGACTTCGCTGAAGTCGATGACCCGGCGGATCATGGTTCGCTCTTCGTCTTCAATCACCCCTTCGCGATGTCCCTCTTCGGTGACCGAGCGTAATTCGTCCGCCAGACTTTCGGCTTCGTTGACGGTTTCTTCTTCGAGACCAGTCATCCGCCGACCGGCGATGACCATCAATTGGGCCAACCAGGCAAACGGCAGACCCAGCAGCGAGAACGCTTGCAACAGCGGCCAACCGCGAGCCAGGCTGCGTTCGCGTGAGACTTCCGACAGACCCCAGGTGAGAGCGAAAACTCCCAGACATGCCGCGGCTCCCAGGGTCCCGTAAGGCAGCAATCGAACCCAGTCGAATGACTCGCGCGGCGCCGTCAGAAAGTGGTTGGCCAATTGCGAACCGCACCAGGTGGACCCCACCCAGGCCAGGATCACGGCCAGCACCTGGGCGAATTCCAGTCGAACCAGGACCTTTTCATGGTGTGCCAGGATCGAGTGGAAACGAGGTTCCAGCGCGGGTTCGCGGCAGATTTGTTCCAGCTTCGACCGAGAAAACGACCGCAGATTCCAGCAGCCCAGCGAAATGAGATACAGGGGCAGCATCGACAGCACGCCGATCAACCCCGCCAGCCAGTGAGTCACGTGGCACGCTCCACTTTGGGGGCCGCGGATGTGGTCGGGTCTTCGGCGTAATGAGGGATCAAATTCCAGAACTGCAAAATATCTCGCTCTCGATGGCGCATGACGATTTGCTCTTCCGGGGTCAGGTCATCATAACCACACAAATGTAACAGTCCGTGGACTAGATACAAGCAAAGCTCGTCTGTACCCTGCCAATGGTACTGCGCCGCCATCTGCAATGCCATCTCCGCACTGACAATGACCTCACCTTCGATCATCCGCCCCGCCCCGCGCGGACCGGTGGCGGCAAACGATTCCGGATCGCTGTCGAGGAGAAAGCTCAGTACGTCGGTCGGATAGTCGTGCTGCAGGTGACGTCGATTCAAGCGCCAAATCGTGGGATTATCGACCACCGCGATACTGATCACCGCCGAGCGGACCTGTTCGGCCGACAGCGTCTGATGCACGATCTCGCGGAGCCAGTCAGTGCGCAGTTCCAGGCGGTTTTGCTCGTTTGAGATTTCAATTTCGTACATGGATTGCTTTGTGCTACGAGTCGCTGAGAGGGCCCGGGTCCTGGCGTGCCGCAGCAGTCAATCGGATGTCGATAGACTACGCGGTTCGGCAGGAGCCTCACCCTCCCATGTCGCCGAACGTGCTGTCAAAAACGAAACCGCTCCGGAGTGGAACCCAGCACCGGAGCGGTCAATTCTCATGGACTGATGTGGCGATTGCGCCCTACTTCTTTTTCGGAGTCACTGGCTTCGCGCCCTTGCCGGCCGCAGGCTTTGCAGTTTCTGCCTTGGCAAGCTGACCCGGGCTGCGAGTCTTCGCTGGCGTGGGCTGCACTTCGGGTTCGGTCTTGGCCCGTTCTTCAGCCATCTTCGCCGAGACCGTCAGGAGTTCTTGAGCCGCCTGCAATTGGGCGATCGTGAAGGTCGGGTACTGTGAAGAATAGACGCCAGGCAGGGAGAATTCCTTCTTGGAGGCGAGTTGCTCCCAGCTCATCTTATCGGTGATATGCCAGGCAGCGGCTTGAGCGATCGTGAAATCGATGCGGCCCATACCGTACAGCCGCAACATCTCACGCAAAACCTTGTCCGGTACGGCGTTTTCCAAGCGGACCGGCACATAAGTCATCCGCGGAGTGGGATCAGGCTTGCCATGATTGAGGCAGACTCCGACGTAAGGCACTTGAGCGACGCGTTCGGCGGGAATCGAGAAGAATCCACCACCACCGCCACCCATGCCGCCGCCACCCATGCCGCCACCACCCATGCCACCCATGCCGCCGCCCATGCCACCACCCATCCCGCCGCCGCCCATCTGGCCGCCGCCCATGCCACCACCCATACCACCGCTCATGCCACCCATGCCGCCCATGCCACCGCCCATCCCGCCGCCGCCCATGCCGCCCATACCGCCGCCGAATTGCTTCAGGACGTGGACGATGGCCAGGGCTTGAGGAACTTCCACGGTCAGGGGCTTGCCTGAGAGGTTCTCGAAGTACATGTTGCCACCCTTGGCATCATGTGCGACGACGCGCACCTTCAACTGGCCTGCTTCGATGGCGTCGAACATCTGCATCTTTTCGGCGGCAGGATCGTACTTCAGGATCTTCATCGGCGATTTGCCGGCTCCGATCAACTGAGTTGCCGTGACCAATGCCACACAGGCCAATACCAGTCCAGCCCGTCGCAGCACTGCTGCCTTCAGGAACACAGATTTCATCGTTCCGCTCTCTTTCTGCCAGTTGAAGTCCGGTGGGTCCACCGTTGCCAGTCACACCACCGGACGATGAGGGTGGAAGATGGCCCAGGAACCCGCGCCGACGCGAACATTTTGGTCGCATGAGTTTCCTACGTTCTATTAATCTACCAACTGCAGGGCATAAGATGCAAGAAAATCTCTCGTAAAGTCAATTTTGTCGCCGGAGTTTACGGTGTTGAGCGGTTGATTCGATGATCCCCAGCGTGCGGCTGCACGCGGGCTGTTGCTACGGCTGTGATAACCCGCAACACAGCCAAAGTTTGTCAGTTGGCACCACGGGAGGGTGAGGCTCCTGCCGAACCGCAAGCGTTGATCGGCGCTCGCAAGACTATTCGGCTCGGCGGGAGCCTCGCCTTCTCGCCCACACTTCTACATTGCCTCCGTAACGCAAGTGTCGGCAATAAGTTGCAGCACTTGCTGTGAAGCTGCGTCGGACACTGAGACAAGAAATGGGACAAATTTGAGCAAAGTTTCGTTCAATCAAGTTCGGCACGGGGTAGATTAACTCATGAAGCACCGTCCACCGCCAGGATAACAAGTTACGACACACCACTCTGCGAAGGCAGACCGCCTGCATTCGCTCTCACGTTTAGTAAATCCAAGGACTCCAGTTTGCGTAAGCTCTCTTCAGGTCTTAGGTGCCGATACATTTCGACAATTCTAGAGCTGCTATGACCGACCCATTCTCGAATATCCCCCTCACTCGCACCACAGATAAACGCGCGCGAGACGAAAAAATGTCGGAAGCTATGCAGCCGACCTTGCTCGAACCCGATTTCTCCTTTCGGACTAGGAAAGCTCTCTTTTAAGGGCTCGATCACTTCATCGATGAATGTTTGACGGACCAATCGTTGCGTCAGATCCTTGTCTGTGGGCCCTTGAAAGACACGGCCATTGACATGCCGCGGTAGCATATTTAGAACTTGTCCCAGCGCTGAGTCGATTGGGACCATCCGATTTTTGCGACCTTTGGTTCGCCTCGCTGTCCCGCCCAGCTTTTCCCTTTTCAGGCTGGCTCGGTCGTCCGTCAGGTGGATCATCTTCGGGATGCCTTGGTCATCGCGTATCAAATCCGACTGACGTAGACTGACAGCCTCCCCGATTCTGAGCCCCGTGTACGCCAATGTGTGGAGTAAAGGTGCCAGCCAGAGTGACCGCGGGCTCGCGTTGCAATGCTCAAGCATCGCCTTGATTTCGGCCATTTCGTAACAATAGGTGTCGGAACCTTGAAGGCGACGAAGCGGGAAGTGAATTCGGCACGATTCCGGCAGGTATTTCTCGGCGATCAAGAATTTGTGAACCGTCTTCAATGTTGTCAGCTCAAGATAGACGGTAGCTGGCTCCAATCCCCCAGTCTTCAGGCTCCTGGAATACTTCGACAAGTGCGTTTTCGTGATTTCCTCCCACCCTGTAACCTGATTGGCGTCACAATACGAGAGATGTTTGGCGCGGACGGGACGATAACGATATTGGGTGGCAAGGCTGACTCCGCCGCTTACTTCCGATCCCGACAAGTGAACGTAATAGGCGGCCCATCCATCCGCTATCGAAACGTGCCCCGCAGTCATCAACTTTCTGTCGTCAGCTTCAGTGTGGAGTCCCTTCTCTACCGCTATCTTCCGATCCAGACTTTTCAAATTGCGTTTTGCCTCGTCGAAGTCCCTGGTTCCCAGTGAGTAGATTCCGACCTTGAACTCACCCTTGCGGCAATCAGCGTAGTAGACTCCGTTTCGCTGACGTAATATCCATTCAAAAAATTCGCAGCTAATCGTTGGCGGCTTTTTTCGCTTCTTGGACATGGTTTCTCCTTGATGGAAATGACGTGTTGTTATACTGATTAAAATATTTAGGCCGGCGACCCGGTAATTTCGCCGAAGTGTCAGTTGTGGCCGGTACCTGCGCCTGAGATTCTGTACCGACCTGCTGGGCCTGTATCATGGCTAAGGCATCAACAGGAAATCGCAAGTGGCCGCCCTTTCCACCCGGCTGGACAAAGGGAATGAGCCCGGCGTTTTTCCATCGATAAATCGTCGGTGACGAATAACGGCTTTGGAGACACAGCTCAGAGAGCGTGAGCCAGGTTTTCTGGGCACTAGCGTGTAGATCGATTGACTGATCGTCCATGATCGTTTAATCTCGGAGCCGAGGTATTTTCCAAGTCGTCGGACATCGTTTCGATGTGCGACGAATGTTCTAGGGAAATCAAACTCGATATCCAGAAACAACGCGAGGGACGTGGCTCCGAAGCCGCGTCCCTCGTTTTTTGTTCATGTCGCAGAGGCGTTAGAAATGGGGACCGATCGCGGTCCAATCGGGACCCAGTCGGGCTCGAATGGCGGCCAAATCCTTCTTTACGGCGTCGTCGCTAACTCCTAAGAATTCAGCAAAACCGTACTCCAATTTGGCTTGATTCCTGGGAAGCAATTGCGGATGGCGACGAGCCAATACGCGGAAGTAGTGCTGCAGCTGGAATTGCCGTTGGAAACGCTGCATTGACTGCTTTGTGCAATTGCTTGGACTCACAATCGCGTGCCATTCGCGCAAATGGGTGTCGTCGGGTGCGGTCGAGTTTACCATCCAGTTGCGCAGTTGACCTTCGTCGGCTGGGAGAATGTCAGGTACTACAATCGATTTCATTCCCAATTGTGCCGCGTAATGTTGGGCCAGCGGGATCGGCAGCGCCGGCACTTGGAGCGACAGAGGTACCGGCAGAAATGGACCAACGATTCCTTGCAACCGCCAGCGATTCCCGAATTCTGAAATCGCGTCCTGACCTTCTTTGAAGAGTTCCTGCTCGTTGGCGGGCAAATCCTGTTTGCAATCGAAGCCTCCAGCCGTCCCGACGATGACTGTCGGAATGCCGTACTTCAAGTACGTCGGTCCCAAGTCTTCCCATAACAAGCGATGCTCCGTGAGAAATTCATTATTTGTCAAAAGCCAACCGAGATAAGCTTGGTAATTCGCATTGACCTTATCCAGTTGCTCAGACATGTCGGCCAGCATCTTGTCTGCCGCTACGGCTCCGTACAGTTCACGGGCCAACTGCTCGAAGGCGACATCAAAGGCTCGGGGGCAAAGATAGTTAAATTCTCGATGCACTCCGTCAAAAAAACCTACCGAGTTAGGAATTCCCTCTGTCAGTCTTGAAACCTGATATTCCAGTTTCCAATCAACACAGTTGAATCGCTCGTGCTCCTTAATGGCACCTTTGATAGTTCCCAGCAAAGCAGTTGGCAGTGAGTAAAAGAATCTGCCTGCAATGAGCGGATACGACCGCAAGTCGGATGGCATGTTGACATCTCGCCCACCGACCAACGAGATGACAGTTGATGCGTTTGGCTCTAAATCGGACATGACGATGACTCCGGCTCGAAAAACCTTCCCCAGTCAAAAAAGACACTGCTTCCGACTGACGTCGTGACATGACAGAGCTGCAGTCGCGGGTCCCCGGTTCGTTTCACGCTTGATTGTATTGCGCCCTACAGAAGCATCTAGGGCCGGTGTTCCGCGGTGCATCGATTATTTCCGGCACAGAACGATTTGGTCGAGCCCAAATCTGCTTCAATTCTTCTCTCCATCAGCAAGTCCCGAAGCGATATTGCGTCCCATCGTGATGGTGTTTGATCGGCTTTGTGCATTTTCCCGCGGCCGGCTGGCCGATCCTTGATGCTCACCGATCCACTGCTTGGCAAGGATTCCCGCCAAGGCTCTTGAAAAATTCAATTGCACTTCGGTTAGCGCAACGCGCGGCGATGATCCATGTTCTACAGTTTGTGGTTCATGATTGTTCATCAATTGGTTC
>CAMAVF010000382.1 GCA_945861445.1 Planctomicrobium piriforme | reverse complement strand
TTATTCGAAATCTCATAAAACCCAAGCGGCATTCGTGCATCCATGATCTACGCCCTCCTAAAACATCAGGAACAATCTGATGTTTCATCGCGCAAATCTTGTGCCAATGGTTGGTAATAACAAATCGAGGTTGTTTGGCAGCTTCTAAGGATGAGTCGATGAAGCAATCACAATTGAGTTGGCGAATCAGTTGTCGTCATCTACTGGGCGCACTGTGCGTATTGTGGATCGTGATGATTCAATGCGATCGATACGGCATCCACGGATTGGGACCCACGCTGCTGTTTCTCTATGCGAACGCCGTGCTACTCGTCACCGGGCTGGTCGTTGGCATCCGCGAAATCTTCGATCCGCGTACCCATGTGTTTTCACGTACTTTTGATGCCCTCTCGCTTCTCGCGATCTGTGTCGCGAGCGGGTCGTTATTGGTATGGACTATTATCGAACCCTATGACAGCCTGTAACACGCCACGGAAACGGAATGGGTCGAATTGGGGTCAGCCCGGTCTCGTTGCCGACTCTAGACCGAGAGACGGCCGAGGGCGGCCATCCCACAAGTCGCAAGAGTCACGGGAGAGGGTTGCGCTGCCCTACCGCATCGCCCAGAACCAACCGCGTTCTGTCTTCACTGGTGGAATCCACCGGCCAACCTGTTCAGCAAACTCGGTCGCGTCCAGGGCCGCCAGCGCACTGATCTCCACCTGTGTCGTCGGGGGAATCTCCCAGCCTGCCGCTTGGGCCCATTCCCGATGCAACTTCACGAGGCTCTGCCGGACATCGTCCGGTGAATGCACGCCGTCCGCGTTCTTCAAGGGATTGAATTCACGGGTCCGGTCCGCTTCCACAATCAGGGCCTGGCCGGCCTGCGGCAGAATGTCAAACACGAAGCGCTCGAACTTATAGGCGTTCGGCTTCTCGGGAGTCGTCAGCCCCTCACCGGGGACATAAGCCGGTACGGCCTTGTGAGCAATGTGGAAAGGTAACTGCCACTGGCCCTGTGCCAGACGCTCGAGGAATTCCCGGCTGAAAACATGAATCGCCGTACTGCCAGCCCACAGTTCCAAATCGCCGCTCGCTGTCGTGCGTTGAGCAACCTCATCCGGCAAATCGCTGTATTCGATGATCTGCGTCACTCCATCCACGTCGACGGCAATCCCCATCTTTTCCGCAGCCGACCGCTTCGCAATCACCTTGGTCGAAACTTCGGCCCCCGACAGGTCGTGCCAACCGAGATAGTCAGGGTCGCAAACAATCGCCAAGGGATTATCGACCTGATGGTAATACAGATAATCGACTCCCCGTTGACGCATATCATCCAAGAGTCCGGCGGCGGACAGCGCACCCAGCAGTCCGCCATGTCCATCGGGGCTCATCGCCAGTTCGCCAGCAGCGGACAACAACAATTGTCCCGTTTGAGCATCCACAGCGGGCATGTTGCCTTGCTGGAAGAAATAGACATCGGCTTCGGGCAACCCAAAAAACCGATTCTGCTGGAAGAACTCGACGGTCTCCTCGTGAGTCGCGTCGCTGGTCATGATGTAGTACGGAATGGGTTGCCCCGCGCGACGAGACCTCGCCAGAAGCTGTTCGCAGAGCAACTGAAACAACGGGGCATTGGAGACGGGGCCCAGCGGATACATCCCCTTGGGATGATCATAACCTAGGCGCGTCCCCTGCCCTCCGGCCACCAGAATCGCGCCCACGCGGCCCGCTCGCAACAGTTCTTCGCCGCGCTGCTCGGCAGCTTTCCACTCAGCCTGCTCGGCAACCGTCCGCGGCAGCCGGACGAGCGACCGGGGCGACCGTGCCCGGTAGGCCCGCTGTGCGGGGGTTTCGTTCTCTGTCGAGTGGTGGGATTTTTGCTGCGCGATCAAGTCGGTCAGTTGATCAAAATCAACGGACTCCAACTGCGCAGCAAATGCGGCCTGCTGCGGCGGTGACAGGTCGTCCCAGCCTTCCAGCA
This sequence comes from Planctomicrobium piriforme, assembly GCA_945861445.1. Classification (GTDB taxonomy): domain Bacteria; phylum Planctomycetota; class Planctomycetia; order Planctomycetales; family Planctomycetaceae; genus JAKFVC01. The sequence goes on along the minus strand of CAMAVF010000382.1, from coordinate 4,961 downwards.
GGTGGTCTTGATGATAAAAATCGAGTCGTTCCGCGATCGTCAGCGGCAAGATACGAATCATGAGACCTCCGTTCCTTCTTTGGTCTCGCCATGAATTGTGAGCAACTTGACCAAATTTTCCCGAATTTCCCGCATTCCAGCAAGATCGCTTCCAGGAAGTACACCCAGCCCGATTGTTCGGCCGGAAATTTCCGCCCGGGGCAATCGATGCTGCTCACGGCGAGTCCACTGAATCCCAAACGGGATTGAAATCTGTATAATCACGTTAAGTTGAGATCAGAGAGAGCAGATTTTGTGCCAGCCGGGGTGGATCGGTGGACTGTTGTGCCAGCCGGGGTGGATCGGTGGACTGTTGGGCCAGTCGAATTGTGTGTGAGAGTGGGCGAAGATCGATAACCTAAAGCCGTGCCTCGCAGATGAATTGTCTCCCCTCGCCCTGGTACTCCGGGGAGAGGGGTCGGGGGTGAAGGGCACGATTAACTATTGACTCAAAGATCGGGTAGGCAATGCAGATTGCAGTTTCGTATCTGTTGGTGTATTCGACCAACATGGCGCTCGCAAAGCCCCTCACCCCCAGCCGCTCTCCCCGGAGTACCAGGGCGAGGGGAGCGAAGAGATTCCTTCATTTATTCAGCGTTTTTTCGCTTCATGAGGCCGCCTTTTCACCGGAGTCCCGCAGTAGACCATGAATGACGCACTTCCACCCGACACCCCAACCGGCCAACGCCTGCCTGCGGTCCAACTGTTTACAGACGGAGCCTGCAGTGGCAACCCCGGACCTGGGGGCTGGGGCTATATCCTGCGCCATCCCCAGACGGGAACCGAGCGTGAAGGATCGGGAGGTCTCGCCGAAACGACCAACAATCAGATGGAACTGCTCGCGGTCATCGAAGGCCTGGCGGCCCTGAAGCGTAAGTCGCAGGTGGAAATCATCACGGACAGCACTTACGTCGCCAAAGGGAGTGCCGAATGGATGCCCAACTGGAAAAAAAACGGCTGGCGACGCCGGGAGGGAAGCAGTTGGAAGCCCGTCATGAACGTCGAGTTCTGGAAGCGTCTCGACGAACTGCTGCAACAGCACGAGTGCCGTTTCACCCTGGTAAAAGGCCACGCCGGCCACGCCGAGAACGAACGCTGCGATGTCCTGGCGGTAGCGGCCTCCAAGCAATTCGCCTGAGAGTTGTAGGTAGTGCAGAAGCGCGGGAACCACTGGGGCAAGCCCAAGTGGCGGACAGGACACCCGCCACCCCGCTTGCCGGGGTGGTTCCCGCGCTTCTGCACTACCGATCCAGGCAACAAAGCTGTAGAGGGCAGTGATCAGGAGACCCATCACACCACGCTGACCGAGCAAACCTAAAAACTCCGCGGTCCACCCAACATGCGGGACGAGGCTTCCATCGGATTCGATGATTCCACCGCACCATCCGGGGCAAACTGAAACGGAATCGCCGGTTGGATGTCGTTGATCAACTGTAACTGCGGTGAGAACGGATTGGCCGTAGATCGCGGAGCCGCAAACTGTCCTGTACCAGCGTCTGCCAACTGGACGTCCCCGAGTTCAAAGTCAAACACCGGCGTGCTGACCGTCAACCATAAGACTGCAGCACAGGCCGCCGTGAAGGCACCCAAGGTCAGCCATCCCGGGGCCGGCTCGCGAGCCACCGCCGGACGACCGCCCACACGCTTCGACAACTCGGCCCACAGGTTCCAGGACATAGGCGCAACAGTCCTATGCGAAACGACTTGCAGCACCTTCATAGAAGCCTCAAGTGACTTCCAGTGCGACTGGCAGCAGGCGCAGCTACTTAAATGTTGGCGAACGTCCGCGGCTTCACGCGGATCCAGATCATTGCCGACCAGCAACGCCAACAACGGGCGATAGCGATCACAGTTCATCTGAATCGTCCTCAGGTTCAGGGAGTAAGGCTGCGGGATTGGTCGCATTCTGACGACGGAGCCAAAGCCGTTGGAAACGCTCACGCGCTTCCGCCAACCGCCAGCGAATCGTGGCTTCTTTCCGATTCACGATGGCAGCAATTTCCGACGTCGAGAAATTCTCTAAGTCCCGCAATACCAAGACCATCCGATATTTTTCTGGAATCAGTTCCAAGACTCGCCGAACTTCCTGTTCCAAATCCATCGCCTGCCGCGGATCGGCCTGCGACGGATCGGGCGTTTTCTCTGCCGGGCTTTCCGAAAACAGCGAAAACCACAGGCGGCGCTTACGCTTACGTAAATAATCCAGCGTCAAATTGACACCGATGCGAAACAACCACGGACCAAATCTGCGACCCGGATCAAACTGATCCAAGCGGTCATAAGTCCGCAGGAATGTTTCCTGGGCTAAATCACGAGCCAGTTCAATATCCGAGACAAATCGCAGGATGACGCTGATGAGTCGCCGTTCGTAACGGTTCACCAAGTCGCCGAACGCCTGCTGATCCCCCTGGCGCGCCTCGTCCACCAGCCGCGCATCGCTCACGGCAATCGCGGACTCGGAATCAGACGCTCGGAGTTCAGGCTCGGACATGAATTGCATCGTCGTCACTCCTACGGGCTCGTGGAGTAACTTACGCCTTTCCCGCCCCACACGTTGGAAAACGGATTCACGAAAACGTCACGCCAGTCAATCTATCATGGGTGGTGCGTCGTTCCAAGGGGATTTGGAGGTTGGTCCTTTGTCATTTGTCCTTTGTCATTTGTTATTGGCCATTGGTTCTTCGTCCTCATTCCTTTTAGACATTCGTCATTAGACATTAGTCATACCTTCGACATTCGGATTTCGTCATTCCTCTGACAGTGGTTTCCTCCTCCCCACCGCCTCTATAATCCGCACAATCGATTTCTTTTGACACAACGCGCAACGAGCACGGAGGGTGGCAGATGGCCTCAAGCGGCGTCAGTACGAAGCGGATGACTCGGCCCCCGGTGGTCAGCACTGCGGCTCGCAAGTTCACCGAAAAATCGAATGGGCACGTCGGCAAGAAGAAGCACCGCGCGCCCCAAGAGCCCAAAGTCTCTAAGACCAGGAAGCCTGATACGCTGTCGCTGGAAGACTGGCAGCGCGAACTGCGGCGGCAATTCGGCCGCGAGCAGAAGTTCAAGCTCTCCAACATCGGCGAGCATCCGGTCTTCTCCGAGTTCCTCGTCACGAATCCCACCAGCCGCAGCACGTACCGCGTGGCGATTCGCGGACCGCATCCCGGGGACAACTATTGTTCGTGCCCGGATTTTGGAACGAATGAACTTGGGACGTGCAAGCACGTCGAATTCACTCTCGCCAAACTGAGAAAGAAGAAGGACACCAAAACCGAACTGCAGGCGGGCTACCAGCCCCCCTATAGCGAAGTGTTCGTCCAATATGGCTCACAGCGGACAGTGCTATTTCGTGCGGGGACAAAGTGCCCGGACGATCTGAAACGCCTGGCGCTCAAATACTTTGACGTGGAAGGCCGGCTGAGAGATTCGGGCTATCAACAGTTTGAAAAATTCCTGGAACGTGCTTCCACGATCGATACCGACCTGCGTTGCTACGAAGACACCCTGGCCTTGGTCGCTGGAGTGCGCGACGCCCAGGCGCGACGCGACACCATCGACAAGGCGTTCCCCGACGGCAGCCAGAGTGCCGCGTTCGACACCTTGCTGAAGGTCAAGCTTTACAACTACCAATGCGAAGGTGCCTTGTTTGCGGCCAAAGCCGGCCGCAGCCTGATCGGCGACGAAATGGGTCTGGGCAAGACCATCCAGGCCATCGCCACCGCCGAAATCCTGGCCCAGCACATGGGCGTGGAACGCGTGCTGATCATCTGCCCGACGTCGCTCAAATACCAATGGGAGCGTGAGATCGCCAAGTTCACATCGCGCGACGCGGTCGTCATCGCCGGTTTATCCAACGCGCGCCGAGAATTGTTCGAACAGCCCAGCTTCTTCAAGATTCTCAACTATGACACCGTCCATCGCGATCTGGACGTCATCCGCAAATGGGCCCCGGACCTCGTGATCCTGGACGAAGCCCAGCGGATCAAGAACTGGAGCACGCGCGCCGCCCGCAGCGTCAAACAGGTGCCCTCACCGTATGCGGTCGTACTCACCGGCACACCGCTCGAAAACCGCCTGGAAGAATTGGTCTCGATCGTCCAGTTCATCGACCAGCAACGCCTGGGACCGACCTATCGCCTGCTGCACGATCATCAGCAGTTGGACGAACACGGCAAGGTCGTTGGATATCGCGACCTGAACAAGATTGGTGAGACGCTGCAGCCGGTGCTGATTCGACGTCAGAAAAAAGATCTGGCGATGCAATTACCGGCACGTCTGGATAAGAATTTCTATGTGCCGATGACCGAACTGCAGCGGAAGATGCACCGCGATAACTACGAGTTGGTCGCCGGGGTCGTGGCCAAGTGGCGGCGGTACGGATTCTTGACCGAAACCGACCAGCGGCGACTGATGATCGGCCTGCAGAACATGCGGATGTCGTGCGACAGCAGCTATCTGCTCGATCAAAGCACCGACAGCGGCGTCAAAGCGGACGAAGCCGTCACGCTGATCAGCGAGCTGATGGAAACACCCACCAACAAAGTCGTGATCTTCAGCCAGTGGTTGCGGATGCATGCCTTGTTGATGAAGCGGCTGCAGGACCAGCCGTGGGGGCATGTCTTGTTTCATGGCGGCGTCGAAAGTTCTAAACGCAAAGACCTGGTCGATCGCTTTCGGGAAGATCCCAACTGCCGCATCTTCCTGGCCACCGATGCCGGCGGCGTCGGCTTGAATCTGCAACACGCGAATGTCGTGATCAACATGGATCTTCCCTGGAATCCGGCGGTCCTCGAGCAACGCATTGGCCGCGTCCATCGTCTCGGGCAGACGCAACCGGTCAGCGTCGTCAATTACATCTCCCAGGGTACGATTGAAGAGGGCATGCTGGGGGTCATCGAGTTCAAAAAGAACTTGTTCGCGGG
>CAMAVF010000381.1 GCA_945861445.1 Planctomicrobium piriforme | reverse complement strand
ACCGTGACGGGGCTCACCTCTGCCGCTAATTGCATCCGATCCGGAGTTGGCATCCTTGCCCTCCTACTAACAAACGTGCTGAAACCCAGAACGCTGCGAAGTTTACGTCGAATCAAAAAACCTTGAAAGGGATGGTTGCTGTGCAACCTTGGCCTACCAAAGGCATTCCGTAAAACTGTGTCAATTCGCAGAAATCAAGGTGTAGGCGAGCCCGGGATTCTGACCGTGGAATAGCACGACGAAGCAGAATCCGGGGGCTGACACCACCCGGCTCGCCTGCCCAGTTTGGGATCGCCTCGCAATGGGGCGGGCCATTTTGGTGCGATTCACACCGCGTTGTATCTTGAGGGATTGAGAATACATTGGGGGAACACTGATCTACGCTCATCGACACTAATCAAGTCAAAAGAACGTGATGCCCCGCGCTGTTTCTGTGCTTGAATCAGTGAAGATGAGTGGAAATCAGTGTTCCTCAAAATGAATTCTTCCGCTCGTTGGCCACGGAATGCACTCGCTGGCGCTTCGAGCTTGTCGTCAAGGTGCCTGTTCCCCTTCGGGGAACAGATCGCACTCTGGCGAGTGCGGATACCGCTGTGTTGAGATTCGCCGAACCGAGCAGCGGTGGGCTTGAGCTGCGCGCCCAGTTCGGGGGCGCCGATGGAGAGGATAATGGACAATTGATAATTGACAGTGGGGTTTCTACGTCAGACGAGGCGGTCGCAGATATGACGAATTGTCTAACGTCGACTGTCGAATCGATGAACAAGGACCAAGGATAAAACAGATCAAAGAGCGCAAATGGATCCATGTGGTCAAAGTGGCCAAAGAGTTCGATCCAGATCGAAGATGGCAAAGATGTCGAAGATGCTGCGGTCTGGCTCACGCTGACATCTTCATCGTCCTGCCCCCATTATTCTGCCCATTGACAGTGGCAGGATGAAGGTAATGACGAATGTCGAAATCCGAATGTCGAATGAATGACCAATGACAAAGGACAACACAGATCAAAGAGTGCGAATGGATCAATGCGGGCAAAGGGGCCAAAGAGTTCGATCCAGATCGAAGATGTCGAAGGTGGCAAAGATGTCGAAGATGCTGCGGTCTGGCTCGCGCTGGTTCCGTTGGTTTGCCCGGTGAAGAAATCGAAGGGAGCACCCTGTTTGGCGCGTGTCTGGACCGCAGGCTGGGTACTACTGCCCGTTTGTATTTGGTGTGTAGCGGCTTCAAAGACGGGCAGGAGTGCCCATCTTACGGACGAAGACAAACTGTCAAAGGGATGAAAGAATTCAAAGAAGTCAAAGAGCGCACGATGTCCGGTGGCAGAGGAAATGACGAATGTCGAAATCCGAATGTCGAATGAATGACCAATGACAAAGGACCAAACAGATCAAAGTCATTCAAGCGTCTGTACCAATCCTTCTTCGATCAACGCTCCGACTGTGTCCTCGAACGCTGCGGTGGCTTCGATGATGTCTTGTTCGGTATGGGCACTCGATAACAGGCCGCCCGTGCCGCTCATGATGTCGACGCCGCGCAGTCGCAGATGCCGTTGGTATTGAGTGAGCAATGCACCCGGGATTCCCTTCAGCAACTTGGCATCGCGCGTCTGAAGATCGCGGCGGGTGGTGGCGTGGTCGATCCGTTCGCGGTTGGTTTCAAAGTACACGTGGAAGATGGAGGCGTCGCCATAAACATAGCCCGCGACTCCGTGGCGTTCGAGAACGTCGTCCCACGAGCCCCGCAGCAGGTCGGCCATGCGGTTGGCGTGCTCGATCGGCTGGCGCGTCGACACGCGTCGCAAGACGGTGATGCCGGCGGCTGCGGAGGGAGGCGAGGCGTTAAAGGTGCCGAAATGCAGCACGCGTTCGTACCGGTCGTGGTGCGCATCGCCAGTGATATCAAACAGTTTCATAATCTCGGCCTTGCCGGCGATGGCGCCACCTGGCAGGCCGCCGGCGATGATCTTGGCGAAACAGGTGAGGTCCGGCGTGACGCCACTGAGTTCCTGCACACCTCCCGGGCTGTACCGGAAGCCGCTGACCACTTCATCGAAAATCAGGACGACGCCATGCTTCGCCGTGAGTTCACGCAGGCCGCGGAGAAACTCGGTCTCAATGGGAACGCGTCCCCACGAGGCACCGGTTGGCTCCAGAATGGCCGCAGCGATTCCCTGGTCAGACTGCAGGACCTCGGCCAGTCGATTGAGATCGCCATCGGGGATCAACACCTGGTTCTCGCGGACTTGCGGCGGGACTCCGAGCGAACCGTCGGCGTCAAACGGGGGGTGAAAGCCATGCACGACTTCATCGTGCCAACCGTGAAAATGACCTTCGAATCGCAGGATCTTATTCCGGCCTGTGTGGGCTCGCGACAGCCGCAAAGCGAGGAGGCTGGCTTCGGTCCCAGAGTTCACAAACCGGACCCGCTCGGCACACGGCACGAGCTTTGTGATCCATTCGGCCCATTCGATCTGCAATGGATGATCGTTGCCGAAGTGGCTGCCGTTGGCCACTGCCTGATTGATGGAGTCCACCGTTTCAGGATCGGCGTGTCCCAGCAGCATCCCGCCGTTGCCCAGCAGAAAATCGATGTACTCATTCCCATCGACATCCCACTTACGAGAACCCTTCGCGCGACAGATATACATGGGCACGGGCGAGAAGTTCCGCAAGTCATGTCCCACGCCACCCGCCAGGACCTGCTTGGCACGCTGGAAGTGCTCCAGACTTTTGGTGCGTTTCGACGTATACGCGGCAATGAGATCGTCTTGAGTCTTCATAGGAGATCACTCTGCGGATGTAGGGAAGTAACCAGGCGAGCCGGTCGGCGTCAGCCCCCGGATTCTGCTCCGTGGCCGACGCTGCTAGCGTCGGTGTCAACGCCGACGCGAGCAGCGTCGGCCACGGAATCCCGGGGCTTACGCCACCGGGCTCGCCTGGGCTGCGTTTTGCGAGGTCACGGAATTTCGGCCACATGACACGGCATCAGATCTAAGGACAAAGGACTAATGACCAAGGACAGACCCTCAATTTCTCCCACCGCAGGCGGCCAACGTCTGACCAGTAATAAAACTCGATTCATCCGACAGCAAAAATCGCACGACCGCGGCCATCTCTTCCGGTTGAGCGATGCGGCCCATCGGTGTGATGCCGATCAGTTTGTCGACCAGGCCGGGGTTGGCTGTTTTCGACAGTTCGGTTTCGGTCAACCCGGGGGCGAGGCAGTTGACTCGGACGTTGTGAGGGGCGAATGCTTCGGCACAGTGTCGAGTAAATGCGATCACCGCGGCTTTGGCGGTCGCATAGTGAATCATATCCTTCTTTTTGACCAGTCCGGCCAGCGACGCCACGTTGACGATCCGTCCGAAGCGGCGTGCGATCATTTCATCCTTGATGGCCCAGGTGGTCAGGAAGGTACCGTCCAGGTTGACATCCAGCATGCGTTTCCAACTGGCAAACGTGACCTGCGTGTGGGGCACGGTTTCGGCAATTCCCGCGTTATTGACGAGCAAGTCGATCGGGCCGAGTTGCTCGCGGGTCATCGCCATCATCCGATCGACGTCGGATTCCGAAGCCACATCCGCCTGCACGATAATGCCCTGTCCGCCCGCTTCTTCGATGAGCTTCAGCGTCTCGCGCGCGGCATTTGCATTGCGTTCATAGTTGACCGCGACTTTAGCTCCCTCTCGCGCGAGCATGAGGGAAATGGCCTTGCCGATACCTCGGGCGCCGCCGGTGACGACCGCGTTGCGACCTTCGAAAATGCGTTGTGACATGATTGAAACCTCGTTGTTGATAACTATTTAGCCGCCAATTCTGCCAACAATTCTAACGCCGTCTTCACGATCGTCGGACCCCATTCGGGTGTGAAACTGGCGGGCAGCATGTAGTTGCGAACGGAATCGATGACCTCCATGCCCCCTTCCGCAAATGCTTCTGGTGTGGGGAAGTAACCTAGGCAACCGTTGGAATATCCCAGGAAGACGGTGTTGGCGAGCGGAGATTTCGCTTTGACTTGCAGGCTCAGTTCGGCGAAGGCTTCTCCGTTGACGGTAGCGATTCCGATGTCATTGATCCGCATCGCCCAGACGTCCAGGTCGCGCGTGACGGGCTTCCCGGCCGCGACCGTTTGCGACACCAGTTCGGCCCAGTCGTAGAGACGCTGAACGACATTGATCGCCCCCGGGGCATCACCGCGCGCGATTGCGGCATCGCGGGCGTGCCGTCGTTCGGCCAATTGTTTGTCTGCAAATTCCTGGTCGGGCAGCGGTGCCATGTCCAACGTCAGGCGGCGGCTGACAGTTCCCAGAAATTCGACGCAGTCGGTGGGGAGTGGTTCATAGTCCCAGACGGAAATCGCGGCGACCGATTGCACGACGCGTCGCGGTCCGCTGCGATTGTGGGTGCGGATGCCGGCCCAGGTTTTCAATGTCTCACCAGCGAGCATCGCTCCCAACCGCTCTGCATCATCATACTGTTCAGGACCACCCGTCCCGATGCCACACACCGGATTGACATTGCCAGCGGCTCCCTGGAGGAACAGGCTGGGTGCCGCGGTCGTTGCCTCGATGATTTCGCGCGCGGGGCCGATAAAGTCAGGGGACAGGGACTTCGTTTTCGGCCCGAGAACGACAGTGTGGCAGCCGACTGCGTAAACGGTGGCCAGCGTCTTGCCGGTCAAGTCATCGACACGAATGACGCTGACCTCGCGATCCACGGCTCCCTCGGGATTTTCACCAATCATGATACCGCCACCAGGCAGTTTTTCGCGGCGATTGATGCCAATCGCAACGCTCCCGCGTCCGGCCCCGATGCGGGCCGGTTGCAGATTGCCATTGGCCATCGCTGCCAGCCCCGTCAGTGACTCTTCCAGCACCGCCACGTAGCGTTCTTGCAGCCGCTGTTGCTCGCCCGTTTCGGTCTTCCAACCAGGCAGCATCGCACCCAGATGAGTGTGGCTACAGTTGATCATGACATGGGCGGCAGGAATCCCAAGTTTCTCGCCAATGCGGTCACGCATGCGGTCGACATGCGGGCTTTGGATGAAGACAATGTCGCAGGCGATGACGACGACTTTCGTCTGTCCGTCGGTCAACATCAGGGCCGTGGCGGTCAGTTCGCGTTCGATTGCTTCGGAATTGCCGGCCTGAACCGTATAGCCGAGCATCCGGATGCCCACGGGAGGGGTGATGGTGACTCGCGAGACTCCCGCCTGAAGACGGCGTCGCTCAGTCGAAGAGTTCGTCATATTTGGTCCTTGTCTGTCGTCCGGTCGTGGCGACAGCAGATTGCCAATCCGCCTGCCATCAACATGGTCACTGACATCGCGAGCATCCCGCCACTGAAGCTGTTCGTTGCGGCCTTGTGCTGGCTGAGAATGTTGGGAGCCACAAATCCTCCGAGATTTCCGACCGAGTTGATCAAGGCGATGCCCGCGGCGGCGGCAGTGCCGCTCAAGAATGAATTGGGCAGTGACCAGAACGGACCAAACGAGCTATACATGCCTGCTGCGGCCAATGAGAAGGCCCCCAGCACCAGCCACCGGTTTTCAAAATAGACGCTTAACGCCCAGCCCACTGCGGACAGAAAAGCGGGCACTGCGACATGCCAGCGGCGTTCACCGGTGCGATCGGAATGAGCACCGCTCAGGACCATGCTGATGATTGCGACGACAAACGGAATGGCTGACAACAGTCCGATGTACACCAGCTTGTAGTCTGGAAACTTGGCCTGCACCCGTTGCGGCAGAAAGTATACGAATCCGGTCACCGCTGCCGCCAGCAGAAAATACAGCAGTGCCAGCATCCAGACCCGCCAGTTGGCCAGGGTGGTCATCAAGGTCAAGCCATGCTGCTGTTGCCGGTGTTGGGACTCACGATCCATCTGCGCGCTCAACCAGCGGCGTTCTTCGGGATGTAACCAGCCAGCCATTTCGGGGCGGTCTGTCAGCCAGAACATCACGACGAATCCCATGACGACCGTCGGCAGTCCCTCCAGGAAGAACATCCATTGCCAGCCCGAGAACCCGGCGACACGATCCAGATACTGCATCAATGCACCCGAAATCGGTCCGCCGATCGCACCGGCAGTTGCCGCCGCCGCCATGAAACACGCCGTTGCCCTGGCTCGCTCGGTGGCCGGAATCCAATAGGTCAAATACAGGATCATGCCCGGGAAAAAGCCCGCTTCGGCGATTCCCAGCAGAAATCGCAAGACATAGAAACTCCATTCGTCTCGAATGAACATCATCGACGATGACACGAGTCCCCACGTGATCACGATGCCGGCGATCCACAGCCGTGCCCCCATCCGATTGAGAATGAGGTTACTCGGTATCTGAAACAAAAAATAACCGATAAAGAAGATACCGGCTCCGAAGCCGAAGACCTTCTCGCTCAGTTCCAGCTCCGGAAGCATCTGCAGTCTGGCAAAGCTTACGTTGACGCGGTTGATGATGTTCAGCACGAAGAGCAGAAACATGAACGGGATCAAGCGCCAGATCACTTTGCGTGGAACGGTCGCCGCCAGTTGCTCATCCGCCAGAGATGCATTCACGGTCGAGAGAACCTTCCGAGCTTGTGCCGTTGGTAGCCGATCCTTCGAGAGCCAGACTGGTCCTCACTGAGACGCAGGCAACTCGACCGCGATGACGCGTACAGGTCCGGCGGGCCGAATTCTCCGACAAATTTCCTGACCGGCCCGCAAGATCCGAAAGCTCAAATTGTTCTAACGCCGCACACGGCCAAATACAACACAGCGGCAGGTGAGCGGCGTGAAGTCAACAAGCAACTGCGAATTCTACTTCACGCGGTGAGGAATGAGGCCGGGTTGAAGTGTTGGAAGTTGTGGGTCATGAGGGTGGCGAGTTGGGGGCGGTGTTTTGTGGGGATGTTGTCGAGGCAGCCATCGATGGCGTGGCGGAATTCGGTGAAGTTGTCGTAGTGACG
>CAMAVF010000380.1 GCA_945861445.1 Planctomicrobium piriforme | reverse complement strand
CCGGTGGCCCTCATTGATGCCTCCGGCGGACGCCGAGCTAAAGCTCGTATTCGGCTCGGCGGGAGCCTCGCCCTCCCTTTTCAAACACGCTCGCAGACGCTCCCAGAAGGGCGACCCGCATGTCTAGTCTACTCCACCTGCAGCGAGATCTCCCGCTGGTCGGATTTCGCCGCCAGAGTGACGGGGATGGTCCACGCCGCCGTTTTGAACTTGCAGACTCCCCCCTTGCCATCCCGGCAGTAGGAATAGGTCAAGGACAGCTCAAACCGGCCCGATCCGGACTTCGCGGCGAGCGGCAACTGGATGGACGCGGTATTGGCCGACACCGTCGCTTCATCACGCTGGTCGAGATGTTCCGCAGCGATCACCGATTGTGCCCCGTCGGCTTTCAGTCGATAGGTCACCGGGGCCAGCTCATTCAGTTTGAAACCCTGGGGAATCGCCAATTCCACCTGAAATCGCAGGGGATTGCCCGCCATCACCGTCTGTTCGGCGACGGGCGTCGCTTTCAAATCGCTGGGTGGAGCATCTTCGGACGTCGTCGCCTTGGGGGGCGTCAACCCGGTCAGTTCCAAGGTCGACAATTCCTCTTTGCGCAGGTCATACACGCGCACGCGGTGATTGTTCGTGTCGGCGATAAACAACTGGTCGCCGGCAATCGACAACCCGGCCGGTTCGGAGAACTCGACGGAAGCGTTCTTCACCCCCGGTTGCGGCGTCCCCAGAAACGTCTTGCTGGAGCGCTGGGCGATGTCGACCACTTTGATCTTATGATTGTAGGTGTCGGCGACGTACAGCTTGCCCTTGTGATGAACGATTCCCAAGGGATGCTGCAGCCGGGCCTGGCTGCCGATCCCGTCCATATCGCCGAATTCAAACAGGCACCGGCCCTGGGGCAAATCGTAAGTCCCCACCAGCGTATTCACCTGGCCGGTGGTCGTCGTCGACATCTTGCGAACGGCCGAGCCTTCACTGTCGACGACGAACAGATACTCCCCATCGGTCGTAATCCCCGATGGCTGGGCGAACATGGCCCGGGACAGCGAGCCGTTCTGAATATCTTCGCGACCCGAACCGGCATAGACGCGTACGGATTCCGTCCCGTTCAACACCCAGATCTGGTGGGATCCGGCCATCGCAATGAACAGCTTTTCCCCGACCTTCTTGACGTCCCACGGACTGGCCAAGGCCGTCTGCAGGGGGCGGCCACCTTGCACAAACTGGCGCGATTGTTTGCCGGTTCCCGCCAGTGTCTTGACTTGCCGCTGCTTGAGATCAACGGCCCGAATCAGGTGGTTTTCGGTATCCGCGACGTACAACACATCGCCGCTGAGATCCATCCCTTGCGGGTGGTCGAACTGGGCGACATCGTAGGCTCCATCCTGGCTGCCAATCGCTCCCGAACCGATCACGTATTGCAGTTGGCCCTCCAGATCGGTCACGACGATCCGGTTGTGATTGCTGTCTGAAATGAAGAGGCGTTTTCCGGCTCCATCCGCGTAGATCTTGCCGGGAAACCGCAACGGCGTCGCCATCGACTTGCTGGATTCCAGATCAAACCGCACCGGAGTTTCGTCCAGGGTCCCTTTCGATTTGTGGTAGGCGATCACCCGACTGATGACGAGATCCAGGTTGTCGCGGTTGCCTTCTCCCGACAACGCCCCGCAGTAATTGCCTTCGGGATCGATCAGCGCGAACGACGGCCACGTGTTGATATTGAATTTTCGCCACAGCGCCATGTTGGCATCGTTGATGACCGGATGTTCGATCTCATAGCGCAGGATGGCGCGACGAATATTCTCGGAATCCTTTTCGTTATCGAATTTCCCGGAATGAATGCCAATCACGACCAACTCGTTGGGGTATTTCTTCTCGAGGTAGGTCAGGTCGGGCAGAATGTGCATGCAGTTGATGCAGCAATAAGTCCAGAAATCGAGCAGGACAATCTTGCCTCGCAGATCCTTCAGGGTGATCTCGCCCGACGTATTCAGCCACCCGATCCCCCCTTCCAGGCCGGCGGACGGGACACGCTTCGGAAACGGGTTCTCCGAGGATCCCTTGGTGGCGGCACCCTTCTTGCCGGTGGTGGAACTCTTGCTGGCAGGCTTTTTAGAAGCTGCACCCGCTTTGGATTTCGCTGACGAACCATCCTGCCCGGTGACGCTGGCCACCTGCCACGCGCCAAGTGTCACCACGCACAGAGTCGTCGTAAGCCACAACCCCTGCCTCGACATCATTGCAAGGTCCTTTCCAGGCGAGTTATCCCTGATCCTGCCGCTGAGCCATTGAATGATCCGTCGATTCGACAACGGATGGCCATCACTGATCTTACGGCTTGGACCAGTACAATCCAAGAAAGTTCCGGCAGAACTGTCGCCTTCTCGGCCCGTGGGCTGGCGCGGTACGTAAGTTGCCTCGCGGTCCGGCACTTTGCGCAAAAACGGACTTAGATCGTATTTCGGGTCGATGGGAGGGCGAGGTTCGTGACGCCCCTTTTTCCAACATCTTACACGCCTTCAAGTTAGCACGTTAACTCGAAGGCGGCTAGTAAGATGTGAATATTCAAGGGTGATCAAAGTTGATCAAGGCTTTGCACGGTTGGTCGTACATTTTGTCTCACTGAGACAAGATTCATGAAGCATCAGTCTGCCTCCGCGAGGAGGTAGGATGATTGCATTGAGCGTTAAAAATAGTGCTGCCGGTGTGTCCAAGTTTTGGACCCTGGCAGTCATCAGCGTTTCAGCGTTTTGGCAACGAGCGACGCAATGGATTGGAGACACTTGCGCTCCCTTGCGACTGCACGTACTCGCCTTGGCGGAGGTCGGCAGTACGACTTCGGCAGCTCGCCACAACTCACCTCTCAAGGTGAGCGCGCCACTGGCGAGCTGCTCTTCATCTGCGGAAGAAGAGCCGTCCGAAAATCCTGACCAAGACTATCGCCCGCGGGCCGCATCTTACTCGCGGTTCAGTTCCGAAAACCAGTCCGACAGCAGCATCACAGATCAGCAGCGTCTCTGTCGGGAGCGAGCGGAAACGATGGGAATGGTCATCCCACCAGAGCTGGAGTATTCGGACTATGCCGTTTCCGGAACCAAACTTGACAGGGACGGCCTGAACCAGATGTTAAGGGCTGCCGCGGCGGGCGAATTCCAGGTCATTTTTTTCTACTCGCTGAGCCGACTCGGTAGGGAGACGGCGATCACAGTCCCGATGTTGAAAAAGTTGGTGCATGAGTACGGTATCCGCGTCGTCACCATATCGGAGGGCGTCGACTCAAATCAACCCAATTGGGAAATGTTCTCCACTATCTCCAACGTCATCAACGAGCAACACCTCCGCCAGCTCCGTTCCGACGTCCTGCGTGGATTGGAAGGCACGCTCCTTGCGGGATACTCCGTCGGCGACCATCGCTTTGGCTATCGCACGTTGCCGTCACCTGATGGAGCTAGGACTGGTCGAGGTCACACTGCAAAGCCAAAAATGGTCTATGCGATCGATGAAGATCAGGCCATCTGGGTACGGAGGATCTTTGCCTGGTTTGTTGACGAGCGCCGGACGATTGGCTGGATTGTTAACGAACTCAATCGACTGCAAGCACCCAAGGACCATCGGTCCACAACGACTGCGTGGGCATATGGGCTGGTCATCGGCGTCCTGAGATCGCCGAAATACATCTGTCAATGGCAATGGGGATTGTGGACCAATACGCGTCGTCCTTCTGACGGTAAGGTGACGCAAAAACTCCGCCCCGCAGGTGATATCGAGAAGTGGGATCGGGAATTACCCGATTTACGAATTGTTGCCGAGGAACAATTCCATGCCGCCCAAAAGATTCTGGACAAGAATGCCGAGGTGATGGCGGCCAGCCGCAAACCAAACGGCAAGCTACGGGGAGGCTCACACAAAGGCGTCCCCAGGCACATGCTCGAGGGTTTGATCGAATGTGCGAAATGCGGAGCTAAGTTTCATACGGCTGGCAGCAACGCGACCTATGTCCGGTGCCACAATTATGCCAAGGGCCTCTGCGATTGTGGCACCATGTTGCCGCGCGCCCTGGCGGAAGAATTGATTCTGAAGGCCGTTATCGGCCAGCTCGATTCAAATACGGACTGGCGAGACAGGACCTTCGAACTGACCTTGGCGTCTGTGCGCCAACAGTCACAAGACATTCCGAACGCAGTTTCGGAACTCCAGCAGAAATTAGCGTCCCTGAAAAAGAAGATCGAGTGGCTGCTGGATCAAGTCGAAGACGGCAACCAGGATCCAAATCTTGCGAAGCGACTCGCGCAACGTACTGAAGAAGAGCGGGTCCTTACGCGACAATTCCAGGATGCCCGGTCTAAGCAAGTTTCCATAGTACCAATTCCGACGCGTGAGTGGTTCGATCAGTGCCTGTTGCGGATCACTGAATTGATTCAAGGAGGCACTCCTGCAGCCTATCTGGCGTTACGTCAGTTATTAGTCACCCCCATTCGCGTCACAGAAATCGAGGTACCGGGTCGTAAACGCTGTTTTTTCCAGGGAACCCTTAGGTTGAGAATTGGTCGACTGGAAAGCGTACACGGACTTGAGCAAACGACAGAAAACGAGACAACGAGCGAAGAGGCCGTTGTCGAGATTACGCTTGATTTTCGTGACCGTTCCGCGGCCGACGAGCAGCAAGCTTTGATCTGGACGTTGCATGAAGCAGGAAAATTGGGCACAGAGATCGCCGTTGAGCTTGGGATCTCACGCTCGCGCGTGTCGGCCCTCTTACGTCGGGAAGCAGCGGCCCGCGGGTTGAAATTGATTCCGGGAGGTCATTTGCCGTCGGCAGGAACATCCCCTTAAGCGAACGTCTAATGCGGCCAACACGGGATCTGGCTGACTGCCCGGAAGTCGAGCATGTCAGCCCGACTCGTTGAACATGTCAGGCATCGCGGACTGCGAGAAGTAGCCTGAGTTTTGCACTTCGATACCCGCGACAAGTGACCACAACCACGTCGTGAAAGGAGGTTTCCGTTGTGGCGTTCCGGTTCTCGAATGCTGTCAGTCACTTAAAAACACGCGAAAATGCGGCAATATAGAGTGTAGGACGCCTAACTATTCGCAATTCTGTAAGTGCGTACGGACTACCAATATCTTGAGGAGTTAGAAGATGTCAGATTGTTACGATCAAAACCCAAGTCCGCGATCCAGCGGCCATTGAACTCGCCTGCAACCGATTGCACTTGCCGGTGCCGGTCTTCGGGACCGCCATGTTGTTTTCGGTAACCGCCACCGGCTGGCAAGTACAGCTTCCCGACTTGAGGCTATCCGGTCGTTTGCGATGTCGACCAATCGCAAATGCATTTCGACAACTATGGCGGCCGTTGGGGAGAGCAACGAAACATGGACCAGTTTCTTCAGACTTACGCCGTGGAACGGGCCAAATTGGAAGCGCGCAAACAAGGTCATACGACTATCGAGCAACTGCTCACTGACGGGTCAATCAAAGTCACCATTCACCTCGGAGCATAACCATGCCAGTAATCGAGATCGTCGTCACTACTCAAGGAGCGACTCAGGTTCGGACAATCGGCTTTTCGGGACCGGCGTGCCGAGCTGCGAGTAGTCTCCTGGAAAAGTCACTCGGGACTGTGTCTCCCGAGCAGTTGACATCCGAGTTTCATCAATCGCCAGCCATCGAGACTCAGGCCAGCACCGAGCACAGTTCTTAATTTCAACCACCAAATGGGAATAACCCTTATGTTTGCAACAGCAACGTCACTCATCCCCAGTCCAACACTTTCGTACCATTCGGAACACGATGGGAGTCAGAACGGTCGTAGTGCTCCGGTGATTGTCGTCGTCGAAGGCATCCACGACGTGGAGTTTCTGCAGCGACTGACCGCCAAGCTCCATCAAGAGTCGTCTTCGATTCCCGACCTCGGAGAACTAGAACGCCGTCAACACCTGGTGTTTATTCCGTTTGGCGGCGGCCAGGTTTTGCGGTGGGCCGAACGGTTCGCGCCGCTGGGCTGCCCCGAATTCTATTTGTTCGATCGCGAGTCTGATCCCGAGACCGCACTCCGGCATCAAGCCGCAGAAATTATCAATGCTCGACACGGATGTCGCGCACTCGTCACCAGCAAACGCAGTCTGGAGAACTACCTCCACATGGTGGCAATCTACGCGGCCGGCGGAGGACTGCTTGATGTTCAGGACCAGGCTGATATCGCCTTGAGCTTCGCCCGCCGCAGTTTCCTCGCTCGCCCACACGATTGCGAGTGGGAGGCACTCCCGATGAAGGCCCGACGCCGGATGGCGGCCACGGCGAAGAAATGGCTCAACTCCGCGGCCGTCGACTCTATGTCGCTGGAATTACTGCGCGACCGGGATCCGCAGGGCGAATTGCTCATTTGGATCCGAGCCATCGGTCACGCCGCTGGCGATTAGAAATATCGACTCACATTCCGCTTCTAACCGTCGGCCACTCCTGCGAGTGGCTGTTTGTGTTCTTTGGCAACCCACTTTTGTAACAAGGATAAGTAATGACTCTCTCAACGACGTTAACTGAGTATGTCTGTACCGCTTTCAGTGGCTTGTATGTCCACACATTTGAGCCAGATGACGCCCTCCGGGAAATCACTGAGCTCTGTCGCCAACAGGAATGGGGGCTGGCCACCTGGGATCTCGACCAAGGCCTATCGGCAAGGTCTTCATCACTCTCACTGGACGACCTTCTGACCAGTTGACATGGGCACCACCAACAGCAGCTCTGATTCCGCTGACTGAGGTGCTCGATTTCCGCCAGAAATGTTTGCTGGGAACCCATCACACGCAACATCGCGAGTGATGAGCTCGCGGCATGTGCCCGGTTACCGGGCGGTTTGTGTTTTCACAGACCGCCCGCAGGGGCGGTCTCAACCCCGATCTTGGGAGATCGATTCATGAGTACCGCTATTTTGCCATCATCTGTGTCTAACGATTTGAGTTCCACCGTTTTTC
>CAMAVF010000379.1 GCA_945861445.1 Planctomicrobium piriforme | reverse complement strand
AAAAAAATAGCGCAACTTCAAAAGCTCCTGCCGAACCGCAAGCGTTTATCGGCCCTCGCAAGACTATGCGGCTCGGCAGGAGCCTCGCCCTCCCATCGACTGGAAACACGGATAGTACGCATTTCCACGAGTTTGCCCTTGGCGACCCTCAAAGAACACCGCTGCCCCCGGAAATCGGGGGCAGCGGAATTTTCACTTGTCAATTGGCAGGCAGACTAATAGGCCGGCCAGCACTTTCGGCCTTTGCAGCACCATGGCGCGGGGGGCGGTGCGGGCGGATTGATCGGTGCGATCCAGACATTGCGGAAGACGACCGGAGCCCCGTGGTCCTGCAGTTGCAGTGGCAGCAGAATCGGTGTTTCTTCCGGACCAGATCCCGTGGGACCGTCCACCTCGACATTGTCTTGAACCTTGACCCCGTTGTGTTCGACCGAGATCAGGGCGTTTTGCGTCTTCTTGCCACGCGGATTGAACACGGGACCTTGATAGCGAATGTCATAAGTCTGCCAGGTCAACGGCGGAAAAGCCATGTTCAGATCGGGCTTCTTGTATTTGTAGATCGCTCCGCCTTCATCTTCTGCTCCCGCCAGACCGAACGAATCCAGGATCTGAACTTCGTGCCGGCCATTCAGGTAGATGCCGCTATTGGCGCGGGCCTGGCCGCGAGCATTCGGCATGAACGGCGTGCGAAACTCAACGTGCAGAATGAAGTCATTGTAAAGGTGAGTGGTCTTGGTGCCTGCCAGGAGCAGCCCTTCGTCGGTCAACTTGGCCTGTTGCCAGCACAGCGTGCCGAGATTTTCGGGCGGGGCCGCTGGATCGCCTTCCGCCGGAGCGGTGCCACTGAATAAGACTGAGCCACCGGTGGCGGGGGCCGAACCCATCGTGGGACTGACGCGATGCACGCGTTCGAGTTCACCCAGTGAAATATCACCGGCTTGGAACTTGATCGTCGCATGTTTCCCCATACCCTGAATAAACACGGAGTAAGGTCCGCCTTGCAGCGTCAACTTGCGGCCTTCGCGTTCGCCGATCAGACGAATGCGGGCGAAACCGTTCCAACCGTCCGCGGGCAGGCCGCCAATGAGCAACTGACCTTGAAACCGGCCGCCACCCATCGAGACCACCTGCAGACCGAAGTCGCCTTTCGAGAACTTGCTCAATTGAGCCGTTCCCTTGAACTCACCCTGCAGGTCAAAATCCTGATCCTTGCCGTCCGGATCGTTCAGGGTGTATTTAGGGTCGGTGTTATCGGCAAATACGGCGCCGCTGGTGAAGCAGGCCATGCTGATCGCCAGCAACCAACGAAATCGACATCGTAACATCATGACAAGCTCCCAAGATCTCCAAAAACAACACTCGCAGTGTGTTCATTGTGCGCTGCAAGCCACCCTTCGCAAGCCGAATTCGCTGCCGGGGTCCGTGATATTTGGACGAAGTTGAGTCAAAATCCGCAGCCCGTGTCGAAACGGAGCATCTTGACAACACCCCGGGATGACAGGCGACAAAGCTGGCAAATTGCAGTTTATCGCTATAATCCTCGGCATCACATGTTCTTTCAAGCAGACTCTTAGATCGAAAGTGTTCAGGCGCTTGAGATGACCGAAACGATCCTGAAGGAAGTCCAGCAGTTGCGAGCCGAGATCGAACGGCACAATCGCCTCTATTATTTGGATGCACAACCCGAAATCAGTGATCTGCAATACGATCAACTGCTCAAACGACTGCAGCAGCTCGAACAAGAATATCCCCAGTACGATGATCCCAGCAGTCCGAGCCACAAGGTTGGCGGAGAGCCGATTGCGGGTTTCGTGACGGTGCCGCACCGCTTGCCGATGCTGTCGATCGACAACGTCTACGAGGAAGCGGAACTGGCTGAGTTTGACACCCGGATCCTCAAATTGCTCGATCCGTCCGAATCGATCGAATACGTCACGGAGTACAAGATCGATGGCGTGGCACTCTCGCTAATCTATGAGCATGGAGTGTTGGTGCAAGGTTTGACGCGCGGGGACGGACGCCAGGGCGATGACATCACGCATAATGCGAAAACGATTCGCGGCGTGCCACTGCATCTGACCGCTAGCGCCGAGCAACCGATTCCCCCGTATCTGGAAGTGAGGGGTGAAGCGTACATCAGCAACTCGGACTTCGCGCATTTGCGGGCCGCGCAACTGGAGGCTGGCGAACAGCCATTTGCCAATCCCCGCAATGCGACCGCCGGTGCCTTGAAGTTGCTCGATCCGAAGCTGAGTGCTGCGCGAAAGATCCGCTTTTTTGCCCACAGCGTGGGGTATTGCGAAGGGATTGAATTGCCCACCCATATGGCGTTCTTAGAGGCCGTGCGCCGGCTGGGAATCCCGATTACCCCCGAGGTTCACGCGTGGCCCACATGGGAAGCGACCTTGGAACAGTGCCACCGGATGATGGAGCAACTGCACACGTTGAACTTTGAAGTCGATGGGCTGGTCCTGAAGGTCAATAGCCGTGACCAGCGAGCACGGATGGGAACGACCAGCAAGTCCCCGCGCTGGGTCGTCGCCTACAAGTGGGAAAAGTACGAAGCGCAGACGAAGGTTCTCGAGATCTCGGTGACGGTCGGCAAATCGGGGACGCTGACTCCTCTGGCTCTTCTGCAACCGGTGGAAATTGCGGGGACCACGGTCTCACGCTGCAGCCTGCACAATCGCGATGAGCTCAATCGGTTGGGGGTCAAGATTGGTGACTGGGTCATCGTCGAAAAGGCGGGAAAAATTATCCCGCACATGGTACGAGTGGAAGAGCACCTGCGGACTGGCGACGAAACGGATTTTGTGTTTCCAGCCCACTGTCCCGAATGCAACACGGCCGTGATTCAGGATGAAGGGGGTGTTTACATCCGCTGCCCGAATCCGGCTTGTCCGGCCCAACTGCGTGAAACCTTACGTTTCTATGCGTCACGCTCGGCGATGGATATTGAAGGACTGGGCATCAAACTGATCGAACAACTGGTCGAGCACGGCTTTTTGACCAGTCTGTCCGACGTCTATCGACTGCAACTGCGGCGCGACGAATTGATCGGCCTCGACCGCCTGGGGGAAAAATCGGTCGACAACCTGCTGGCCGGCATCGACGCCTCTCGCAATCGGCCGTTATGGCGATTACTGACGGGGTTGAACATCCGACATGTCGGGCGGACGGTGTCGCAGGCTTTGGCCAATCAGTTCGGATCACTGGACGTCATTATCGCACAGACGGAAGAACAACTGGCGGAAGTCAACGAGATCGGCACGGTGATTGCGCACTCGGTCTATACCTTCTTTCATACGGAACCGGTGCTCAAGTTGCTTGCCGAGTTAAAGGACTTCGGACTGAACTGGGGCGAGGCGCGCGAGGCCACGGCTCCGCCGCCAGTTGTGACTGGCCCCCTCAGCGGCCAGACGATTGTGGTGACCGGCTCACTGACGCGATTCACCCGCGACAGTATCAAGGAGTTCATTCTGCAGCAGGGTGGCAAGCCGACCGACAGCGTGTCGAAACAAACCAACTTCGTGGTGGCGGGTGAAAAAGCGGGCAGCAAACTGGAGAAGGCACAGAAGCTGGGTGTTCGTGTCCTGACCGAAGACGAATTCGTCCATTTAGTAGACAGTCAGTCTTCTGTTGCTCCTGAAACCACGTAACTTGCGGTTCAACAATAGGTTGGGTGAGCTGCGCAGGGACCGATCGAGATGTTTTTGTCGCTATATCTCTCAGAAGTCACCCATGCAGGAATTTCCTAATCTTCGGCTTAATAGGTCGCTTTTGACTTGATTCTCCAATTTCCAGATTGGAAGATACCGAAGCCGGAAGGGGCTGTAGTATCAGGAGATTGCGTTCGCAGTCTAACGGCCGTGTGCTGGAAGTGGGACCACGCACGACAAACGACATATCGCTGATCGGTGGGAAAGCGGATTTCCACTGATCCCTCGAAGTTGGGATGCTTCCGGGATTCAGCAACAGGGATGTTACTTACGTACAGGAGATAGAATATGAAGAATTTGATTTGTTTGTGCGTTGTGGCTGCGGCCATGACCATGACGGCGACCGACGCCTACGCACGCAAGTGCTGCGCGAAGACTCGCAACAACTGCTGCACCCAGACCGCGACCTGCAACACCGGTTGCAATCAGACTGCTCGTTGCAATACGGGCTGCAACACCGGCTGCCAGGTGGCCGCTGCTCCGTGCCAAGCGGCTGCGCCCTGTCAGACTGCCAGCAACTGCTGCCAGACTCGCGTTCGCGCCTGCTGCAACACCGCCCCGGCTTGTGCCGTGACGACTTGCTGTGCCACAACCACTGGCACGACTCCGGTCATTGCCAAGCCTTACGAAGAAGTCAAGCCGCCGGCAGCTGCTGAAGCCGCCCCGGCTCCCGCTCCCGCCGCTCCGGCGCCCGAGACCAAGTAATTTCCTGACCAGCCTGCTGGTCGAGACATTTTGCTGACAAGCCGGCATCTGCCCACAGATGCCGGCTTTTTTTCCAGTTCGGGACATGGAATAAGGCACGCAAACTAATGGGTCAGGGATTTCTAGGGTATCCCAGTACGCTGATGCTGGACGTTGTCGTCTGTGCCCTGATCCTGGTCGTGCCGGTCTTGCTGTTCAGCATCTATCTCGTCAAGTTCCGCCGCCAATACCTCTGGCATCGTCGCTTGCAGACGGGATTGGGTGTGGCCCTGCTGATTACGGTGTGCCTGTTTGAAATTGACATGCGGCTGCATGGCGGCTGGCAGGAAATTCTGAAGCGGCGCGCGGTCCTGTTGACGGACCCGCAATTACAATGGGTCAGCCGGGTTTTGCTGGTCCATCTGGTATTTGCCGTGAGCACCGTGATTCTGTGGGCGGTCACGCTGACGCATGGCTGGAAACGCATCCCCAACCCGCCCCAACCATCAGTCCACAGTCGCGTGCACAAACGACTGGGATGGCTGTCCGCAATCACCCTGACGCTGACTTCGGTGACCGGGCTGATCTTCTACTACTACGCATTCATGATTTAATTTCACCCAGGAGTGTTTCGATGTTGCGTTCATACAGCCGCGGCGGAATTCTTGTGATGTTGACGTTGTGCATCCTGTGCCTGGTCGCGGCTGATGCGCCCAAAGAAGGGGTCTACGATGATCCCGCCAAAGTGGATGCGGACTTCGCCTTTCAGGGGGAATACACTGGGAATCTGGGTGATGACAAAACCAAGTACGGCGTGCAGATCATCGCCAAAGGGAATGGCAAATTTCACGCAATCGGGTTGCCCGGTGGATTGCCGGGTGATGGGTGGAGCTTTCCGGTCAAGGTCGAAGCCGACGGCGAATTGAAGGACGGGGTGCTCGAGATCGGCGGCAAAGAAGGCAAGGCCATCCTGAAAGGCAATGGCGTCGCGCAACTGTTCGACGGCGACGGCAACGCGGTTGGCGAAATGAAGCGCGTCGATCGTGAAAGTCATACCCTGGGAGCGAAGCCTCCAGCAGGCGCGATCGTTCTCTTCGATGGCAAATCGCCCGATCAGTTCGAAGGTGGCCAGATGACTGCCGATGGGCTGCTGAAGGAAGGTGTCACCAGCAAACTCAAGCACGGCAGTTGCCAGTTGCACCTGGAGTTTCGACTGCCCTACATGCCGAAGGCGACGGGACAGGGTCGTGGTAACAGTGGATGCTATTTGCAGGGCCGTTACGAGGTGCAGATTCTGGATTCATTCGGCCTGGAAGGCAAAGACAATGAATGTGGCGGAATCTACTCGATCAAGGATCCTTCACAGAATATGTGTTATCCCCCGCTGACGTGGCAAACCTACGACATCGATTTCACGGCTGCGAAGTACGACGACCAGGGGAAAAAGGTGAAGTCCCCGGTCATCACCGTCAAGCACAATGGGATTGTGATCCACGAGAATGTGGAGCTGACCAAAAGCACGACGGCCGCACCCGTCAAGGAAGGCCCCGAACCAGGTCCGTTGTACCTGCAGAATCACAGCAACCCGGTCCGTTTCCGCAACATTTGGATGGTAGCGAAGTAACAGGACCGTGGTTGCAGAGCCGGGTTGAGTGCTGACCGGGATCTAAGTCTGCCCGCAGTCCTGAGGGCCGCGGTTAGCAGGCTGTTGAAAACGGTGTCTAGAACTCTCCGAACGTCGAAAAAACGCTCGATTCCGCGTGGGTGGCAAAGTTCCAGACATCTTTTTCAACGGGCTGTTAGGGGCCGGCGAATCGTCTCAAAGCGTTTCGTGTCCGGAACTTTGGTGGAAATACCGCTTGACAGACCTGCTTTCGCGTTGCTACGTTACCTTTAGCACGTTTCGGCATTCGACGGTTCCCATGTTCCAGGGGGGCCAATACTGTTCCAATCTCGTTATTGAATCTCAATTCGCCGGAAATTGCTGACCGATAGTCCTCGGACTCCTCGTGCATTTCGTGAATGTTGTCGTAAAACAGCACTGTCTGTGCTGCTGATTGGCCGATTGATAACGCGGGTCGACAGCCACCTACTACGAGGACTCCAAGTCGCCTTGAAGACCCCAATCGAGCCCATCCCGCGTGATCATCGCAACTGGCACGGTCTGGCTAGTCCGAGACTTTGGTGAATTTCACAAACATCCACCTTGAATTTGTAAGGCTTAGGTAGCCTCCCCCGCTGGGAGACAGTACGATATCAATATCTATCGGTGTGAGTCATTTTGATGTCGGTGCTCGAATCATGCACTTCAGCAGGAGTACCGGGATCACTCACAGGAATTGTCAAGAAAACCGTGCAGAGGGTTGCGTCTCGTTGAGCTCTGATCCCAGTTCTGGTGAATCAGAATCGACGATGTGCCCGCTGATTCGCGAATCGTTCCGTTGAGGAATCATCCGTGCGAGCCACCAATCTGCGACTATCAGCCCTCCCCGCGGCATTCCGCCGCAGATGTCTCGTTGCGCTGGCGCTCATCGCCACCTTGAGCACATCGCAAGCTCGCGCGAGCGCCTTCGATCACCTGTTGCTGGTGCCCCAATTCCAGCAGTTT
>CAMAVF010000378.1 GCA_945861445.1 Planctomicrobium piriforme | reverse complement strand
CGGAAGACTTTATTCATCGGGACCCGACATCACAGATCTGGCACTTGGGGAGGGGGAAGGTGTGCGCTGAACCACTTCATCGAAAGGGGGAACACACACCAGGTACCAAGCTGGCGAATTTGCGACCACCGATGAATAATCCAGGTTAGCGCCCGTCAGTATAACCGAGAGCTCGGCGGAATCGCAGGGAAGCTTACACTGACGAACGACGAGATCCGAACGGCAAAGTCTAAATCGGGCCTCTCGGTCGTTGGAGGGGCTAAGTCCACGGACCTGGTCTCGCGTGGCCAGCTCGCGACCTGCCATTCGTATCATCCTGCCAGTGGAATCGGTACAATCAGCTGGTCGAGACAAACTCATTAATGGCCGCTCGTAGCTCTCCCGATTTACGCCAATCAAGGAGACTTGCATGCACAAGGTGTCCCCCCTGCATCTGGGAAGTGTCGCTCTGGTGTTGTATGCGGTGACGGCTGGTTGGATGATCGCCGGCCTCGGTACGCCGTTGGTCTCGCAGGCGGATGCCCAGCCCCAGGCCGCGAAGTTGACTCAGCCGGTGATGTTCAACACGGCCGAGGCCGACGCGATCCTGCGGAAGTTGGCCATCTTTCCGGCGGACAATCCGTGGAATGAAGATATTTCCCAACGGCCGTTGTTGAAGAATTCAGCCCAGATGATCCAGGGGATTGGGGCCGATAAGAAGCTGGCGTACAACCTCGACATGTCCTTCGTGCTGGTCCCATCGAACCAGCCCAAGATCCCGGCGAAGATCGTGGCCTACCCGGACGAATCCGATCCCGGCCCGTACCCCATTCCCGAGAATGCCCCGATCGAAAACTGGCCGCTCGATCAACGCTCATTGGCGGAAGCGCAACAGGGGACGGAAGAGGGCGATCGGCATCTGATCGTGGTCGATCCGGGCGCCCGGATGCTCTACGAGTTCTACCAGGCCCGCAAGACTGCCGCCGGCTGGGAATGTGCCTGCGAGGCGACCTTTGATCTCAAATCCAATCGCCTGCGTCCTGACACCTGGACGTCCTCAGACGCCGCCGGCCTGCCGGTCTTTCCGGCCATCGTGCGGTTCGATGAACTGGAACGCGGCATGGTCAATCACGCCCTACGGTTCACCGTCCGCAACACGCGACGCGCGTACGTCTACCCGGCCACGCACTACGCCAGTCGCAAGACAGACCCCAACCTGCCTCGCATGGGAGAACGCTTCCGCCTGCGAGCCGACTTCGACGTTTCGAAGTTCTCACCCCATCCCCAGGCCATTCTGAAAGGCCTCAAGAAATACGGTATGTTCGTCGCCGACAACGGTGGCGACTGGCGGATCTCCGTCGCCCCTGACGCCCGCATCAAAGACCTGGACGAACTCCGCAGACTCAGAGGCTCAGACTTCGAAGTCATCGAACCGACGGGGCCAAAAGCAGGCCCGCGGGCAGCGCGCTGAATTCAGCGACTACTGCGCCCTCTTGCGGGGACTTCGCTTGTCCGGAAGTAGCTCTGCGTGGCGATAACATTCTACCAGATGATCGTTCACCATGCCGACGGCCTGCATGAAGGCGTAACAGATCGTGGTGCCGATGAAT
The DNA here is from genome assembly GCA_945861445.1 of Planctomicrobium piriforme. Taxonomy (GTDB): domain Bacteria; phylum Planctomycetota; class Planctomycetia; order Planctomycetales; family Planctomycetaceae; genus JAKFVC01. Next base: position 5,442 of record CAMAVF010000378.1, on the reverse strand, counting down.
TTGAAGCCGCGGCGTTTCAGGTCTTTGCTCATCGCGTCGGATTCTGCCGTACGGGCGGGGACCTCGGTGAAGGCTTTTCGTGCGTTTTGCAGCGGAGTGCCGTTTACAAAGCTCCAGATGTATTGGTCGAACGCGCCGAATTCCTGTTGGACGGTGAGGAATGCTTTCGCGTTCTGAATCGTGGAGTCGATCTTCAGGCGATTGCGGACGATGCCGGCGTTGGCCATCAACGCGTCGTGCTCGCGCTGCCCGTATTGCGAGATCAGTTCCGGATTAAACTGATCTAGCGCCGCCCGGTAGTTTTCGCGTTTCTTGAGGATCGTTTCCCAGCTCAAGCCGGCTTGAGCGCCTTCGAGAATCAGGAACTCGAATAAGACGCGGTCGTCATGCACGGGGACGCCCCATTCATTGTCGTGGTAGGCCTGATAGAGGTCACCCTTGGCCCACGGGCAACGAACGAGGGTTGCGGGTTGTCGTGGCTGTTTCATGGAATTGTTCCGGCCAAATTTTGTCCTTCAGGTCCCTGTGGTCCTTTCAGTCCCTTTCCCCAAAGGACGCAAGGGACCACAGGGACCTAAAGACAGCAGACGCGACTTTATCTCAAAAACAGGCGGTAAGCCAGGTTGTCCGTTTCATCAACACAGGGGTACGACAATGATCCCAGGAACTCTTCGACTGCGGTCGTCTGCTCGCTGGGAAACTGGATGCCGACCAGGATGCGGCCATAGTCGGCCCCTTGGTTCCGGTAGTGGAACAGGCTGATATTCCAGTTGGGCTGCATGCTCGACAGAAACCGCATCAGGGCGCCGGGCCGCTCGGGGAAATCAAATCGATAGAGTCGTTCGCCATGCGCGAGCCGGCTGCGGCCCCCGATCATGTAACGCAAATGTTCCTTGGAGAGTTCGTCGTCGGTGAGGTCGAACGCGGGGAACCCACTCGCGTTCAATTTCGCGATGATCTTCGCTGATTCTTCCCGGCCGTTTGTGGCGAGGGTGACGAAGACCTGAGCCTGACTTTCGTCGGACATCCGGTAGTTGAACTCGGTCACATTCCGCTGGCCGATGACTTCGCACAGCCGTTTGACGCTGCCTCGTTCTTCGGGAATGGTGATGGCAAACAGGGCTTCCCGCTGCTCACCGACCTCGGCCCGCTCGGCGACAAATCGCAGCCGGTCGAAATTCATGTTGGCTCCGCAGGTGATCGACACCAGCGTCTGGCCGGTGAGACGATGCTGCGCGACGTACTGCTTCATGCCTGCGACCCCCAGGGCTCCGGCAGGTTCCAGGATACTGCGTGTGTCTTCGAACACATCCTTGATGGCCGCGCAGACGGCGTCGGTGTTGACCAGGACAAAATCATCGACAAGCGCCCGCGTGAGGCGAAACGTTTCTTCGCCGACTTGTTTGACCGCGGTCCCGTCAGAGAACAACCCGACGTCGGTCAGCTGCACGCGATGCCCCGCTCGCACCGATTGCACCATCGCATGGGAATCGGTCATCTGCACTCCAATGACTTTGACTTCCGGCCGCACGGCTTTGATATAGGCCGCGACACCGGAGATCAGGCCGCCGCCGCCGATCGCCACAAACACCGCGTGGATGGGATGCTGATGTTGTCGCAGGATTTCCATGCCGATCGTCCCCTGGCCGGCAATCACGTCGGGATCGTCAAACGGATGCACGAAGGTCAGACTGCGTTTTTGAGCAATCTCCAGGGCGTGCGTGTAAGCATCGGAATAGCTGTCGCCGAACAGAATGACCTCGCCCTGCAGTGCCCGCACGGCGTCGATTTTCAAACGAGGTGTCGTCACGGGCATGACGATCGTGGCGTGACAATTCAGGTGCTTGGCGCTGAGTGCGACTCCCTGGGCATGGTTCCCGGCCGAAGCACAGATGACACCGCGGGCCAGTTGCTCGGGAGGCAACTGGGCCATCTTGTTGTAGGCACCACGCAGCTTGAAGCTGAAGACAGGTTGGTTGTCTTCACGCTTCAACAGCACCGTGTTACCTAACCGTTGGGACAGTTTGCTCGCCAGTTCCAGAGGCGATTCGATCGCGACATCGTAGACCCGGGCGGTGAGGATCCGTTTGAGATAATCGACCAGTCCCAGTTGGCCGCCTGGTTGTTCTACGGCTGAGGTCGGCAGGTCGTACTTCGGAAGAGCTGGGGCAGTGGCCATCTTGGACTTTCATCAGGCATGGCGTCGCGGCGATTCAACAGGCGATCTGGCATCATTTGATCAAGCAGATACATCGAGTGCCACTGAAAGGCCAGTGCCAGACCTCCGTCAAACACCCCAACGGGCAATGCCGTAGCGGATTTATTTGTGCGTTTCACGGGATAGGCCAGGTTGACACGGACGCTGGCAGCGTCCGCCACGTGGCCGACGCTGCTAGCGTCGGCGTATTCACACCCCATCCCGCGTCAGCACCGTTCCGACCTCGGCGTTGCATCACGTGATTTTGATGCGTTAGGATGTGTGGAATCAATCGCTCGTGAGTTGCCGAAATGGCGAGAGACTCTTTCAGGGAGACGCTGCAGTGAGAAGACTTGATGTCCCGCGAGACTGGTCTCGCCGAATGCTCTGGATGGCGACTGCGATCTGGGCGTCGATGTCCTCGACCGTGCTGTTTGGTGCCACGTTCCTCGTCAAAGAGGGGCAACCTCAAGCGGAGATCGTCATTGCCGAGCAGCCGCCGCGGATGGTCCGGCTGGCAGCGAGTGAACTGCAGACCTACATCCAGAAGATCTCGGGTGGGAAACTGCCGATCGTCACCGCCCCGACTGCCGGCTGCCCCGTGCAGATTTACGTCGGCCGCAGTCCGCATACCGATCGCCTGAAGGAGACGGCGAAAGGTTTGAAGCACGGTGCCTTCCAAATCAAGTCGGGTCCCAGCCATCTGCTGTTGCTCGGGCATGACAGCGACTTCACCATTCCCAAGTTCTACTTAACGACACCTTCGGAGCTGCCCAAGCTGCTGAAAGAATGGGACGCCGCCACCGGTGAGCAGTGGGCGTTTGCCTCGGGCAATCTCTATAAGGAGTACCACGGTGAATTGAAGATCTGGCATCGCGACGAGCGAGGTTCGTTGAATGCCGTCTATGAGTATCTGCGAATGCTGGGGGTCCGCTGGTATCTGCCCGCAGAGTTGGGCGAAATTGTCCCAAAAAATGCCAATCTGGAATTGCCGGTGATCAACAAAACTGTGCGCCCCGATTTCCCACTCCGTTTTCCGTATCAGTACGGCCGGATGTGGGGCCATGAGGCCACCACCCGCGACGAAGTGCTGTGGCAGTTGCGGATGGGTTGGAACATCGCGCCCGATGTGATCGGCGATTTCGGAATGGGGTTGAGCCACGGCATGAATCCCGTCTACGAACGCCCCGAAGTCTACCAGGCCCATCCCGAATACTTTGCCATCTTCGGCGGTAAGCGGACCTCAACTCATGGCTGTTTATCGTCGGAAGGTTTACTCAAACAAAACGTCAAGTATGCCCGGACGATGTTCGATCTGGTGGACGCGCCGTTGGTCTCGCTGATGCCGGCAGACGGCTACACGCACACCTGCGAGTGCGAACTGTGCCGCGGTAAGTCGACGCTCGAACGGGGCTGGGATGGTCAGATCTCCGACTACGTCTGGAGCTATGTGAATCGCGTCGCCAGCGAGGTCTACAAGACGCATCCCGATCGGAAACTCAATTGTTACGGCTACGGCACCTATATCCTGCCGCCGGAGAAGATCGAGACGCTCAGTCCGAACCTGATCATCGGGATCTGCCAGAATCGCAGTACGTTCCAAGACCCGATTGAGAAGAAGAAGTTCCGTGACCTGCGGACTGCGTGGCTGAAGAAAATGCCCGAGGGGCACAAGCAGTTGGTCATCAACGACTACTACCTGCACGGCCGACCGTTCACGCAGCCCTTCATGCCGAACTACTACCCGCACGCCATCGCCGAGGATCTGCGGGCCTTAAAGGGGATCTCGATCGGTGACTTCATCGAAGTCTATCGCGATCCAAAAGGGATGGGCTCACTGACCTTCGACCATCTCAATTTGCATGTCACGTCGCGCTTCTGGTGGGATGCGGATCAGGATATCGACAAGTTGCTCGCCGAATACTACACCGAGTTTTACGGTCCGGCCAGCGGTGAAATGAAAGCCTTCATCGAATACTCCGAGACCAACCTGATCGGCTTGGGCAAGAACGCCGAGAAGATCGGCAAGGTCCTGGAATTGCTGGCCGTGGCGCAGAAGAAAGTCTCCCCCGAATCGAGCTATGGCCAGCGAATCGCCTACATCGCCGATTACATGCACCCGCTGCACGACCTGCGCGTGCAACTGGCCAAGGGTCGCGAAAATGTGCCGGAAGCCGTCGCCTTCGAAAGAGAACCAACCACAGTCAAAATCGATGGCAAGCTGGACGAACCCTTCTGGCAAAATCTGCGAGTCCATTCGCTCCGCGATCTGGAGACGGGCAAGGACCCGTACATGGGATCCTCGGTCCGCATCGCCTGGATGGATAGCTCGTTCTATTTCGGAATCCAGTGCCAGGAACGCGACACGAAACACCTGAAGATTGGCACCACCAAGAAAGAGGACCCCGCCATCTGGAGCGGTGACGTGGTCGAGATCCTGCTGGAGACCCAGACCCATTCGTACTATCAACTGGCACTCAACCCGGCGGGGGCCTTCATCGATCTCGACCGGAAACAGGGACTGTTGGAGTCGCTGTGGTACTCGGGAGCCCAGGTGGCCACGCACGTGGGTGACGGATTCTGGACTGCCGAGGTTCGCATTCCAGTCGTCGGAGAACAGCAGGAAACGATTGACCGTCTGAACGGTGTCTCAGGACGCAAACCGTCGACGAGCTACCCGTGGTACTTCAACGTCTGCCGGCAGCGCGTGCGGCCCACGGAAACGGAATACACGGCGTTCGCTCCAGCGGGAGTCCCCAGTTTTCACAAGGTCGAAAAGTTCGGCAAATTGGTGATCCGCTAGAGCGGATTATTCATCAGCCGCTGGGCGCTAGCCCACGGTTCGGGCAACAATCGACTCGAATTTCCAAACGAACCGGACGCTAGCGCGTACCGGCTGATTTTACAGACTCCTCTTCGTAGGCGAGCGTCCGGCGTAAGCCGGATGGTTGTTAGCGAGGTTCGACTGTTCAAAAAAGCGGTATTAACATAAAAATGCGCTGACAGAAAAATGTGACGACAGAAAAATGAAGACAGCTCCGTCGGGTGAGTCGACGGGCCAGAATCTTTCTGTCGTAGCATTTTTCTGTCAAAAAATGGTTCTTCCGGGAAGTGAGTGCTAAGGGTAGTAAAAGAACGGACATGCTGTTCTCCTTTGAGGTTAGATCAAGAACTTCAAACTGGAGCAAACAGCATGTCCGAGAAAGTATTCTATCACGCGTTGGGATTGCGCGGCTATGAAATTG
>CAMAVF010000377.1 GCA_945861445.1 Planctomicrobium piriforme | reverse complement strand
GCATGCAGGCAGCAAGTTGCGGCCCGAGCATCTTTCGGGCAGCTTCAAATGCAGGGCGTCGGCCAGAGTCGGAAAGACATCCACGAGCGACACGGGCGTGGCAATCCGCCGCACCGGCCGGTCGGCTCCCGCCAAGCGAATGATGAGCGGAACGTGCAGCGTGGCATCGTAGATCGTATAGCCGTGGGTCCGCTCGTTGTGCTCGTTCAACGACTCGCCATGATCACCCGCGATGATCACGATCGTCCGTTCGTCCAGGCCGTTCTGCTTCAAGCGGTCCATCAAGCGGCCCACCTGACCGTCGACATAGGCAATCCCGGCATCATAGGGACGGTCGCGGTACTTGGTGCTGAACAGCTCTTCGCGAGCACTGTAAGGAGTGTGCGGATCGAACAGATGGACCCAGCAGAAGAAGGGCTGCCTACGGCCCCGCAGCCACCCCAGGGCGGAATCCACGACCAGCTCGCCAATGCGCATCTTGTGATTGTGCGGATCGACACCGGCAGGCGCGTGATCAGGTCCTAGATTGTCGTCGTAGTAGTCGAAGCCCCGGTCCAAACCGAATTGCTTGTCGAGCACAAACGAGGCGATAAATGCACCAGTCCGATAGCCTCGCTTCTGAAGTAACTCGGCCAGCACCGGAATCTCGGAATTCAGCCGGCTGAGGCCGTTATTCAGCCGCAGGCCGTGTTCGGCGGGATAGAGTCCCGTGAACAGGCTCGCATGCGAAGGGAGCGTGATCGGAACAGGCGCGAACGCCCTTTCGAAAACGACCCCTTCCGCAGCCAGCCGATCGAGAATGGGGGTAAGGCCGCGCGGTCCCTTCCAAGCCCCCAGTCGGTCAGCCCGAGTGGTATCCAGTGTCACAATCAGCAGATTGAACTGGGGAGGGCGCGTCCACCACCAGGCTCCCCCGAGCACGATGGTCAGGAGAGCACCCAATACCAGCCAGCGCCAACGAAATCGCACGAGAACTCGCTTAATATCCTGAAGGTCAATGACAGCTTGAGCCTTTGAAGTGCGATGATATCACGCAATCTTGGGTAAATTCAATTACGTCCAACGAAAACTCGGCCGGGCAAGTCAGCGAGCTCGTGGACTTGTTCCATGATCTAGGCGATAATGCGCAATCTCCAACTCGACGAGTCACTCTACGTTCCCGTATGCCGCACGGTTTGAAGCAATTCACAAAAAGAGGGCCTCCACAATGCAACTGTCGCGCATTCGATTGATTCTGGTCATCGGTTTCTGGATATTGCCGCAGTTGGCCGCCGCCCAGGGGTTGGAGAAGGTTCAAGCTGACTTCACGAAATACGAGTATCGCATCCCGATGCGGGACGGGAAAAAACTGTTCACGGCGGTGTATGTCCCCAAAGACGATTCGCAGACTTATCCGATGCTGATGAAGCGGACCCCCTACAACGTCAAACCCTACGGGGTGGATCAGTATCCGTCCGAGCTTGGTCCGTCCCCGTTGTTCGCCAAAGATGGATACATCTTCGTCTACCAGGACGTTCGCGGGCGGTGGATGTCCGAGGGCGAAATGGTCAACATGCGGCCCCATTTGCCGAAGAAGGGACCGCAGGACATCGACGAAAGCACCGACACGTGGGACACCATCGACTGGCTCGTCAAACGTGTTCCCCATAACAATGGCAAGGTCGGGCAGTGGGGCGTGTCCTACCCCGGCTTTTACACAGCGGCTGGCATGATCGACGCGCATCCGGCGTTAAAGGCAGCTTCGCCCCAGGCCCCCATCAACGATTGGTTTGTCGGAGACGACTGGCACCACAACGGGGCCATCATGCTGCCCCACTTTTTCAACTTCATGTCAAAGTTCGGCCGGCCGCGTCCCGAGCCGACCAAGAAGTTCGACCATCCCTTCGACTACGACACCCCGGACGGCTACAACTTCTTTCTGCAGATGGGGCCGTTGTCCAATGCCAATACCAAGTATTTCAAGGACGACGTCGCGTTCTGGAACGAAGCCCTCAAGCACGAGACCTATGACGACTACTGGAAGGCGAAAAACCTGCGTCCACACTTAAAAAACATCAAACCGGCGGTACTGACGGTCGGTGGCTGGTTCGATGCCGAAAACTTGTTCGGAGCGCTGGAAACGTACAAGTCAGTCGAAGCGAACAGCCCGGGTGCGTCGAATAGTATCGTCATGGGGCCGTGGCTGCACGGTGGCTGGAGCAAGAGCGACGGCGATTCACTCGGTGATATTCGGTTTAACGCGAAGACGGGTGCCTATTATCGTGAACAGATCGAATTTCCGTTCTTTCAATTCCATTTGAAAGGCAAAGGGGATGGCAAATTCCCCGAGGCCTGGATGTTCGAAACGGGGACCAATCAATGGCGCAAGTACGACACCTGGCCACCCAAGACGGCCAAGCCGAAGACACTCTATTTCCATCCCAACGGCAAGCTCGCGTTGCAGGCCGCCGATTCCAGTGCCGCGGGCGATTACGACGAATACGTCAGCGACCCGGCGAAACCGGTTCCGTTCATCGATAAGACGGTCATCGGGATGGCGCCCGAATACATGTGCAGCGATCAGCGATTTGCGGGACGACGCACGGACGTCTTGACCTACACGACCGAGGTGTTGACGTCCGACGTGACGCTGGTCGGGAAGATCGGCGCGGAATTACTGGTCTCGACCTCAGGCACCGATTCGGATTGGATCGTGAAGCTGATCGATGTCTATCCGGACGATTACCCGGACCTCAGTCCGAATCCCACCGGCGTTAAGATGGGCGGCTATCAGCAACTGGTCCGCGGCGACGTCTTCCGCGGCAAGTTCCGCAACAGTTTCGAAAAGCCCGAGCCCTTCAAGCCCATTCAACCCACCGCCATCAACTTCGCCATCCCCGACATCAACCACACGTTCCGCCCCGGGCACCGGATCATGGTGCAGGTACAAAGCACGTGGTTTCCATTAGTGGATCGAAATCCGCAAACATTTGTCAATATCCCCACGGCCAAGGCCACCGATTTCCAGAAGGCGACACAACGCGTTTATTACTCCACCGACCGGCCGTCGCGGTTGACCGTGTTGCAAATAGGGGAATGATTCCTCTCTCGTGAACAATAGGGAAGATACACCATGCGAGCGTGCCTGAAGTATTTCATGATCGTGGCGGCCTCCTTCCAGGTATCCGTCACGGCTGGCGAACCGATCAACATTGGATCACGACGAGAACTCTTCGTCGATCAGGCATTGACGGAACGGCTGGCAGGCAGCGCCGCCCTGACGTTGCATCAGCCTGTGCCGCGTGAAATTGCCCTGAAGTTTGACCAACCCTGGGAAGGCAATGCGAGCGGATATCCGACTATTATCCACGACGGGGACCTGTACCGAATGTACTACCGCGGCCATCGTTACATCATCGACAAACCACCGTTGCGGCAGGCCCAGTCGGAAGTCGTGTGCTATGCCGAAAGTCGCGACGGCATGCTTTGGACCAAGCCGCACCTCGGACTATTCGACTGGCCGGGAACCCAGAACAATTCGGGGAAGAAAGAAAACAACATCATCTGGCGCGACGGGCCCGAGACTCACAACTTCGCCCCCTTCAAAGACACCAATCCCGCCTGTCCCCCCGATCAACGCTACAAAGCGGTCGGCGGAACCGTCACCAGCAAGGGACTGCTGACATTCAAATCGGCCGACGGCATCCACTGGTCCAGGCTCAGCGACGGGCCTGTCGTGACGAAGGGTTCGTTTGATTCGCATAACACGGTCTTCTGGGACCAGGACCGCCAGCGCTATGTCATGTATGTCCGCTTCTTCAGCGAAGGTGACTTTCAGGGGCTGCGACTGATCGGAATGTCCCATTCAACCGACTTCAAGACCTGGTCCGAGCCCGTCGGGCTCAAGTATCCGAATTCATCGCCGCAGCAGATGTATACAAATCAGATCGCACCTTATCATCGGGCCCCGCATCTGTTGCTCGGCTTTCCCACGCGTTATGTCGCTCGCCCCTTGACCAAGCACGTCCAGACGCTCGATCCGGTCCCGCTGCGAGCTCAGCTCATTGCGGCTGATCAGCGAGTCGGCACCGATCTGACCGACGGGCTGTTTATGTCCAGCCGTGACGGTCTCAGCTTTGACCGCCAGGACGAAGCCTTCCTGCGTCCCGGGCCGCAAGCTGCCGGGCGATGGATTTATGGCGACAATTATCAAAGTTACGGCCTGTTCGAAACGAAGTCCGATCAGCCGGGGCTGCCCAACGACATCTCATTACATTTCAATGAAGGCTCCTGGCGCGACGCGACCAGCAGCCTGCGTCGCTACACGATTCGTCTGGACGGCTTCATGTCGCTGCACGCTCCACTGTCGGGCGGCGAACTGGTCACAAAGCCCCTCAAGTTTGCCGGCCAGCGGCTCTCGGTCAACTATTCCACCTCCGCCGCCGGCAGCCTACGCGTCGAGATCCAAGACTCTGCAGGCCAACCAATCCCCGGTTTCTCACTTGCCGACGCTGACGAATTGTACGGCGATTCGGTCGACCAAACTTGTGCCTGGAAAGGTGCCCCGGACGTGGGACGCCTGGCGGACCAGGAAATTCGGCTCCGCATCGTGCTGAGCGATGGAGATGTCTTTTCATATCAATTCACAAAACTGTAGCGGAATCTCGTAATTGTTCCGCCGCATACCCACAGTTGCAGCGAATTCTCGTAAGAGTTCCGCTGCATATTCGCCGACTTTGTAAGTCCTGAACATCGTAACCGCTGGGACGCGCGTCAGAATTCTTACGAATTCTGCTACGTACAAATCCTTCACAGTGTAGATCGGTGGGCCATTACATTGTTGTGAGCCACCTGACGTCGAACTAGACCTTGTCGGCTGCGATCGATGCTGAGCTGGTAAATCCGTCGGCAACCACTGTCATCTGAACGACTCGCTGGCCGCCGGCCGCTCGACGCGTGGTCTTCAGACCAATCCGTTGGATGACGGCTTCCACCGTAGTTGAATCTGCGCTGGAATTGAACGTCACAATCAGTGCATGGCCTCCGCGTCCGCCCGAGATGCGGGCCACTTCCGTACCATTGACGCGGATCTTCCGGCCCTGCACTGCCACCGAACCGCCATCGGTCAGCACAAACCGATCCTGGCGGCTGGCGCCAGAAGTGATGCGGGCTTCCACCGCCGTATTCGCAAAACTCACTGTCGGGTCGATGTTGATCAAACTCGCGGTCGAATCCAGCGGAACAACGTCACTCAGGGTCGTCGCGATCGTGCCAGGATTTTCCGAAAGAACCAGCGTAAAGCCGTCGGACACATCGCTGACGTTCAGTTGAAACGTACCGAAATTGCTGTTTGATGATCCGTCATTCGCCTGGAAGGTGAAGACGTCAGCGCCGGTAAAGTCCGTATCTGGCGTATAGGCAAAGGTCCCATCGGGATTCAGTGCCAGGTTGCCGTGCGTGGGTGGGGTGACCACCGCGAAGGTCAGCGGATCCCCCTCTGGATCCTCTGCCAGTGGCGAAACATATCCCTCAAACTTGACATTAGTAGAAACATGTGCTGACCCATTCGTTACGGTGGGAGCATCGTTGACGAGCGCTCTGACATTCACGATCACGGTGGCTGCTGCGCTGTTGGCCGTCCCGTCGTTCACTCGGAATGCAAACAGATCGAAGCCTGTGAAGCCCGCGTTCGGAGTGTAGGAATAGTTACCATCCGAATCGACTGCTGCGGTACCGTGCGTTGGCAACGTCGGCCCAATCGCGTACGTTAGAAAGTCCCCGTCAGCGTCTGTTCCAGTCAAGGTCCCGGACAGAGTGACATTCTGCGTCGTGCTGACGGTCGCCGGATGGGCGATTGGTACGGTGTTGGATGAACTTCCGACGATCACCGAGACAATCGCTTCCGAACTGTCGGCGGTGCCATCATTCGCGACAAACGAGAATGCATCGCTCCCTGTAAATCCGGCCTCCGCTCTGTACGTAAATGTGCCATTGGAGTTGATGATGACGGTCCCATGAGCGGCCGCGATGTTGCCCGCAGAGAATGTCAATGCATCGCCGTCCGCATCGAACGCCGTCAGCGTTCCATGGAATGTTGTATTCGCGGCAACAGTGATGATCGTCGACGCGGCTACGGGTGGCGTATTGCCAACCGCAGCGACGGTCACGAACACCAGAGCCTCGGCGCTATTGATCGTTCCGTCGTTCACTTTGAATGAGAACGTATCGCTGCCGGTGTAGCCAGGTTGCGGATTGTATATGAAGGATCCATTCGAATTGATAAAGACAGAACCGTGTGCCGCGGCAGTGGAACCGGCGGAGAAGGTGAGAGAGTCACCATCGACATCGGCACCGGTAAGAGTTCCACTGAAGACCGTGTTCTGGTCCACGTTGATACTGATTGAATTCGCAGTGGGCGGTGTATTGGACGCTGTGCCAACTTGAACCGAAACCAGCGCGTCCGCGCTATTGACCGTTCCGTCATTCACTCTAAAAGCGAATGAATCGCTGCCGGTATAACCCGTATTCGGGATGTAAGTGAAGGCCCCCGTCGAATCGATGTTCACGGTGCCGTGAGCTGCGAGCTTGCTGCCTTTAGAAAAGGTCAGTGGATCACCATCCCCATCAAAGCCTGACAGCGTTCCGCTGAAAGTCGTGTTTAAGCCCACATGTATAGTGACCGGAATAGCCACAGGCGGCGAATTGCCCGTCGCGATCACCTGAATCGAGACGAGTGCCTCGGCGCTGTTGACCTGGCCATCGTTCACTCTGAATGAGAAAGAATCACTGCCGGTGTAACCGGTATTGGGTTGATAGGTGAACGTGCCATTTGGATTGATCTGGACAGCGCCATGTGCGGCATGAACGCTGCTCAGAGAAAAAGTCAAGGAATCTCCATCGGCATCGGTGCCGTTAAGGCTGCCTGCAAAGGTTGTATTCATCACGACCGTGATGCTTTTCGGCTGGGCGACCGGCGGAGTGTTAGACGCGGTGCCGACCTGAACGGAGACGGTTGCATCGGCACTATTTGCGGTGCCGTCGTTCACCTTAAAGGAGAACGAATCCGTGCCTGTGTAACCCGTATTCGGG
>CAMAVF010000376.1 GCA_945861445.1 Planctomicrobium piriforme | reverse complement strand
GCTCGCCCGCGGCAGTGGCTCAGTAATCTGCAACAACCACAATCGGAAGCCGAATTGGCAGCCTTACGCCGCAGCGTCGCCCGCGGGTCTCCCTTCGGGAATTCCGACTGGACGGAGCGCATCGCCAAGCAACTCGACCTGGAAATCACACTTCGGCCACGAGGCAGACCGCGAAAACCAGAAAACAACGGTTCCTGACACCTTTTCCTTTCCGATAGCAGTTATTCAGATGGTCGAAGATGATACTGAGAAAGATTTACAGACAAATCGCGGCTGATTTGCTATTATCATAATTAACAACTCGCCCACTTCGAATGTTTGAGCGCATTCGGGAGCCTGAACTTATGCGGTCGCGAGGAATTGGTTAGAATTTCCGGGGTGGAGTTGTTTCACCAGTCTCGCCCACGCCACTTATAGGTGGATAATCGAGCGAGATACCGGCGGGAACCAGAGATAAATTAAAACTGATCTACTGCCGTTTGCATTTCTCGGTACTTCGGCGATCTGCCAGATTGTATGCGTCTCGATACTTGGACATCGGATCGGCTCGAGCTTGCTCGCGAGCAATTGGGGTGCTGTGCGCTCTGTGAACACCGTTGTGGCGCGAATCGGTTGACTGGTGAGCGAGGCCCATGCAAGGCCGGTCACGAGGCCCGTGTTTTTCGGCAACGCGTCGAATGCGGCGAGGAAGAGGAATTGGTTCCGTCGCACCTGTTCTACCTGTCGGGATGCGACTTGCGTTGCGCGTTCTGCATCGCTGAAGCGAATGCATTTGATCCCTCTCGAGGCCGCTTGCTCACTCGTGAATTCTTCCATGCCGCGTTGGCTTGGGGGCAAACTCAAGGTGCGCGCAATGTGCAATGGGTCGGTGGCGAGCCAACGATTCACATTCCCGCCATTTTGGAAGTGATGAGCGATTGCCCCGCACTGCCACCCATCGTCTGGAAATCGGATTTCTACGGAACGCCGACCGCCTTTGAGTTATTAGACGGATTCGTCACGGTGTATGTCGCCGACTTCAAATTCGGAAATGATGCCTGCGCGGAGCGCATCGCGCGGGTTCCGAATTACGTTTCGACGATTACCAGAAATCTTCAAATCGCGGCATCTCAGGCCGATTTGATTGTCCGGCATTTGCTGCTACCGGGGCATTTCGAATGTTGCTATCTGCCGCTGGTCGAATGGTTGGAAAACCACTTGCCGCAGGTCAAGTTCAGCCTGCGGGATGGCTATTTGCCGCGCTGGCAGGCGGGTCGGCTGGATGAACTGACCGCACCACTGCCACGCGGTGCAGGCTTGCGTGCCAGGCAGCATGCCCTGGATAGAGGGCTAAATGTTATTACCTGAATTTGACTTGAGCATCGCCGATGATGAAACTGCCATCACCGAGATCTCGTTTCTCCCCGATGGGAGAATTTGTCTATTTGGTGCCTCTCGCGAAGTGCTCGAATTGCTTGGCACTCTCAACCTGGGTGACGACGCACTTGGCTTGCGTTTGACATCGCTCCGCTCATCAAAGGTGACCGGCACTCCACCCACTGACGGCATAACTAAGACAGTATAGATCCATGACTGATCGACCACCCAAACCTGTTCAAACCCCAGCGCCACCCGCTCGTGCTAGCGTGATCAAGCCTCCGCGTCGGCAGACGCCCGCCGAGGAGCTCGATATCTTGATCAGGGCTCGCTATCCGATCATTTATGTCATCAGTTGGGAAGAGGAACGCGTCGAGAATTGTTTGCGGAAAATTGCCGAGTCCCGCAAGAAGAAACTATTAGTTTGGACGCTGACACAGGGCATTGTGAAGTCCGGAGCTGAGCCGCAACGTTCCAAATCCGGAAGCGGAAATACCAGCGATCCCATTTCCGCGCTCGATGCGGTCATTGAGCAGATTGAACCAGCGATCTATCTGTTTAAGGATTTTCACGTCTTTACGACGAACGAGCGTTGTAACATGACCGTCATTCGGCGGTTGAGAGATGTCGCGCATCACGTGCGCGATACCTATAAATCGATCGTCATTGTCTCTCCGATGATGAATATCGCCCCTGAGTTGTCAAAAGATATCACTGTTGTCGACTTTGGCTTGCCTGGACCGGATGAGTTTAGTCAACTGCTCGACCGGATCGTCGAAGACGTGCGCGACAATCCCCAGATCCGCATCAACCTGGAAGGTGAGTCTCGCGAACGTTTGTTGCACGCAGCGCGGGGACTTACGCTTAAGGAAGCCGAAAACGTATTCGCCAAGACCTTGGTTCTCGACGGGAAACTCGATGCCGACGATGTGAGCATTGTGTTCAGTGAGAAACAGCAAATCATCAAGAAAAGCGGGCTGTTGGAATACTATGAGGCCCAGGAGGAACTTTCGCATGTGGCCGGTCTTAAGAATCTCAAGGACTGGCTCACGAAGCGTTCGATTGCCTTCTCGGACCGCGCATCTCAGTTTGGACTCCCTTCGCCGAAGGGGATTTTATTGCTCGGAGTCCAAGGTTGCGGCAAGAGTCTTTGCGCGAAGGCCGTTTCCGGGTTATGGAAGTTGCCGTTGTTGCGATTTGATCTCGGTCGGATGTTCAGCAGCTTGGTCGGATCGAGCGAAGAAAACATCCGGCGCGCCATTCAAACGGCCGAAAGCATCGCGCCCGCGATCTTGTGGATTGACGAAATTGATAAGGCGTTAGCCGGTTCCACGAGCGGAGGTGGCAGCGACGGTGGCACGGCTTCTCGCGTGTTTGGGACATTGCTCACCTGGCTCTCGGAGAAGACCCAGCCCGTGTTTGTCATTGCCACCGCCAACGACATCAGCAATTTGCCACCCGAATTGATGCGCAAGGGTCGGCTGGATGAGATCTTCTTTGTTGATCTGCCACTGGACGAAGAACGTCAGGAGATTTTCAAAATCCATTTACGCCGTCGTGGTCGGCGATCCAGCGAATTTGACCTCATCGAACTGGCCCGGTTAACAGAAGGCTTTAGCGGGGCGGAAATTGAAGAGGCGATTGTCTCAGCATTGTTCGATGCATTTAGTCGCCAGGTTCCCTTGGATACGGAGACGATCAAAGCAAGCATCGCGGAAACCGTCCCGCTGTCCAAGACCATGCACGAAGAGTTAAGCAGCTTACGAAGTTGGGCGCAAGGTCGAGCGCGGCCTGCATCTGGAGTAGTTGCTCGATCCCCCGATGAATCACGCCGCAAGATTGAACTGTAGCAGCCTGTTGAAAAAGGTGTCTGGAACTCGCCGAACGTCGACAAAACGCTCGATTCCGTGTGGTTGGCAAAGTTCCAGACACCTTTTTCAACAGGCTGGTAGATGTCATTTACTCCAAGGGAGGTGGACTGTGAGTACCGTTCTGGTCATTACGCCGCTCATTATCGCCAACTGGTCGGTCATTTCCGCCGCCGTGCTGGGAGCAGTTGGAACGCTCGGCTTCACGGCGGTCGCGGAAGCGCTGCACGACGATCTGCATGAGACACGACCCACACGGACGGAAATCGACATTGAGGATAGCGAAATCCTCGAAGCCGCCGCTGGCACTGACCAGCAGATCGTCGTCGAACGCGACGGAGTCCGAGCCGTCTTCAGTCGCGATGCCCGAGGAGCTTTGCGTCTCTGCATGGAAGGGAAGGGGCATTCGAAATCCCAACTGCAGCAGATCGGTGAAGAACTCATCGGCCGGGTCACTCAGCAATATGTCTATCATCGCGTGGTGACCGAGTTGCAGGAAAAGAACAAGGTGATCGTCAGCGAAGAGGTTTCCGCGGATCGGACAGTAAAAATCCGCGTCAGGAACTGGTAATCATCGCCACCTTGCGCCATCGTCTCTCCAGGAATCAATTATGGCCGAAGAGTTAGAGATCGAAATCAGCCCGACCGGTCAGGTCACAGTCCGCACGATTGGTATCAAGGGTGCCAAATGTCTGGACGCAGCCGAATTCATTGCCCGTATCGTGGGCCACGAGCAATCGCGAGAACTGACTAGCGAGTATTACGAAGCGGAACTGCAGGTGCAGCAACATCTCAATATTCGAAATCGTCAATCGCCTTGAAGATCGATTCATGCGATGCCTCAGTGCAGCAATTGTCAGTTTCAGAATATGCCCGGTACGACTCATTGCGGTCGTTGCGGTGCGTCATTGCTGCTCGCGACTGCACTCATCGACGTTCACCCACCGCGCGCCACACGGTGGTCAAAAACCTGGCGTAAGTCTAGGTTCTGGCACATCTGGCATTCGCTGAATCACCTTTCCGCGGACCTTGCCCGGCGAGTCGATGTCAGCTACCCCAGCAGTTGGCCCAGCATTTTGGCTGCTGTGCGACTGATCGTCCCTGGATGGCCGCAACTCGCAGGTTCTAAAGTGAACCTGGGAAGATTCTTGTTAGGGGGTTATCTGTCGTGCGGACTGTTGGCAGCCGTCTGCTATGGAACGACGATCGGCTCGTTTTTCATTGCAGTTGCGATCACGATTCATTCCATTGGGTTGTATGATGTCGCCCAGTCCAGCTCGAAAGTTCGTGCCGTCCGTATTTCCCGTATTCTGTTGGGATGCGGACTGATTGGCCTGTTTCTTTACCTGCCGCTGTTCAATCTGGTACCGCAATACGCTGCACCATTCGCCATCCGAGTCAATCGAGAACCCTTGCGAGTTGGAGATGTTCTCTTGTCCAATCGCAACGCCTACGTCTGGGCGCGTCCTCGGGTTGGTGATATCGTACTCTATGAACTCAATCCGGTTCGTGTGCCAGCTTTTGAACAGGGAAGAAATGCCGTCCTGAATTTGGCGGGACAGAGAGTTGACCGAGTGCTGGCAGTGCCGGGGCAATCGATCGTCTGTGACGGCAGAACGCTGACAGTTGATGGTCAGCCCTCTCCACATCGGCCGTTGAATCTCACTTTTTCCTCCCTGCAAGTCAGTCTGATCGTACCGCCGGACCACTATTTCATAATTCCCAGTGGCGAGCGCATCGACGGTCTGCTTCCAAACAATGAAAATATTGTGCGGACATTGAGCCTGATTCCCATCACCCAAATAGAAGGGCGCGTGTATTGGAGAAATTACCCCTGGTCGCGAATGGGACGGATACGTTGACGAGAAACTGGAGTGCAGATGGCGCGGTTTAGAAAGCTCGAACTGGGGAAAGGACTGCCAGGAGATTCAAATCCGGATGGCCCCTCTGGAAACGAACAGGCAGGCTGTCTCGAACTCGCCGTCGAGCAGCGGCGGTGCGGGAACTATGAGAACGCGCTGCGGCTTTATTCACGAGCGCTCGAAGACGACAAATCGCTCGTCACAGGTTGGCTGGGGCAAGTGCAGATGCTGATCATGCTCGATGAATCGGTAGAAGCCGAACTCTGGAGTCGCAAAGCTTTGGAGCTGTTTCCGGGGAACGGCGACCTGCTGGCTGGACGGGCGCAGGCGTTTCGACGGATGGGGGATAAGGGGCAAGCCCTGTTACTCTCGGACGGAGCATTGAAGTCTGCGGGACAGTCGGCCTATCGCTGGATGGTACGTGGCGAACTAATGATCGTTATCGGTCAGGAGACACACCTGCACTGCTTCGATAAAGCTGTGCAAATCGACCAGGATTGGCTGGTCCCCCTTGAGATTGCACTCATCTATCGAGACTTGGGGGCTCCCAGTCGGGCGCTCGGACGCATTCGTCGAACCGTTGAACTTGCTCCCGACAGATACTATGCCTGGTTCGTGCAGGGACAAGTGGAACGAGACCTGGGATTGGAAGCCGCAGCGATTAAGAGTTGGCGACACTGCCTCGAACTGTGCCACGGCCATGTCGATGCCGAGCGTGAATTGGCACAATTAGAGGCTGGTGGCTGGTCGGTGGGGCGTGTTTGGCGCCGCTTGTTTGGAAACCGATAATGGGCTGGACACTCGAAAAGATTCTGAAGGCCGCGCGACGATTAAAAGCCAGCGACGTCCATTTGATCACAAATATGGCGCCGCTGTTGCGCATCGGTGGCGAAATCCGTCCCGTCGAAGGTGAGGCGCTTGATGCCGAACAGTTGCAACAGATCACCAGCAGCATTCTCAATGAGCGGCACCGCGAAGAGCTCGATCGCGAATGGCAGCTTTGCCTGTCCAAGAATCTGCCGGATCTGGGGCGGTTCCGGATTAGCATTTATTTTCATTCAGGCGTTCCGGAGATGGCAATTCGGCTGTGCGAAACGGAAGTCCGCTCGCGCGAGGCCCTGCAGTTGCCACCAGTCGTCGAAGAGCTGACCCGGCTGCCCAATGGCTTGATCCTGGTCACCGGCCAGACGGGAATGGGCAAGACCACGACGCTGAACTTCATGGTGGACTGCATCAATCGGCAACGACGTTCCAAGATTGTCACGATCGAAGATCCCATTGAATTCGTGCATCAGAACCAACGCAGCATTGTCGTGCAACAGGAAGTCATGACAGATGTCAAATCCTACCGCGAGGCACTGATTCATGTGCTGCGCCAGGATCCAGACGTCATTGTGATCGGCGAAATGCGCAGTCTGGAGACCATTGAGACGGCGTTGACTGCTGCCGAAACCGGGCATTTGGTGATTGCGACACTGCATACACCAGACTCAGTCCAGACCATACAGCGCATCTACAGTGTCTTTCCCGGCGAGCAACAGAACGCAATCATCACCCAAATCGCGAATTGTTTGCAGGCGATCATCTCGCAACGGCTGCTCCCCCGCGCTGATGGTCAGGGACAAGTCCTGGCTACCGAGATTTGCGTTGTCAACCATGCGATTCGGAACCATATCCGGGAACGTGAAGCGCAGCACATCTACAGCGTCATTCAGACGGGAAGAAAGCTGCACATGCAAACGATGGACAATGCACTCACCGAACTCTATCAACGTGGCGAAATCAGTTATGACATCGCCGTGTCAAACGCCAAAGAACCGACATACATTCGAAACAACGAAGCAAAATCGAGCTCGTAATCACCATGTCAACGACGGACGTTCTTGAATGGTATTATCGTTACAGAGCGTTGCGCAATGAAGTTAAGATTATAGATCTTCACTTTAGTCTAGTAGAGCGTCCTGAAAAAAAGCTTGGATCAGGTGGTGTTTGTTCCTGATTCGACCGATTGCGAGATGGTATTCCAAGTGAAGTTCTTCCAAGTCAT
>CAMAVF010000375.1 GCA_945861445.1 Planctomicrobium piriforme | reverse complement strand
GAGGGCGAGGCTCCTGCCGAGCCGCACGCGTTTATCGGCCCTCGCAAGACGATGCGGCTCGGCGGGAGCCTCGCCCTCCCATCAGCCGAATTCCGCTACGGCCTAGCCCAACCGGGGTGAAGAACTGAGGGAGTCACCATTGAGTCTGCATTCGAACGAACATCCGCCCATTCATCCCCTGCCTGAGACCTATGACTCGATCCTGCTGATCTCGTTTGGGGGACCGGAAGGTCGTGACGATGTCATTCCCTTCCTGGAAAACGTGCTGCGTGGCCGTCCGGTGCCTCGGGAACGGATGCTCGAAGTCGCCGAGCACTACTACCACTTTGATGGCATCAGTCCGATCAACGGTCATTGTCGTGAATTGATTGCCGCCTTACGACAGGAATTGGATGCGCGGGGTGTCGCACTGCCGATCTATTGGGGGAATCGTAACTGGAAACCACTGCTGCCCGAGACACTGCGTGAGATGTCGGCCCAGGGACGACGCCGGGCGATTGGCGTCGTAACGGCCGCTTACAGTTCGTATTCCAGTTGCCGCCAGTACCGCGAGAATGTGCAGCAGGCTCAGGCTGCGGTCGAAGGAACTGCACCGCACGTCGACAAGCTGCGTGTGTTTTACAACCATCCGCTGTTCATCTCAGCCAGCCGCGACCGCGTGGCAACCGCACTGGAACAGATCCCCGCGGAACGTCGGCCGCAAACACACATTGCGTATTCAGCCCACAGCATTCCCCTGTCGATGGCCAATCAGTGCGACTACGTCCAGCAGTTGATGGAAAGCTGCCGACTCGTTTCGGAATCACTCGGAATTGGTTCCGAACGCTGGAAGCTGGTCTATCAAAGTCGTAGCGGCCGGCCTGAAGATCCGTGGCTGGACCCCGACGTCAATGACCACCTGAAAGCGATTCGTTCCACGGGTATCACCGATGTCGTGATCATGCCGATCGGCTTCCTGTCGGATCACATGGAAGTCCTGTTTGACCTGGATGAAGAAGCCCGCGAGACCTCCCAGCAGATCGGGTTGAACATGATCCGTGCGGCCACAGTCGGCATACATCCCGATTTCGTGCGGATGATTGCCGACCTGATCCAGGAGCGCATTTCCAATTCGGCCGAGCGACCGGCGATTGGCCTGTATCCAGCCAATCACGACGTGTGTCCTGTCGACTGTTGCCCGGCCCCCGCCATGCGGCGTCCGCCGCCGGGCTGAAGGGAATTGTGTTTGACGAACCGAATTTGAACGAACGTCAAACACGTCATAGCCTGTTATACCACGCACGCCGACGATCTCGCGACACTCATGACACTCATTTTTCAACGATTCGAAAACGTCTCACTCATGGCTGCGTAAGGTATAATCCACCTTCAAAAACGGATACATGTTCTGCCGCGCAGGGTCGCACAGGCCCGCGATGTTGTAGGGTTGCAGCAGGCCGGCAACGAATCGGCCATACGCCTCTTCATCACTGCGAGATGTCGGCCCGGCTTGAAGGACTTGCTGTAATTGGCCGGAGGCCAATCGCAACGCCTGCCGAAATTCGGGATCGCCCGACAAGAGAAACTCCGAGGCCGTTTGCCGGCGATGCTTCCGGCGCGCATGCTCGCTGACGGTCGCTGCCGCGAAATAGAACATGGCATACGACACCAGCAGATCGAATCGCGAGAACGCCGAATAACAACCGTGCACAATTTCATCGACCGTGTCGATCTCGCTTTGCAGCGTCCGGTCATAGGCCTGCAGTGCAGCGGTCCGTGCGTCGCGCGGAAGTCTCTGTTCCAGAATCTGGACGAGACGCTCGACGCCGCAGAGCGTGTGGGCATTGCCCGTGCTGTGCAGCGCATCCAACCGATAGGCGGAAAACGGGAGCAAGGCCCAGTTGGGACCGGCCGTTTGCACCGCCCGGCGTTGCAGTCGCGGCGTACGGCGGATTCTTTCACACTCGGGAGTAATCGTGGCCGCAACAAACTGTGCCTGCACGGACGGATACTGACCGAGTAGCGCCTGCCATTCATCATCGGCCGACAGAGATTCGTCAACCGGGTGCAATCGCGTGTCCAGCATGAAGCCCGCGCTGGTCACGCCGT
This sequence comes from Planctomicrobium piriforme, assembly GCA_945861445.1. Classification (GTDB taxonomy): domain Bacteria; phylum Planctomycetota; class Planctomycetia; order Planctomycetales; family Planctomycetaceae; genus JAKFVC01. The sequence goes on along the minus strand of CAMAVF010000375.1, from coordinate 5,085 downwards.
TGTTGAATCGCAGCACATACATCCATCCGCCGTCGATAATGTGATGCAACGCCGCATCGTCGCAGGGAAAAGGATGACCATCCACCTTTCCCCCCTGTGCAGCGTACAGGTCGCTCCATAAACCGACATCTGCAAAATGGCCGAAGACCACGCGCGAATGGGTCTGCATGCCCACCGGCTCGCGCGAGATGCCCAGACTTTTGCAAACGAACCCCGCATCGCCCGACGCATCGATCAGAAACTCGGCGCGAATGGCCAGCGGTTCGCCATCCGCATTCCCCTGCAGAGTCCAATGCTGCCCGTCGTTCGTCGCCGTGACTTCCGTCCGGTCGAAATAGGGTATTCCGGCGGCCTGCACTTCGCGCACGAGAAAGTGATCGAAGTCCGGCCGATACCAGTGCATGTCGGCATCGTCGGATGTGGCGCTGGCGGCAAACAGCAATTCGTTGCCGCGATCGTTACGCGGTGTGAAAGCCCGGCCGTGTTCGTGCTTGAAATAGCTGAACCCCCGCTTCAATCCGCACGCCAATTGCGGATAGGCAGCCTGCCACGAACCGTATTCGCCAAAAGGGACCAACTGAGGCAGATCGTAGCGTTGCCCCAGATGTTGCAATAACAAATTGGCCAGCGGGGTCGATGACTCGCCCAATGCCAAACGGGGGTGCCGGCCCCGTTCGATCAGCACCGGACGTAACCCGGCGCGTTCGAGCAGCAGTGCGGTCACACTGCCACCAAAACCTGAACCGACGATGGCCACGTCCGCCTGCAGGTCAATCATCGTGGTCCTCGCACTCGCAGGAAACTGCCGGAAGAATTCGCTGCGAGAGATTCATCGTCTTTAATCGTTCAGCCCGTCGAGGCCCACATTGCGGACATGCAAAAAGCTTCTCGATGTCCCACAAGTCTACAAACACACGGCCCCTTTCCTGACGCAGCCCGGCTTCCAGCACCTGTTCCAATGCAAGTAATGTCGGCGGAGTAAACAAACCGTTCTGCTCCAATTGCTGCATGGTGCCGTTGCCGGAACGCGTGGGGATGACGGTGCAACAATCGGCCCCGGCATCGAAGGCGGTTTCCAGCGAACGCACGGCCCACTGTACGCTTTCAGCAGTCGGCATGAAAGGAGGCTGCAGCAGGATGAACGTGCGCACGGCAATGTCCGCCGACCGCAAGAAATGAACCGCCTGCCGATAGTCGTCGACCGTCATTTGTTTGTTGAGCCGCGACAAAATCTCGGGGTGCGCAGTTTCCAGCCCCAGCGCAATCTCGAGTTGTTGCGTGGCTCCCAGCAGGTCGCGAAACTCAAGGCAACTTGCATTGCACAGCTTGGGATGGTTCTCGACGATCACCCGCTCAAAGCCGCTCACACGCCGGGCAATTGCGGCATAATCTTCGCGGGGAATCGCCTGCACGTCGAAGAAATTGCCGCTGTTGTACAATTTGATTTGCCGAGCGGACGGCAATCGGGCCAACGCATATTCGATCTGTTCCGGAATGGCTCCCACAGGCACGCGACTGTCGGTGGTGTTCTTCCACAGATCGCAGAACAAACACCGGAACGGGCACTCGCGATTCGTGAGAAAAATCGTGGCGATGTCCACCACGCCACCGGCGGCGGTCCGTTCCGGTTCGACGAGAAACGCATACGGCACGCGCGGATCAACGGCATTCTTCGGCGGTCGAGCCGCGATGATTTCTCGATCGTTCATTGGAACATTTGCGCGAAGACCTGCCGATAGGCGTCCGGCTCATCGGGGAAACGGGCCGCGAACGTCGCCCGGTCAGCCGCCCCATGCTGGAACCGGCGCTTTTCGAAAACGGGCATGCTGAACCCCGTGAGCGCTTCGACGCCATGCCGCACGACGTCTCCCTTGAGCGCATACAACCGGTCGTGCTGCCAGTCGGTCATTTCGATGAACGGGATGGACTCGGCCACTTCGATCACGCTCGGAAGCGCATAAGGACTGAAGCCTTCGAACTGCAGACTGTGCGGCGGTGCAAACGACCGCACATGCCCCCGGCTCTGCCCGCCGGTATACGTCAGCGAATGCTTGATCGCCCCGACGCCCCACCCATCCTGATACAACAGCAGATTGTTCAAGACACTGCGAATTGTCAGTTCGGGATTTTCTTCGATCGGGTAGTCCTTCAGGTTTTCATCGCCGCCATCTCCGTCCACGAGATACTTCCAGTCCGGATAGCGCTCGCGAATCCCCCGGCACAGGGCCAGGCCCATCGTCGCCGCTTGCACATCGAGTGGTTTGTAATCTTCAATCGTCCGAATCGCAGACTCGACGTCGAGAGCCCCATTCGGCACGTCGATAATTTCCAGAAACAACCCGAGATCGAGCGACGAAAGAAACCGTTCGGCCTGATCGGCATCAGCACCGGCGCCGTCCACCGCCAGCGTGAACGCCTTGAGCCGTGCGGGAGATTCACCGCGCTTCAGCAGCAAGTGATACAGAACCAGAAACAGTCCCCCGCTATCGACGCCACCGGAGAAGAGGACTCCCACGGGGGCTTTGAGATCGATCTGGTTCAACCACGCATCGCAGGCTTGGACCAACGCCCCGATATACGCCCGGCCGATGGTCTCCACGTCGGCGGGAAGCCGGTTCCGCTCGGGCGTGAAGAATCGCGTGTAGACAGGATTCGGGTCCGGGCAGCCCACGAGCGCAACTTCGGTAATGTAGTGTGCGGGAACCATCCGCGTGTATGCGGGTTGAAATTGATTGCCCAACCCTTCACGTTTTAGAAACTCGTGAATAGCATCGATCCGCTCGGCCACCACCAGGCAGGGTCCGTCGTGGCGTTTCGCGATGAAGTAGCGCATCGGACGGCCGATGGAGCGGGCCATCCGCACGATCTTCCCCTGCTTATGAATGATGGCAAACTGACCGTCGATCTCCCGCACGCGAGCCGGGTCGCCGGATGCCACGCGTTCGGTCGCCTCGGCCAGCGACATATTCAAGATGAGATTCTCGTGCGGGTGCGTCAGGTCGGCCAAGCGTTCGATGGTGGTCACGTTGTGCACTGGGGATTCTCCGTCAGCGAAACCTGCGAGCTGCTTCATGAAGCACTGATCCTACAATCCGCACAACGATTATAGCCAGCATGGAAAACTCTGCGACCAAAAGTGCGGTTCACGATTCCCCTGGCCCCAACCGCCGATCCAATGGATTTTCGACTTGGAGTACAGCCCTGTGGCTCGGTCGGGAGACCGGCCACAACGGTGCGTCAATTGGGAGGGTGAGGCTCCCGCCGAACCGCGCTGAACGACTATCCTCAATCGCGCGAACGGTTCGGCAGGAGCCTCACCCTCCCGAAAATTATGACATTCAACGAGTTGTTATACCACGTACGGTCATGAATGAGACCTGATCGGTGATTTGGATTTGTGGTACATCGCCCTCGTGACGGTCAGGAAGATCGTCGATGTTTCCACGGGCTACAGGGATGTAAAGCATGGCCTGGTTGCGGATCCAACTCACAGAATGACGAACAGCGTGCCGTGAAGGCTGATCGAGAATCTCACCCCGATCCGGGCGTACGACGCAAGTTTTGGGTGCTGTGGGTGCTAGCAACGCAATGCCGTGGTGCAGGCGATGGCGGAATCCCTGCAGATCACGCTGTTGTTTCTGCCGTCGTATTCGCCTAATCTGAATCTGATCGAGTGCCTCTGGTAGTTCATCAAACGGCGCACGCTTTACGGGCGATATCACCCGACCTTCGCGGACTTCCGCGCAGCCATCGAGGAAACCATCGCGGCACTGGACACCACGCACGCCGACGATCTCGCGACACTCATGACTCCCCAGGGACTACAACCATGCGAATGACTCTGTCGACTTCCGTATGTGTCTTGTTCGTGCTCTTCACGGGCTGGGCATTCGGTGACGATACACCGGGCTCGATCCAGGTGGGGGCGCAGAAGCGGCTGACGTGGGATGACTCATTGCTGGACAAGGCGGACGGCATTCGCTTCGAAATGCACCAGCCACGGCGGACGGGTGAAAAGAATCTGATCGGCGACAAGCCGTGGGAATCGTGGCAAATTGGCGGGATGTCCAGTTTGCTCCACGAGAACGGCAAGTTTCGCCTGTGGTATGGCGTGAGTCACGGGATTCGGCACGGTGAGGAATACGCCGTCGCCTATGCGGAATCGCAGGACGGAATTCACTGGACCAAGCCCGAACTGGGGCTGGTCGAGTACGCCGGGTCCAAGAAGAACAATCTCGTCGTTGCGTATAGCAGCGTGATCGGCCAGGTCTTCGTGGATCCCCACGCGATGGCCGGCGAGAAGTACAAGATGCTGGCCGCGATCTATCCGACCAAGGACACCGATCCCAAACGCTATCTGACCTTGCTCAGCTCACCCGATGGAATCGTCTGGTCGAAGGCCGAACGGAACGTGGTCCGCGAAGGCAACTTCGCGCTCGACACGCAAAGTCAGGCCTATTGGGATCGAGACCGCAAGTCGTATGTGTTGTTCACGCGCATGGGGCCGTGGCGTCAAGTCGGGCGTTCTGAATCGGTCGATCCCTTCGCGTTTCCCGCACCCGTCAATGTGATGCAGCCCGACGAACCCGTGAAAGCCGACTATTATCAGGCCGGGGTCACCAAGTACGAGGAAGCCGCAAACGCCTATTTCGGCCTGGTGCCAATCTTCTTTCATCCGGGAGATGAGCGCGGGACTCCCATCGATGGCAATCCGCCACTGACGATCAACTACGTGAAGAACCCGATCACGGTCGTCGCACCGGATACTCTCGACATTCATCTGTTCACCAGCAACAACTCGATTGACTGGCGCCGGCGGGGCGACCATGCGCCGTTTCTGGGGCTGGGTGTCGACGGCGCGTTCGATAGCCGGTCGCTCTATCCCGGCGTCGGCTATGCGGTGGTCGGGTCGGAGATCTGGCTGTATTACTCGGCCTACAACTGCACGCATATTGAATCGCTCGATGGAAAGGATCCGTTTTCCAAGTACCTGGGAGCGATCACCCGTGCGACGCTGCGCCTGGACGGGTTCGTGTCGGCCACCGCCGGACACTCGGGCGCCGACATCGTCACCAAGCCCCTGGT
>CAMAVF010000374.1 GCA_945861445.1 Planctomicrobium piriforme | reverse complement strand
ACCGAGACCGCGAGGAACCCCAGGCAGATCCGGCACATCCAGGGCCGGGTCAACGCGTTGTCGAGTACCGGGATCATCGCTGCCAGCCACAACGGCGTCAGCCAGAACATCCACCTCAGCCCGCTCGTCCGGCCGCCGTAGTTGTATTGAGCAGTCCGAGTCATATAGAAACTCAGCACGACTGCCGTACAAACGAGACTCAACCAGTAGATGATCCGTCGTTCCGCTGATTCGCCGCGACAACCGCGCAACCAGGCCCACACTGTTACCAGAAAGATTGGCGACAACGACAGAATTCCGTGATGCCCGATGGTGCAATGAAAGAAGTACAGCCACGAGGGATCGGTGCTCTTGTCGATGCCCTGCGGGTTCAGCCAGTAGCTGTTGCGGAAGTTGTAGAGTTCCGTCCCGAAACTTGCATAGAACGGCTTCAACCCACCAGTTTGCAGCACCGTCAGCGCGAAGTGGGCGATCAGTGGCAACAAGGCCGCCGGTAGAAATGCGATCAGCGTCAACCGCCAGTCGGTGCGCAGCAGCACGAGCCCGACCAACGCGAGAAACACTGCCGACGGGAGTTCGTTCACCACGGCGAACGCGGCGAACAGTCCTGCCAAGCTGAACCAGTACCAGCGTTTTTCGCCTTCAGCGGTCACTCGCAACACGGGGCACAACGACCACAAGACACAGTTCGCGGCGACCGTGTGGTTGTTGAAAGTGTTCAAGAATGTCGACAGGAACGTGCCGAACGCGGCCGCCGCCAGAATGAAAACACGTGTCAGGTCCTGCTTCGCATAACGCTCTACCAGTCGCGACAACAAGATCAGTGAAATCGCAAACGGAACCAGATTGATCAGGACCAGAATCGACTGGACGACGCCGTGCGTGTGGCGCAACAAATCGCAACCCGTGAAACGTTTCATCGTCCAATAGAGACCGGCGACGCAGACCGGCAACACGGGAGGTTTGCTCGAGTAGAAATGACCGTTCTGTTTGACCATGTCGATGGTCGCCCAGCCGGGAAATTCCATGATCTGATCGATTTGAAAAGTCCCGCGTTCGGCCAGCGACCAGACCGTACACCAGCGAGACCGGTCGTTGGCACTCAACATTGGGCTGTGGGCAGGTTGTCGGCGGGGCCAGGCTGCCGGGCTGTAGAGTGCGGTGACGCTGGCGATACGCACCAGTTGTAACATCACGACCATCACTATGATCAGGCCATACACCCACTGCCTCAGCTGCCGTGTGGCATCTGACTGAGCTGACGAACTGGGCAACGGAGCATTCATCACAAATCCTACTTGGCTTCCCGAGAGACCCGCCGGGGAGACTGAATGTCGTTTCGGTAAACCCTTAGTTCGAAACTCTCCGGAACGGCCGGCACCAATTCACGATTATCGCACAATTGTCTAACGGCGAGAGATCAGATCTCATCCCGCCGCGACTTTCGTCCGAATTGTCTTAGGTGTGGAACAACTCGTAGCGATGGTTGTGGCAGAATGAACTGGTCCGATCCAATCAAACGCACGGATTTTTCAGGGCTCTTATTGACAACCCATTTTTCCACAGATAACCTGAATTCATTACACATATCCGCAATCGCGGACATCTTTTCTGACAGTTTGCATTAATCCGTTAGAACTATTTCCTTGGGGCGGGGTTGGTGTTCGATCGCGTGTGGAAGGCACGTCGGTCCATTTTTCTCACTGTTACCGGGACTGGACTAGGTGTTTTCACTGATGCCTTTCTGTGCTAGCATTTGATCTCGACAAACATTATTTTTGTGTCGGATCTTTAGCGGTAATGGTTGGAGGAAGCTAGAGACTCGCTGTTACCATGCTGGTCTTCGCTCTCACTCGACGAGCGCAGGTTGGTGTGACAGAGGATCGCTACCCTCTGGGAGTTCTTTCTGGATTTGGGGCGCGGTTGATATCAACCGGGAAATAGGAAATTGGAGCGTCGTCCGCATGCAGATGCAAGTAGCCTTGAAAGTGATCGAGGGCAAGCAGACTGGTACCCTGATCCCTTTGAATCGTCAAAAATTCCTGATTGGCCGCGAAGAAGATTGCCAGTTGCGACCAAACAGTGATCTCGTCAGCCGTCATCACTGCGTGATTGCCGTCGATGATTTCACGGTGCGGATTCGGGATCTCGGGAGCACCAACGGTACGTTCGTCAACAACCAGCGGATCACCACCCAGGTGGTGCTGAAGCAGGGGGACCTGATTCGGATCGGCAAGTTGGCGTTCGAGATGCAGATCCGCACCATCGAAACGCCCGTGAAGCCTCCGATCGTTCCTGAACCAATCGCCATCGACTATACCCTGTCGGCTCAAAACCAGCAGGCAGATCAGTCGGGCAGCGACACCAAGGCCGATTTCACCATTCCCCAACAATTGACGAATCCCTCGTCAGCCGAACAGACGACGCAAATGTTTGGCGGCGATACCACCATCGTGTCTGGCGCCCAGATTGATGCTGCTGCTGCGAAGGCTGCTGCTCCGCGACCTGTCGCTCCGGCATTACGATTGCCCGATCCGTCAGATATTCCCGATCCGATCGCACCGGTGCCCGCAGCTCCTGCAGCAGCCGGCCAGGCGTCGACGACCGATTCTCGTAACTCGGCCGCGGACATTATCCGCCAGTACATGCAACGGCGGCCGACCTGATCGGTTCATTCTCGACGCTGCGAAATGACCACACTCGAAGCACAAGCGAGTGCATTTCTCCGAAACACCCGGAGAAATGCACTCGCTTTCGATTTACGCTCGTCTGGCTGTCACTTCAGGACACTGCCCAACTTACGTGGTGAGCGGGGCCCGCGTGATGCTCCAAGTGCCGCTTCCGTGAATGTTCCCTTTGGAGATCGTCCAAGTCCCCGACACCGTTACGGATCCGTCCGGATTCTCCACCGTATTGCCGAGAAACGTGATGCCCGACATCAATGCCGAGCTGGGAGGGACGAAAATGTTGACCAGGCCGTCGCCGTCCAGTGTGCCTGACTTGACGAAGGGCTCGGTCATGCTGAACGTGTTGCCGGAAACCGACGCCGCGATCGTGCCGTTCTTCGATGTCTCGATGCCAAATGCCGTGACCTTTCCAGTGTAACTGCCGGCGTAGACGCCATCGAAATTCGGCTGCGGACCTTCCATGTCATGGATCGTCACTGTGACAGTTTGAGTCGGCAAGGCGTCAAACAGCGTATCGCCGCTGGATGTGTCGACAGTAAAAGTGAATGGCAAGTCGCCATCGATTCCATCCAGCGTGTTGCCGGTGATCGTGACGACTTGAGCGACGTTCCAATTGGCGGGCGTAAATGTCAACGTGTTGACGGACAACGTGGCCTGATCGGCTCCGACGGTCGTGAGCACTGTGACTGTGACCTCCGAAGTCGGTTGGGCGGTCAGCTTGAACGACAAGTCTTTCGCTGCACCTTCGCTAACCCTTAGGCCTGTAGCGGGTGTGACCGTGACTCCCGCCACATCGTTGTCAGCATTGGTGACCGACACGGGTCCCGCAGTCTTCCCTTGATACGCCGCATCGGCACTTTCCGCCGGCTTGAATACGATTTCATAGACCTTCGGACCATCGATCTGTGAGTCATTCACGCCGGTAATGGTGACCGTTTGCGGTTTGTTCCAATTCAGGGGAGTGAACGTCAGCTTTGCAGTCACAGTCCCTTCCAGAGTCGTTGAGCTCTGCAGAGGAATGACGACATTGCCCTTCGGCTTGGTCGCCAGGCGGACCGTCAGAGTGGCCTTGCCGCCCCCTTCCGTGGTCTGCAGATTGGCCCCAGCCGAGACCAGAATCGCAGGGATGTCGTTATCGATATTGGTGAACGTCTTCGTCGTCGGCGCGAGGGCCTTGTAAGCGGCATCCCGCGTTTTTGGCTTGCCCAGCGACACTTGATACGACTTGTCGCCGTCTACCAGAGCGTCTTCGACGCCTTTGACCGTGATGGTCTGTGGACTGGACCAATTGGCCGCAGTGAAGACCAATTGCTTGACGTCGACGGTTCCCTCTTTGATGCTCAAACTCTTGACGGGAATGGTCACCGTAGCGGACGGCTGCGAATCGAGCACCACCGAAAACTGAGCTGTTCCCCCCGCTTCGGTGGTGACTGGGGCCCCGATCGGAGTGACGGTGAGTGCCGCCGGAACCACCCTGGACTCCAGCGCTTCAATGATCTCCACTTGCCACGCGGTGCGTCGGCGGCGAATGGAACCTGCCGCCAGGGCGCGGGCCAACGGCTTCAGAAACGGGAAACTTCGGAATACTGACATGGAATTGGTCCCTCAATAACAACTCCCGCAGGAGTCGCGATCCATCGAAAATCGACTGCCCGGCAGCACACGGCCAGCCGTGAGTCTTCCGACGTTCACGGCGATGATCAGTTTGGCTTTACGGCATGCGTGCCGACAGAAAGCGGTAACGATCAGCAGAACGAACTGGCCGACCGTTTAATGCGAATATAGTGTGCCCACGAAGGCATGGCTACATCAATTCAGCTTGCGTTGATCGTTAAGTCGATCCATTTTATCCCATCAGAAATCACGCGGACGAAACGCCGATTGGGTGCTGGCCTATGGCGGCAATCCGTCACGTGCTAAAACTGTGCGGCGATTGGTAACTTCGAGATCAGTGATTCGCCTGGCAAGGACTTTCATGACGTTAGACCAATGGATCCAGATCGTGGTGGTGGCCACGCTGGTGGAGATGATGATAACCACCGGATTGGGAGTGACCCTCTCGCAATTGGCGCACGTGGTGACGAACTGGAAGTTGGTGGGTTCGGCAGCCGTGGCGAATTACGTCTACGTGCCGTTGGCGGCCGTTGGCCTGCTCTGGCTGGCACAACCGTCTCCACCCGTGGTCGCTGGATTTCTGATACTTGCGGTGTGCCCCGGTAGTCCTTATGGCCCTCCATTCACTCAGTTTGCCCGGGGAAATGTCGCGGCGGCGGTCGGGGTCATGGTGCTACTGGCCGGATCGTCGGCGCTGATTGCCCCGCACATCCTCAGTTTTCTGCTGCCCCTGCTGACCGGGAATCAACCCTTGCATGTCAATTCGCTCGAAATGGTGATCACACTCCTGGTGACACAGTTCCTGCCGTTGTGTCTCGGTATGGGTATTCGTCATCGATGGCCAACGCTGGCAGGCAGGCTGGAAATCCCGGCTCAGAACATCAGCAAGGTGATGAATCTCTTTTCCACGGGATTGATCCTGTTCGCGCAGTTCCCTACGCTGATGGCGATTCGTCCGATCGCATTTGCTGGTATGCTCGTCTTGTTGCTCATCAGTTTTGCCGCGGGCTGGCTGGCAGGTGGTCCGGCGGGAGACAACCGCAAATCGATAACCCTTGTGACTTCGCTGCGTAACGTGGCCGTCAGTCTGGTGATTGCGACCAGTGCCTTTCCCGGAACATCTGCGATGAGTGCCGTGGTCGCTTATGCCCTGGTGGAAATCACGGGCGCACTGGTGCTGGCAATCTGGTGGGGAAGACGTCCGTCACAGGCTTTCCAAGGATGATAAAGGAAGATTCTATGAACGTGTTGGCGATTGATGTCGGCGGGACCAATATCAAGATTCTGGCCACCGGACAGACGGAGCCGCGCAAGTTTCCTTCCGGGCCCGAGATGACTCCGCAGGACATGGTCACCGGAGTCCGCGATCTGGCGAGCGATTGGCAGTACGACGTCGTTTCGATTGGCTATCCGGGGATGGTCCGGCGCGGCCGCATTGTCGCCGACCCGCACAATCTCGGCCACGGCTGGGTCGGATTCGACTTCGTGGCCGCATTCAACTGTCCGGTCAAGCTGATCAACGACGCCGCCATGCAGGCGTTGGGCAGCTACCAGGGGGGCAAGATGCTGTTTCTCGGTTTGGGCACCGGTCTCGGATCGGCACTCGTCGTGGATGGCATGGTCGTGCCGCTGGAGCTGGCCCGGTTGTCGTATCAAAAGGCGACCTTGGAAGATTATGTGGGCGCCCGTGGATTGCTGCGTCTGGGCAAACGGAAATGGCGACGGCATGTATTCTTTTCGTTCGGCAAGCTCATCGAAGCACTGTTCCCCGACGACGTCGTGCTGGGGGGCGGCAACGTAACAAAACTCAAGGAGCTGCCGCCGGGGTGCCGTGCGGGCTCCAATGCCAACTCATTCGTCGGCGCCTTCCGACTGTGGGAATCGTCAACGGATCCCACCAAGAGCACGGACGTGATCAGCATCGATACCCCACCCTCCGAGGCCCAGCCCTCCGATACCCCACCCTCCGAACCGGCACCGTCGCTTGAAGTCTGATCGAACATGTCCGATTGCCACCTGATCATCGACACCCCGCCACATTCGGGAGCCTGGAATATGGCCGTCGACGAGGCGTTGCTCGAAGCTGCGGTCGCGGGGGCTGCGCCGGTGCTGCGGTGGTATCAATGGGACACGGCCACGCTGTCACTGGGCTATTTTCAGAAGGCCGATGAATGGTCTGCGAACCCGGTCTGGTCGACGTTGCCCGCCGTGCGTCGCCTGTCGGGTGGAGGTGCCATTCTGCATCATCACGAGTTGACCTATTCGTGCGTGTTGCCCGCGACGCATCCCCTGACTCACGATCCGTATCAGATCTATCTGGCGCTGCACAATGCCGTCATCGGCGTCTTGCGCCCGCTGGGATTTGATGTGCGACTGCGAGCCACCCGGTTCGGCAAAGAGGGTCCCGCCGAAGCCTTCCTATGCTTCAGCCGCGGCGACGAAATGGATGTCGTCATTGGGACCGACAAAGTTTTGGGAAGTGCCCAGCGTCGACGTCGCGGCGCCGTCCTGCAACACGGCAGTCTGGTCCTCAAAAAGTCTGAATTCGCCCCGCAATTTCCGGGTTTGTTTGACCTGGCTCAAATGACGGACGAACTCGGCCTGCTGAAATCACTCGCGCTGGAAACGGCGAAGGTACTCGGCGTTCCCGCCGACAAGACCGCCTTTGAACCACCGATCGTCGCGCGAGCCCAGCAACTGCACGACGAGAAATACACGACGCTCAACTGGTCCCGCGGGAATCCGTTAAATGATTCGTGATTTCGGGCCATGTATACTTCGCGCGGCAAGGAATGAGGTCTTGGCGAGGCGTTGGTTTTTTGGGATGATGGGTGTTGGTGTCTGATGGGGAATGGGCAGGATGAGTGAGGGGTCAAGGATGACTCGACTGACGTTTTCTGAGGAAGATCGGCTGCG
>CAMAVF010000373.1 GCA_945861445.1 Planctomicrobium piriforme | reverse complement strand
ATACCTGGTGGTCAATCAGCCCATCGCCGACGCGACACCGGGCGGCCCGCAACGCCGCTTCGTCCAAATGCGTGGCGTCGATGACCCCGAGATTTCCGGCCTGGTGCATGGCGTCACGTTGCTGCCCAATGGCCGCTGGTTTTCCGCATCGGGGGTGCAGGAAGTTCCGGGCGAACCAGAATCGGCGATTGAAGTCGTCATTGGCGAAGGGGTGGCTCGTGAGCTCGCCAAGGGACGTTCCGACGAGGTGCTTAAGACGGCCAAGAACCCCGAGCGTCTGGAGATTGGAGATGTCTTCCACATTGCCAACCGCAGTTGGCTGGTCGTCGGCGTGATGCAGTCGTCCGGCTCGACCTTCGATTCCGAGGTGTGGGGCAAACGCAGCGTGATCGGTCCGAAGTTCGGCAAGGCGTCATATACCTCCCTGGTCATGCGGGCCAAAGATGCCTCCGAAGCGCGCAAGCTGAAGGACCTCTTTAAGAAATACGAGAAGGCTTCGGTCAATCCGATTCTGGAAACGGACTATTTTGAAAGTCTGTCTCAGATCAACAAGCAATTTGAGTTTGGCATCCTGTTTGTCACCGTCTTCATCGCCATTGGCGGCGTGTTTGGCGTGATGAATACGATGTTTGCGGCGATCAGTCAGCGGACCAAAGACATCGGCGTCTTGCAACTGCTGGGCTTCGGCAAGATCCACATCATGATTTCCTTCCTGCTGGAATCATTAGTGATCGCCTTTATTGGTGGTCTGATCGGTTGCGCATTGGGCTCGTTCGCCGATGGCCTCACCGCTACCAGCGTCGTAGGGAGCGGCCAGGGCCAGGGGGGCGGCAAGACGGTCGTGTTAAAGCTGACCGTCGATGCAATCTCGCTGGTCTATAGCATCCTGTTGACACTGGGCATGGGCGTTCTCGGCGGCTTCTTGCCTGCCTTTTCAGCGATCCGGCTGAAGCCCTTGGATGCGCTGCGGTAGGCGCATCCGCCCGTAGGACGGGCACTCTTGACGCGCCCGACAAAAAGCCAGAGGTATGGTTCTCACTATTGAGGAACGATTCGGGTGGAGTCATGTTGAGCTGATCAGCCAGAATTTGCGAGCCATAATGTGCCGCGTCACGGAGATTACTTCCATGAAGGTGTGATGCGAAACATCAAGGATCCACGGCAGGGACGGTTGATCGACGTCTTTCAAGGCGCGCTGGGAGACGTCGGCTGGCGAGTCATTGCCGATGGCTGGCAGGGGGACTTTCGCCATGTCGTGCTCCAGGAACTCCCCGCCTTGCGGTTGGGCGCCCATCTGGACGAGTTCCGGGGACGGCCGTCGGCCGAACTGTATGCGATGTGCGGCTTGTTGTTGCAGCGCGAGTTCCACGACTGGACCGTGCCCCAGGCGCACGAAGCGATCCTGTTTCGCAGCGATGTGCAGTATGCCCTGAATCTGGAACCGGCGTATGAGGTTTCGTAGCGGACGATTGAACGCTATCTGGCCCAACTGCAGGGCGATGCCGACCTGACTGCGGACATCATGACCCTGGTCACCGATCGGCTGGTGCAGCAGATGTAATTGAATGTTTCGCGGCAGCGTCTGGATTCGACGCACGTCTGCAGCGACATGGCCAGTTTCGGCCGTACGCGGTTGATGGGGATCGCCGTCAAGCGGTTTCTGGTGCAGGTCCAGCGGCGGCAGCCAGCCGACCATGCCACTCTGCCGGAAGATTTTCGCGTGCGGTATGAGGCGTCGGTGGCGCGGCTGTTTGGTGAGGCGCAGACGACCGAAGCCCGTCAGCGCTGACGTCAACAGACCGCCGAGGATCTGCACTGGATCATCGAGCACTTCGCGAATCACGCGGTGATTCAGCAGTGGCCGGTTTATCAACAGTTGGTCAAGTTGTTCCATCAGCAATGCGAACTGGTGGAGACGCAGATTGTCGTCCGCAAGCACACCGGCGGGAACGTGATCCAGAATCCCTCGGACCCGGACGCGACGTACTCCGGGCACAAGGGAATGGGATATCAGGTGCAACTGTCCGAGACTTGCCATCCCGACAACGAACAGCAGTTAATCGTGGCGGCGCTGCCTCAAACGGCCGTGGAGAGTGATGCGCTGGCCGTGTTGCCCGTCCTGAAAGATCTGTCGGAACGGGGACATCTGCCGGACCTTCTGCCGTGTGATACCGCGTATGGTGGTGAAGACAACGTGCAGGCGGCGCTGGCTCAAGGAGTGACGCTGGTCAGCCCGGTTCCCGGTGGCGCGAAGTTCGATGCCCAGGCCATCGGCCCCGAGCACTTCGTGTGGAATGCGGAAACTCAGGCGGTGACGGCTTGTCCCGCGGGTCACGCCCCCCTGGACTCGGCCTACAACGCGGACTCAGACCGGGTGGCGGTGACGATGTCTCGCGAACAGTGCGCGGGCTGTCCGCTGCTGGCACGTTGTCCGATCGTCATGAAGCAGCGTTCGGCCAAGCTGTACTTTACAACGAATGAGCAGCGTGCCGGCCAGCACCGGCAGCATGAACAGACGGATGAGTTCAGCACTCAATATGCATTTCGCGAGGGAATCGAGTCCACCAACAGCGGGCTGAAACGCCGCCTGGGCTTAGGCCGACTCCGAGTCCGTGGCAAGGGGGCCGTGATGACCGCAATCTGGCTAACTTCGACACGATTCCCAAAGACCGGCTGCTGGACCTGGTCGGGCAGTTGATGTCGGATTCACGGGTGTTGAGGCTCATCAAGCAATATCTCGATCAGGCGATCTTGGAAGACCTCCGTGAATGGACTCCTGCAGCGGGGACTCCCCAGGGCGCTGTGCTATCTCCCGTATTGGCCAATCCCTCGCGGGAAACAACTAACCGGAGAGCCGTATGCGGGAGAACCGCCCGTACGGTTCGGAGGGAGGGGGGATTGAAATCAATCAATCCTGCCTACCCCTATCGACGACAACCATTCTTCCGGCCAAGATTGCCGTTTCAAGGTTCCGAAAAGTCGTTTCATCGGTCACAATGGAGTTCAAGCAGATGCGTCCCTGAAGTTTGGATTGCGAGGAATGTGATGCCGCGCCGTTGGTTGATGACGCTGGTACTTGTGGTCTGTGGGTTTCAGTGCGAATTCGTCCTCGCGGCCGACGCGCCCACGCCCGCACAATTGCAGTTTTTCGAAACCTCCATCCGACCCGTCCTGATCGAGCACTGCCAGAAGTGTCATGGCGAGGCGAAGCAGTGGGGCAGTTTGCGGCTCGATTCAGCCCAGGCGCTGCTCGCGGGGGGCGATACCGGTCCGGCGATTGTCCCGGGACAACCCGAGAAGAGCTTGCTGATCCGCGCCATTCGCCAGCAGGACGAAGATCTGAAGATGCCCCCCAAGGGAAAATTGTCCGACAAGCAGGTCGCGGACTTCATTCTCTGGATCAAACAGGGGGCTCACTATCCCGACGCCAGCGACGCTGGAAAGAAGCGGCTACGGGATCCCAATCATTGGTCGTTCAAGACTCCCGTCGAGCCGCCCGTGCCTGCAATTCGTAACACGAACTGGCCGAAATCGGTCTTGGATCATTTCATCCTGGCGAGGTTGGAGGCCGAACAGTTGACGCCGGCCGTGCCCGCAGACAAACGGTCGCTGATCCGGCGTGCCACGTTCGATTTGACAGGATTGCCGCCGACTCCCGAAGAGATTGCCGGATTCCTGGCGGATAACGATCCCGGTGCGTTTGCCAGGTTGGTGGATCGCCTGCTGGCTTCGTCAGCCTATGGCGAACGCTGGGGCCGGCACTGGTTGGACGTGGCCCGTTATGCGGACTCGAATGGTCTGGACGAAAACGTCGCGATGGGGAATGCTTGGCGGTATCGCGATTATGTGGTCTCAGCCTTCAACAGCGACAAGCCCTACGATCAGTTCATCGTCGAGCAGATTGCCGGAGATCTACTGCCCGCGACCGAAGATGCCGCAGTCCGCAATGAGCGGTTGATCGCCACCGGATTTCTCGCCATCGGCCCCAAGGTGCTGGCGGAAATCGACGAGTCCAAAATGCAAATGGACATCGTGGACGAGCAAATCGACACCTTGGGACGCGCGGTGCTGGGAATGACGTTCGGCTGTGCCCGCTGTCATGACCACAAGTTCGATCCGATCCTGACTGCCGACTATTACGGGCTGGCGGGAATCTTCAAGAGCACGCGGACGATGGAGAATTTCCGGAAGGTCGCCAAGTGGCATGAGAATCCGGTGCCGACCCCCGCGGCTCTCGCTCTGAAGACCGCGTTTGATGCCCAACTGGCCGCCGCGAAGGAGGCGATTCAGAAGCTGACTGCTGCCGCTGATTTGAAGGTCAAAGAAGCGAACACGAAGGGCGAGAAGCTGCCCGACAAGCTGGAACCGCTCTATCCTGAGGAGACTAAAGCGGAACTCAAACGGTTGCGAGACGAACTGGTCAAGTTGGAAAAATCCGCACCGGAAATGCCGTCAGCCATGGGGGTACGGGACGATGCCGTGGCCGACGTGGCGATTCATATTCGCGGCAATCCGCTGAAGTTGGGAGACGTCGTCGCGCGGCATGTGCCAGCGGTACTGGAGCGTCCAGAGCCCCGTCAATTCACATCGCAGAGTAGCGGACGTCTGGAGCTGGCTCAGTCGTTGATCGAAAAGCGTCATCCGTTGACCAGCCGGGTGCTGGTCAATCGCGTCTGGCGCTGGCATTTTGGAAAGGGACTGGTGCGCACGACCGACAACTTCGGGTTGCTGGGCGAACCGGCAACTCATCCCGAACTGCTGGACTGGCTGGCTCAACGATTTATGGAGCAAGGCTGGTCGATCAAGCAACTGCACCGGGTGATCATGTTGTCGAGCACCTATCAACTGGGCAGCCACGTTGATCCGGCCACAGTGGAACGCGATCCCGAAAATCTGTTGTACGGCCGCGCCACGATTCAACGGCTCGAAGCGGAAGAGATTCGCGACGCGATGCTGGCCGTCAGCGGGAAGCTGGACCGCACGTTGGGAGGTTCATTGTTGAACGTGAAGAATCGGGCCTACTTTTTCGATCATACCTCGAAGGACTTGACCGATTATTCGAGTCCGCGGCGATCGATCTATATGCCGGTTGTCCGCAACAATGTTTACGACGTGTTCCAGCTTCTGGACTATCCCGATGCCGCGATCCCCACCGGCGACCGCACGACGACGACGGTGGCGCCCCAGGCTTTGCTGATGATGAATAGCCAGCTCGTGGCTTCCGCCAGTGCTGATCTCGCAGCACGGTTGCTGACACAATCGCCTGCCGACGATGCCAAACGGATTGAGCAACTGTATCTGCTGGCCTATGGCCGCAGTGCGACTCCCGCAGAGGTCGAGCAATCGCAGTCCTTCGTTCTGGAAATTGCCAAGGCGTTGCAGTCAACCGATTCCGATCCAGCCAGCCGCGACAAACGCGCCTGGGCCAGTCTGTGCCAGGTGGTCCTGGCGGCGAATGAGTTCATTTACCTGCAGTGAAATTAGTCCCGGTCCTCGCGCGGGGCCAGGTGCATCAGCTTGCTGCACGATTTGCAGAACATGATCTTGCCGGACTTCAACTCCACCAGCGTCTGGGGCGGCAGGGTGACGAAGCAGTTCTGGCATTGATTGCCTTCCACTGCGGCAAATGCGTCTGGACCCTGCTGTTGCACCATGCGGCGATAGGCCAACTCAATTTCGCCGGGAATCACGGTTTCCGCCTCTTTGATGAAGCGTTGGTATTCGGCGGCCTTCGCCTTCAGTCCAGCTTCGGCGGCAGCCAATTCCTGGGCCAACTTGGTCTCGGCGGCCTTGAGGGCGACCAGTTCTGTTTCGAATTGCGTCAACTCTTCCTTCATCCGATCGAGTTTCTCATAGGCTGCCAGAATCTCATCTTCGAGTACGCTGTTCGCCATTTCGTCGGCTTCCACCTGCGAACGCAGTGCATCAAACTCGCGGTTGGAAACGGCCTGATTGAGCTTGACCTTCAGTCCCAGGACTTTGGCTTCGTTCGTCTTCACCTGCAAGTTGCTTTGGTCGGCTGATAATTTCAGCTTTTTAATTTTTTCCTTGGTCGCGTCAATCTCGGCCTGTTTGCCGGCCGTGATTTGTTGTCGAGCCTGCATTTGGCGCGGCGCGGACTGCAATTGGTTTTGAACGGTGCGCAGTTTGGAATACAAACCGTGCAACTCTGAAACTCCATTTCTGGCTGCGGGCATCCGATATATTCTCCCCGTGACATGACTTCCTCGATCCCAAAGCCAGACAGGTAGCTGGGGATCCTTCGCTGGAACCGCCATCTTAGCGGAAAACGGTGCTCTTCGCGTTTGGTAAGTCATTATTTTCCCAACCGGCAGCTTGTTTGCCAATCATCGCTGCATCTGAACATTCAGATTCGCCGCATTTTCCGGGAAATACTTGCGAGCCGACGGGAGGGCGAGGCTCCTGCCGAGCCGCGGAGGTTTATCAGATGCCGCAAGACCACGCGGTTCGGAAGGAGCCTCATCCTCGCGTGCTTCCGTGAGCAAGGCGACGAATTCGGCAGTGACCTTGCGAAGCACTTGGCGTTTGCGACAATGACGCATGTGGGCTGTGACAAGAGACCTTTTCAACACCGTTGCGAGGACCGGTCCATGCTTCCCATTCGCCTGCTGCTCGTGGTCGGCGTCGTCTGCTGTCTCACGGCGACGGCTTCTGCCCAGGATTTCATTCTGGAGAATCCCGCCGACCCCGCCGCGGCTTCTACCGCAGGAATCATCGGCACCGATCTGGTGATTACTGATGCCGCCGGCCGCCGGTTCGTGTATCAGCGACGGCCTGATCTCGATACCCCTGACGGCGTGTTTCAAGGCTTCTTTTCGGCTGCAGCGACGCAGTATCTGCGTTGGCCCGTCAGCGGCACTGGCAGCATGCAAGTCGGCCGGATCGCGGGGGGGACTGTGACCTGGAGCCTCAGCCGGATGCAGATCCGCACAGCAGCCGGTGGACCACTGGCGGGCGGGACATTCATCCCTGGCGGTCCATTGCATGTCGGAACCTTGCCGCTGGGCAAGAACACCCTGTGTGCAGCCCAGATTGATTCCGCGGGGCAACTGCAGTTCTTCATCGGACATGGTGAGCGTTGGCGGCATTTTCCGTCCGAGCTGCCTCCGGGAATCTTCGTGCCGGGCGCTCCAGTCCAACTGGCTCCGCAACCGGGGGGACCGCTGCCGCGCGTCTTCACCGTGGGAGCGAATGGCAAGTTTCTGCAAGTCAC
>CAMAVF010000372.1 GCA_945861445.1 Planctomicrobium piriforme | reverse complement strand
GGGTCGGGCCTGCGATGTTTCGAAATTGGCCATTGTCAGTCGGCATTGCAGGTCAGCGTTGCATCGGCCAATTTCCAAAAATCGCAGGCCCGACCCCCATCAACACGCAAAACGCCAATCACCCGGCCGCCGCTGGGGCTGCCGGGTGATTGGTTTTGATTTCTGATTTCGCCCGCGACCGAGTCGATTCCTAGAACTGCCACTGCATGCCCCAGGTGACTGCCTGCATGTACCACCGGCTGTGTGACAAGTCGATCCGCGGCGAGTCGACTCGCCAGTCGATCAGCTTTGTCGGCCGAGCCACGTTGCCCACCAGGACAAAGTTGTAACCGATCAACATGTCTGCGTTCGCGAAGAACGCAATGTCATTGAAGATCGGCAGGGCCTTGAAAACTTTTCCCTTGAAGTAAAAGTCCTGCAGGAAGATCGGCGAAATATGAGTATGAGCCTGGGCGTCACGAAAAATGTTCGGCTTGGGATTGGACGGTGTGGGGATGGGAATCGGTTGCCCGACCCCGTCCAGCATATTGTTGCCGTACAGTTGAATCGTTTCATGATTCGCCATGACGGCCAACCCGGTCTGGCCAGACAAGGTGAATACGTTCCCGCCCACTTCGTACCGAATCCCCGCCTGGGGGCCCAGCAAGTTCGACCGGGTCTGCGATGTCAGCGTCGTGATGTAAGGCTGGTTGCCGAAGATATTGCCAATCGCGCTGTTCACGCCATACAGATCGAACTGCTCGCGAATCGTTAAATATTTCACACCAAACAATGGTCGCACTTTAAAGCCCAAGGTTTCGAACGCAGGCATCGTCGTCCACAAGATATCGCTGCCCCACGACTGGGCCTTGTAGGTCAGCTTGAAATCTCTGTCAAAATGGAGCCGGGTTCCGAAACCCCCATCGTTCAAACCGACAAATCCACGTTCGTTAATCGGGTTTTGGGGATTGGTCAGCTTCCGCGGCGGCAACGGCTGGAAGATCTGCTTCCCCTCGGCCACCCAGAAGGCACTCATTTCCAGGCTGGAAGAATCGGGGTTCTGAATCAGGAATTTGGCTCGCGTGCCGTCGCTGGTCAGGTCGCTCCCATTGGCGAAGACTCCAGCAGTCACGGGCTGAGCAAACAAGGGACCCCGGATCAACGGATACACACTCGGATCACCGATCCGATCAGTACCCGGCCGGTTGAATCCGACCTTCATATACTCCGCACTGAACATGTATTTTCGCTCGCCCGTCACCCCTTCGTGCATCCAAATGCCGTTTTGGCGATAGGTTTTATCCATGATCGGTTCCGCAAACGGCGAAACCTCGGGCCAGTAATTGGTGTTCGGCGGCGGCATCATCTGCTGCGGATACCCCTGCGTCAGCGGCTGAGGGTAGTATCCCTGAGCCGGATCGACGTAGGATCCGTCCGGATAGCCACCACCCTCGTAGCCCGCTGGAGCGTATCCCTCATCGTACATCGCGTCGTCGCTGGCATCTTCGAGTATCGAACTGCCCGCGTAGTCCGCAGTGGCCACATCACCCGCCACCCCCGCTCCGGAGAGCGGTACGGCTGAGTAATCCTGTGCGACTGCGGTGTGGATGAACGTGAACGCCGTCAAGCAGCTCCACAGACAGACCACTTTGTTAGGAATCCGCATCGAAGTGTCCTTGATTTACAGCCTGCCGATGTGACGCACTCACATGAACTTCAACCGAAGGAGTTTCATTCCAAACTTCCTCAGCCAGCCGATCTCCGCGACAGAATCCAGTGGTCCGCCGGGTTAACAGCGAAACACACGGAAACTCCGCACAGAACGGCTCTAGCGGTTATATCGGTCGCTGAAGTTGAGAATCTGTAACGATTATTCTCAACATTTCGATTCTAACGGAGATGCCTTGAATCAACGTAAGATTTTTTACTACAACAGGTTGCATTGCGTTCTGCGCTGCCGAATTGGCTGGAAATTGGTCGCGGAAATTTCCCATGCCGTGAAGTGATCACGTCTTGTCATGAAGCCGCACCTTGCGTATTTAACGCAGAATCCCAAAAGGCCAGCCCACACTGGACAGCAGCAGAAAGGGACCTAAAGGACAGATAGGACCACAGGGACTTATTCCAGCAACCGCAGTGACACAGGGATGTACTTTCTGTCCCTGGCGTCCCTTCTGTCCTTGAGGTCCCTTGGTTTTTATCACCTTAAGATCGCATCCCCACGCCCTTCAGACCAGCCGCGCGGAATTCCCACAGCTGGGAACTGCCCGTATCAACCTTGCAGTTTTGTTAACCGCCGGTATCGCCTCTCGCGGAAATTCGGAACATTCTTCGCGAAAACAACCAGGCCAGCAGGCACCGCTGGGATTCTGGCACTGGGGGTCTCGGGAGAATTATTGGCGGCCGATGATTTGGTGCGCCGTGTCCCTTGCGACTCAAGTCGAGACGCTTATAATTTTTTCACCGCCACGTCCTGGAAGAGGTTGCGCGATGTTTGATCGCCGCAGACCAAGCCACTTACGGCCAGTTGGCGAACTTGAGGATAACATGGGGTCTTGGATTTGGAACGCGTTGCGGGGCTTGGCGGAATGGTGCCGCAACATCTGGGTCGCTGTGTACACAGTCGTCACCGGTTTGTGGGTGACATTGATCACCGCCCAGAAGACTTACAGCCGCAAAACATTCACCGAAGTCTACGAATATCCGGAAGTTCCGGTCCCCGTGAAACCGCGTTACCGTGGATTTCACCGGTTCGATCTGACGACCTGCATCGGCTGCGAAAAGTGCGCCGTCGCCTGCCCGGTCGACTGCATCTACATCGATAAGCAAAAAAGCCCGGTCGGCAAGGGCTTCCGAGTCGATGGGTTCACCATCGACTATACCAAGTGCATGTTCTGCGCGTTGTGCGTCGAACCGTGCCCAGTGGACTGTATCTTTATGGGTTCGAACTACGACCTCAGTTGCTACAGTCGGGACGGGTGCATCGTGGACTATGCGAAATTGCCGCTGCCGGTCGCCTGGGGACAAGCCACCCTGAATCCGACAGCGGTGGCCGAATCAAAGGTGCTCTATCAGCCAGTCTGGGTCAAAGGTGAGCCCAGTCCGTTTGAGCCCGCTGCTCAATGATCAATCACCAGAATCAACAATAGACAGTAATAGACAGTAGACTTTCACGGGGTTGAATCGTCGCTAGCTCCTGATTTGCCCGTCGTTTAAGATAGAGTGTCGGTCGACAGCGTGTGATAGCGGAAGTTCTGCGATCGAGCTTCCAAATGGTGCCACTGGGTGTTTGAAAACTCCGGGGCAATTTGAATTCCAGGGTCGGGTCAAGACAGGTTGAGGAGCGATCCAAACCGTGGCCAACCTCAAGAAATACTTCAGCGTCGAAGAAGCGAACCACGCGTTACCGCTGGTCCGTTCGATCGTCGGCGATATCGTGTCGTTTCATGCCGACTTGCATGCCCGGAGCGACCGGCTGCAAGCCGTGAAGCGTCGCAACTCGGCCTTACGCGGCAGCATGCCTGCGGAGTTCAACGAAGAGTTGGCTCAAATGGAGATCGATCTCGATCGCGATGCCGAGAAGCTGCAGGGCTTCATTGCCGAGTTGGAGGCGCTGGGCGTCGAGTTAAAAGATCTGTCCAAGGGACTGGTCGACTTCCCGGGCCTGATTGACGGCCGAGAAGTCTGCCTGTGCTGGATGCAGGGTGAATCGGAAGTGGCGTTCTGGCACGAGGTGAATGCGGGATTCATGGGGCGGCAATCGCTGATGGCGGGGACCTCTCCCGCAGGAGCGGATGACAGCATCGACCCGACCGCAATTTAAAATGGTGAATTGGAAACTTCATGACGGACTTAGTCGGCCATTTTTTACTCTTCACTGTCGTCGGGATTGTCTTCCTGCTGGCGCCCCTGTTGCTGGGCTGGCTGGTCCGTCCGGCGGCACCGAATGCCGAAAAACTGGCCGCTTACGAATGCGGTGAACCGGCCATCGGGTCCAGCTATGTGCAGTTCGACCTGCGATTTTACGTCGTCGCCCTGCTGTTCATCATTTTCGATGTCGAAGTCGCGTTCTTCTTCCCGTGGGCCATGGTCTATGGCGGCGCCATGCAGCTTGCCGATCACCGCCTGATCGATGCCGCACGCACGCAGATTTCGGAACGCATGTTGAACGTCCCCGCCGGTTCGCTGCCGTGGGACCAAGTCATTAGTGCGGAGACCGCTTACCGCCTGGGTGTTACCGGCCTGTTCGATATCCTGGTCTTTTTTGGCGTGCTGCTCGTCGGTTTTGCCTATGTCTGGAAACGGGGAGATCTCGACTGGGTCCGAGCCATGGCGCAGGAAGCTCAACAACGCCGCGAGGCTGCCGTCGAAGCCACACTCAGGATTTAAGTCACCCCGCACGAATTGTTGGCAAGATCCGCAATGCCGTGAAGGATTTATCAGGAAATTAGAGCTGAGTTCGTGATTCGAGTCGATGGGAGGGTGAGGCTCCTGCCGAACCGCGTAGTCTTTCGGCGCCCGATAGACGCCTGCGGTTCGGCAGGAGCCTCACCCTCCCAATCCCAGTGATTCCGCATCGTAACGCTGAAACGATCAAAGAAGGACAACATGTCGCCTGCCGACATTCATCAACAGTTGGTCCGCCAGTTTGGCGACCAGATCACCGGTGCCAATGTGACCGCACTCGATCCCTGGGTCGAAGTCGCGCCCGCGGCCATCGTGGAAGTCGCCACCTACCTGCGTGACGACCCCGCCCTGCAATTTGACGCTTTGAACGACTTGTGCGGCGTTGACTACTTCGAACCTGATGCCAAGAAGGCGGCGAAGTTCGCCCATCAACCGCACCTCGAAGTCGTCTATCACCTCTACAGCTACAGCCTCAAGCATCACCTCAAGGTCAAGGTCAAATCACCGCGATGGAAGAATGACCAGGCGGGGGAATTGCCCGAAATCCCTTCGGTTTCCAAGGTGTGGTTGATTGCCGAATGGCACGAGCGTGAAGCCTACGATTTGATGGGCATCACCTTCACGAACCACCCCAACCTGCGACGTATCCTGTGCCCCGAAGACTGGGAAGGGCACGCCCTGCGGAAGGACTACGCCTTCCCGCTCGAATACCACGGCATCCGCGGACAGTAGCCAACAGTCTAAGCCCGCCCCGCGAATGAGTTTTCTCCCCTCGCTTCGGTACGCCGGGGAGAGGGGCTGGGGGGTGAGGGGCACGATCAACCAGAGACGCCAAGACCAATAACATCCACACGCAAAGCAGCAACAGTCAACGACAGAGAGTGTCATGAGCATCACTTTGGAAGATCCTCGGGTCATTGAGTTCGACGTCCGCACGGACGAAATGCTCGTCAACATGGGCCCGCAGCACCCCAGCACCCACGGCGTGCTCCGGCTGCTCCTCCGCACCGACGGCGAAGTGATCTACGAAGTGACCCCGCACATCGGCTATCTGCACCGCTGCGCCGAAAAGATCGGCGAGAACCTTTCCACTCCGCAGTGGATTCCCTACACCGACCGGATGGACTATCTGGCCGGCATGAACATGAATCTGGGTCTCGCGCTGGCCGTCGAAAAACTCGTCGGCATGGAAGTCCCCGAAAAAGCGATGACCTTGCGCGTCATCATCGCCGAGTTAAACCGCATCGCCAGCCACCTCGTCGGCATGGGCGCCTACGGCCTGGACCTCGGCAGCTTCAGCCCGTTCCTCTACGCCTTCCGCGAACGCGAAATCATCCTCGACCTGTTTGAAGAAGCGTGCGGGGCCCGCCTGACCTACAGCTACATCACCATCGGCGGCCTGACCCACGACGTCCCCAATTCGATCACCATCCCCTCCGGACTGGCCGCTCTGACCCGTCGCAGCCCCAATCTAAAACTCTCGTGGCTGGAAGCGCTCGAGATGTTCCTGAGCTGGCTGGAACCGCGCATCCTCGAATACCACACGCTGCTGACCGAAAACGCCATCTTCATCAAGCGCACGGCCGCCATCGGTGTCTTATCGCGAGAAAAAGCCATCTCCTACGGCTGCACGGGCCCGGTCCTGCGTGGCAGCGGCGTCGATCATGACCTGCGACGGGACGGCGAGAAAATCTACACGCGGATGTACGCGGGCTACGACTTCGAAATCCCCGTCGCCCCGTTCAAGAAGGCCCCCCCGGAAGCGATTCTCGGCGACAACTGGTGCCGCTTCTATGTCCGGATGATGGAAGTCGTGCAGTCGATCAAGTTGATCCGCCAGGGCATTCAAAAATACGCCAAGGCCGAGGGCACCTATCGCGTCCCCTACAAGATGACCACCAAGCTGCCCGTAGCGGAAGCGTATCTGGAAACCGAATGCCCGCGCGGTCAGATGGGTTTCTACATCGTCGGCAACGGCGAAGACAAACCGCTGCGAGCCCGCGCCAAAAGCTCGTGCTTCTGCAATCTGTCCGTCACCTCAGAACTGTGCCAGGGCTGCCTGATCGCCGACATCCCCGCCATCGTCGGCTCCCTCGACATCGTGATGGGCGAAATCGACCGGTGACGTGTTGAGGCGCGCGTCGGGCGTATGCCCAATGGTCGTTGGCGACAGAGATCGAAGAACCGATAACTGTCTCGCCTCGGTACTCCGGGGAGAGGGGCTGGGGGTGAGGGGCTCAGCGAGCGTCATAGCCTGCTAATGCGCACGGGACGCCGCACTCCTGCCTCAACCCCGCACTCTCTCATTAAACTTCAATCGATTCCCAAACGGATCGATCACCTCCACGCACCGCGCTCCATAGAACATCGTTTCAATCGAGGGGCGCATCCGCATTTTGTATCGATCGTCCGGAGATTCCGGTGCCATTTGCCAAGTCTCAGGAAAAACGGAGCCAAGTGACTTCCCCTGAGACTGCACCCCGCTATAATCGTCTCGCGGGGTGGAGCAGCCCGGTAGCTCGCGAGGCTCATAACCTCGAGGTCGTAGGTTCAAATCCTGCCCCCGCAATTTGAAGAAAGAACTCCCCATCACCGGGGAGTTTTTTCTTTTGAAGACTATCGCCCTGCGCTGTCTGCCTTGGGGCAGACATGCTCGGTTGATGGTCGTAGGTTCAAATCCTGCCCCCGCAACTTAGAGAACTCCCCTTAGCCGGGGAGTTTTTTCTTTTCCCCCGCAAATCGTTTAACCCCGAGCCAGCGGCGAGGGCGCGGAGTTGAACTGACAGAAAAATGTGACGACAGAAAAAAATAGAGACCGTTCCATTCAGTCAATCGAATGACCACCATCTTTCTGTCGTCACATTTTT
>CAMAVF010000371.1 GCA_945861445.1 Planctomicrobium piriforme | reverse complement strand
GGAAGACTTTATTCATCGGGACCCGACATCACAGATCTGGCACTTGGGGAGGGGGAAGGTGTGCGCTGAACCACTTCATCGAAAGGGGGAACACACACCAGGTACCAAGCTGGCGAATTTGCGACCACCGATGAATAATCCAGGCTAGTTCCCCTCGTGTTGGCGGCGTTCGATCAACTGCTGCAGTTCTTTCACCCGGCTCAGATCCACTCCTTCCGGTGTCGTCTGCAGGAGCCAGTTGATGTCAATCAAGGCGTCGTCGAGCATCCCCAGTTCGAAGCGGAACACGGCGCGCAACCAGCGTTGTTGAGGGGCCGTCGGGTCCAGCTCGACCAAGGTTTCGATGTAGCGCAGCATCGCCGGGGCGTCTTCCGCATCGCGTGCCAATCCCAAGAGATTTTGAATAATTCTGGAGACGATCTTCTTTTTACTGACTGGTTCGAGTTCCGCTTCCTGCAGTGGCCGGTCGGTATTCTTCTTGACCAACTCGTCGGCGTCCGCGCGTGTCAGGATCTTGCCGGCTTCGAAGACGTCGATAAACTGCCGTGGTTGTGTCGCGGGAAGTTGCTCGACGACGAAATGGCTCGGCATGCCAATCCCCACCACATCCAGCCCAATCCGTCGCGCCAATTCCAGATAGAGCACCGACAACGTAATCGGCAGCCCTTCGCGGTCATCCAGCACTTCATTGATGTAGCTGTTGGACTTGTTGTAGTAATCCCCGCGGCTGCCGTGGAAACCATTGTCCTCGAATAAGAACTTGTTCAAAGTTTGTCGTTTGACGTCCGGCGTCGCGTCCTTGGGAATACTCTCGGCCAGTTGGCGGGCCAGGCGGTCGAGTTGCTGCTGCGACGAACTCATGTCCAGGTCGCCGTTGTCTATCCAGGCCACGAGTAACACCGCGCGGAAGAGATCGATTTCGTCTTCCTTTCGCTGCATCAACTGCACCAGTTCGCTGCGTCCGCGTTGTTCATGCACAATGTCCGCGAGCCGCTTCAACTGCAGTGCTTGCAGTTCCAGCCGCCGCGCTTGCTGGCGCAGCACGTTCACCGCGGTGTCCCCGCGTGGCACCAATTCCTGGACCACCTTGGGAGCCAATCCACCGGTCGGAGCGATGTCCGCGACGAGTTTCTTAATGATTTCCGCTTCGGCAGGATCGGGCGTGATGCGGGGGAGATCCTTGCCGACCCGGAAGCCCTTGAATTCGGCGGTCGTCTCACGGAACTTGGCCAGGCCGAACTTGCCCCCCGCCAGGCGCGTGTCGGTGGATTCAAAGACCCGCTCGTCATTCACGAAACAGATCATCCGGTCCTTCTCGACACGGACTTTCAACAGGTTCCATTCCCCTTTGCGATACGCGGGGCTGGGCTTTTCCTGAATGACGTTCCAGGAGAAGACGTCAGGTCCATCGAACCGGCTAATTTTCAGTTTGCCGGCACTGGGATAGAAACCGTAGTGCTGATCGCCGCCGTCGGAATGAAACACGATTCCCGCAGCCCCCGATTCGTCACCCAGCTTGACCTGCGTCTGGATCTCGTAGGGAATTTCGGGGACGGACATTTCCGACAGGCACAGCGACCGGCCACCGAATCCGCTGCCCAGGCCATCGACCATGATGCGCCCCGACCGTTGACGCCAGCGAGCACCGAACAACGGCGTCCATTCCTTGGCATCCAGAGTGCCAATCGTCAACCAGCGATCCATCGAGATGGGATTTGGCTTTTCCAACAATGGTTTCAAGGCATTGACCATCACCGCAAAGCCCAGGTTATTGGTGACCAGGGATTTCATGGTGATGATGCCGCGCACGCGGCCTTGCAGGTCGAGCAGCGGGCCGCCGCTGTTGCCCGGTTCGATCGGCATTGCCAGTTGGATCATGTTGCGGCCTTCGATCTCACGCGTCCCGGAGACCACACCGCTGACAATGCTGTGCTTCAAACCGTGCGGATTGCCGATGGCGACGACACCCTGTCCCTGTTTCAATGTAGTAGCATCACCGAGTTCCAGAACCGGCAGCCCCTTCAGATCCACTTTGATAATCGCCAGGTCGGCAGCCCGCTGCGTCGCATGAACGCTGGTGATGGGAACTTGCTTGCCATCGTGAAACTGCACCGAAATCGGTCGCCCTTCACCGATGACGTGGGCGTTGGTGGCGATTAGTCCGTCTTCCGAAATGACGAAACCCGAACCAATCCCCTGCTGCTTGCCATCCCGCCCGGAGACCGAAATCACGACGACCGACTTGCGAGCCGATTCCGCGAGTTGCTCGACCGATTTATCCAGCGGCATGTCCGGCACCGCGGCTGGCTTGGCTGCCTCTTCAGCAGCGTGCAGTGGCAGGCCACTCGTTCCGATTCCCACGCCGACAGTGATCAATCCAATCAGGCTTATCCAACGTGGCAGAGTACACGGCATGCTCAGCTTCTTCCTATTGATGAAGATGCTGACAAAACCTCTGCGTCATTCAGAATCGTGCGAAAGGGCACGGATCCGAGATTCCCACAACCGGTTTTGTCAGGGCTCACACGACAGACGTCATTATTCCAGAAGCGTCAAACTACGGACTGTATCAGGAGTAACGACGCATCAACAGTTCGCAATTCCAGTCTATTCATTACCAACATTCAGGGCCATCCCGGAACGGCTGTATTGGAGAATTATTCAGGGAAGACCATGAGGAATGACTAATGTCTAATGTCTAAAAAGGGGGATACGCCGAATGACCAATGACAAAGGACAAAGGACAAATGACAAAGGACAAAGGACCGGGCCACTCCGATTTCCAGAACGCTGGCAAGTACATCAGCGGGCTCTTATGATTGGTTTATTCTGTCTGCAGATCATCCCCTCGAGAGACCGAGCCTATGCGCCAGCAACTTCTTTCCAGCCTATGGTGTTCGCTGATTGGTTCGTTCTTGTTCGTGCTGAACCCTGCGGGTGCCGCGGAGCCATTGCCGGGATCCGAGGGGCAAGGCAAGCAGGGAGCGGTCAGTGCCGGCGGTGCCGAGGCTGTCGCGGCCGGGCTGGAGGTTTTGAAACAGGGGGGTAATGCAGCCGATTCTGCCGCGGCGACTTTACTGGCCCTGAGTGTCACAGATTCCAGCGGATACTGTTTTGGTGGTGAAGTTCCGATCCTGATCTATGATTCGAAGCGCCAGGTCGTCGAAGTGTTGTCGGGACAAGGTGTTGCTCCCCGCCTCGCGACGCGTGAGTATTTTGAGAAAAAGGGGGGCATCCCCGCGACGGGCGTTGAGTCCGCGGCAGTCCCGGCTTCCTTCGATGCGATCCTCACTTTACTGGACCGCTATGGAACCCTGCGGCTGGCGGACGTGTCCATTCCAACGCTGAGATTATTGGATCGCGGGCAGGTCGCCTGGCATCCATTGCTGGCCCGATCGTTGCGACGGTTGATCGAGGCCGAGAGTCAGGGTGGGGGAGACCGCAGTCGCGGTCTTCGCCTGGCTGCGGACTATTTCTATCGTGGACCTCTCGCCAAGGAACTTGCGCAATGGTGCGAGAAAAATGGCGGTTTGATTCGGGCGGAAGACCTCGCCACGCATGTAACTCGCGTCGAAGAACCCTTACACCTCAAATATCGCGGCCACGACGTTTACAAGTGCGGAGTCTGGACGCAAGGGGCGTACTTGCTGCAGACTCTGGGACTATTGGAGGGGTTTGATCTCGCCAAGCTGGGTCATAACCAGCCCGAGACCATTCATGTCGTGCTGGAAGCGATGAAGCTGGCGCTAGCCGACCGCGATACGTATTATGCCGATCCGTTGTTTGTCGACGTACCGATCGACGTGATGTTATCGTCGTCGTATGCGAACCTGCGCCGGCCACTGATCGATCTGAAACAAGCTTCCTTGCTGCAACGGCCCGGCGACCCGCGACGCAGTCAGGCACTGCTGTCGGAGAAAGAAACGCGAGCTGGTTTGGCGGGACCAGTACGCGACACGACCACCTGCGTCACCGCCGACCGGCTTGGCAATATGGTGGTTGCCACGCCCAGCGGGTGGAGTGGTGTGCAGGCGGGTGAAACAGGCATCTGGCTGGGGACGCGGCTCCAGAGCTTCAACATCTGGGCCGGTCATCCGAACTGCATCGCTCCCGGTAAGCGGCCGCGTATCACCTTGACGCCGACGCTGGTCCTCAAAGAGGGCAAGCCGGTGCTGGGAGTCAGCGTGGCGGGGGGAGATGGCCAGGACCAGGCGGGAATCCAGGCGGTCCTCAATCACATCGATTTCGGCCTCAAGGCGGGAGAATCGATGAAGTCGGTCCGCTTCGGAACCAATCATCATCTCGGTTCTTTCCGCCAGACACCGCCGCAACTGGGCAGTCTGCTGATCCATTCCGACGCCCCACCGGCCACGATTGCCGCCCTGGAAAAACTCGGCCACAAGGTGCGCCCATCCGGCGCATTATGGGCTCCCAGCGTGATCCGGATCGACCCCAGTGGTCTGTTCGATACGGCAGGAGATGCTCGGTCAGGACGCCACGCCGGGGCATATTGACTGTCCCCAATGGCCGGTCACAAAGTGACCGCCTCTTCGTAGGCGAGCGTCCGGCGTAAGCCGGATGGTTTTTAGCGAGATGCGAATGATGTTAACGGTCTATCCCAAATGGCGAGACAATCGCAACCTGTCCAAGACAACCACGTTCCCATGATTGATGCAAGTCGCCAACAACCATCCGGCTCACGCCGGACGCTCGCCTGGGAACGCTCATCACTTCGTGATGGCGAGACGTTAAGCCACGACACGCGGTTGCAATTCCTCGGACAGTCGCCGGGTCAGGACTGCGTAATCGGCGCTGTTTAGATGTAACGGATTCACAATAAGCTGTCTCTGTTCGAGACCCCAATGGCCCACGTAAACGCCCGGAGACCCATTCCGTAGACTCCGGCAAACCTCAAATGCCGAGCGACCCAGGGTTGCCTCATCCAGTGTGATTTCCAACCAGGGCAGGCTTTGTTGATCCGCCGATTCGATCAGCCGACACTTCGCCGGAAGTCCGATTAAGGCGGCGGCCAGTTGCTGCAGCGATTGGTGATGGCCGGCTATCTCGGCGTCGTACGCACCGCTGGCAAACAGCCGCAGCGCCGTCAGAACGGCCATGATCTGTTCTTTGGAAACCTTGAGTGTGCGGCCAATGCCGTGTCGTGGAAGTCCGCGGAACTTTGTCTTATCGATCAACTCCGGGGGCGGATTCCACAGCTCGAAATAGTCGTCCATGTCGAGCATCTGGATCGCGGCAGCCGCAATCAGGTCGCGCCGACCACAGAGTAGTCCCGTGGCCTGGGGGCCGCGAATCGCCTTCCCACCGCTGAAGCATACGAGATCGGCCCCAGTGGCCAGGATGTCTTGCAGATTGGATCTCGGCGGCAATTGCCCCGCCGCATCGACGAGAACTGGCAGACCTTTGTCATGTGCGACTTCCACCACGTCTTTCAACGGTGGATGGGCGCTCGACTGATAGACATACAGGATGCCCGCCGTCTGCGGTCCACAGGCGGCCCCGTACTCCCAAGCCTCGACCCGACGGACACCCGCCCCGGAGATCGGTTCGTGAAAGCCGACCTCCACAAATCGGGCTCCCGCCGTGCGGACAGCGTGGTCATAACCGTTTCGATGCTCGCGAGCGACCACGAATTCATGGGGAAACCCCGTACAATCCGGCAGTCGTTCCATCCGACCAAGGTCATGACCGGTCAGCATGGCAGCGGTCCCCAACAGCAAAGCCGCAGCAGCTCCACTCGTCACGCAACCCGCTTCCGCACCCGTGTGCAGGGTGATTTCGCGCGAGGCCAAGCCTTGCAGCACGTCGAGCGGCACGCATTCCTGGGAAGCGTTGCGAAAGGCGTCGAGTACCGCCGGTGGCATGGGAGCTCCTCCCAGACGGGTGACGGCACCGGAGGCATTGATAATCGGGCGCAAGCCCCAGTCGGCATAGATGCTCATGTTGGGTGCGGGTACTTCAAGGAGAAATCTGCACTTCGGTAATGTGTCAGTTAGCTAGAATAGAGATCCCGGTTGAGACTGCAAGTCGGTCTAATGGGAGGGCGAGGCTCCTGCCGAGCCGCTAAGTCTTTCGGACTCGTTCCCTGGTTGGAGGCGGAATGGTCGGAAGATCAAACCGGATAAGCAGAGAAATCCCGCTCGGAACAGCCAGATCGGTCACACAGAACCAACCCCTCCCAAAGGGTCAGCGGAGGTGTCGAGGATCGTGGACTCTTCAGCCTGGAAGCAGCCCTCATCCGTCTTCGCCAATCCCTCGCGGGAAACAACTAACCGGAGAGCCGTATGCGGGAGAACCGCCCGTACGGTTCGGAGGGAATGGGGATTGAAATCAATCAATCCTGCCTACCCCTATCGGATTATCTTGGCGCTTCTACGTTGAGTCCAATGCGATACAAGTGCGAATCGGTCCGATAGATCAGGTCATTTCCGGAAATCGCCGGCGATGCCGTGATTCGTTCGCCGAGATTGTTGGTCGCCAGCAGTTCGAACTTGTTTCCCGCCCGCACGACGAATGTCGTGCCGTCGTTGTTGCTCAAATAGATCCGGGCGTCGCTGGCAATCGGTGACGAGTTGCAGTTGCCCCCGAGACGTTCGCGATAGTGCTCAACGCCAGTCTTGCCGTCCAGGCAGACCAGGACTCCGTTGTCCATCAACGAGTAGACCAGATCGCGATAGTAGAGGAGCGACGGTTCGACAGGACCAGGGTTCTTGCTGACCCATAGCCGCTCAGGGGGCTTGCCATTCGCCGCCAGGCGAATCGCATGGATCGGACTTTGTCGCCACAACTGCAGGTACACCACGCCGTCGGCATAGACGGGGCTCGAAATGATCTCACCGTTGAAGGGACCTTCCCCTTCACCATACTGCCAGAGTTCGTTGTGAGTCTTAGCGTCGAACGCGGTCAGGCGATTTTTGCCGGGCACCAGCAGATCCCGTTGCCCGTGATGTTCGATGCACAACGGCGTCGCATGGGCGGTTCCAATCGGCCGGTCCTTTTTCCACGCCACTGCGCCCGTCCCCTTGTCGAGACCAATCAGATAGCACGGACCGGTGTGATGGTCCCACGGAAACACAATCGCGTCATCGACCACCAGGGGACTGACGGAATAGCCCCACGACATCTTCGGATCGCCAAAGTCCTTCAAATAACGGCGCACCCAGGCCAGCTTTCCATCGTGCGAATACCGGGCGATATCCGCATTCCCATAAGCCACGTAGACCGCATCCGCAGTGACAGCAGGAGT
>CAMAVF010000370.1 GCA_945861445.1 Planctomicrobium piriforme | reverse complement strand
AAGCTGAACATCCTCGGCACCTTCGACACGATCAACGCCGCGCACATGCCCGCCACGCATCCGCAATGCTCGATCGCGCTGCGCATGGTCTTCAGCAAGATCGAGGAGGGCCCGCACAAGGTGAAGCTCAATTTCGTGGTGATGCTGGCCGCAGTTTTGCGGCAGTGATCGCCCGGGGTCAGCTCGCGCGGTAGGAATATTCTGATTTGCTTTGGTTCGACAGCAACTGGGCGAAAACAGACCAGGACACCGTGGAGAATGAACTGCAGATCAGATGGTCGCGAGCACGTCAATGCACCGCGCTGTCGTCGCGGACGCAGCGTCGCGCGTCATCGCCCTGTTAGCGTCAGCGACTCGCCAGGAACTGGCACGGCAAGTTGCCTACCTGAAGGAGGAGAACCGAATCCTCCGATCCCGGCTGCCGGCCCAGATCTCGGTGACGGCGAAAGATAGGCAGCGACTGATCAGAGGCGAACGGAAATTGAGTGCTCAGCTAAAGGAACTGATCTCGATGGAATTACACAGATTTCAGAGTGAGTTGAAGTCTACGGTAGTGGTTGCGGGGGTACTTCGCCCACCGAAGGTGTCCACGGCGACGGCGAACAAGTGATAGGTTCCCTCTAGGAGACGTCCTGGCACGAAGCGCAGCGTCGCCTCCATTTCGCTGATATTCTCGGTTGTGCCGAGGAGCTCGTCCTGCTCATCGAGTTCATTGTCGCCATTGGTGTCTAAGTAGAGATGCACCATCTGGACTGCACTCTCAACGTCTGTCAGTCCATCGAACGTCGCGATGTAGACTCGAATCAGAAATTCTGGATCGACAGTAATCGTCACCGATGAAATACGTGGCGGAGCGTTGACCAACACCGTCGTGAAACCCGGCCGTTGCACCCGCCCGTCGGCGGCGTGGGCCACAACGATGAAATCATGGTTCCCCGGACGGAATTGTGCGGTCGAAACATTCGTGGTCCAACCATCGCCTCCGTCGCCATCGGTTCCCACCAATTTGTCGATGCGTCGATCGATCCGGCCATTGCCGTTGACGTCGTGGTAAAATGTCACGCCGCTGACCGTGGAGCCAAGTATCATGACATCCTCAGCGACAAGCTGGATGGCTTCTTCGTCGTTGACTACCTTGGGCGTCGCGGTCAATCTCAACGGTGGCTGAATGTTGATGATTGTCGTGAGTGCCGTCCCATCCGCATTCTGATTGTCACGCGGGACGGCGAAGACCGTAGTGCGTCCGAGGCCGAAGGCTTCAGCATGCAGATTGAAGGTCCCGGTTCCCTTCCGGTTGAACTTCGTAACGTCTCCCAGGAATGCGTCGAAAGCCGGATTGAAAAGTCCGTCTCTGTCGGAATCCAGAAAGAAGCGGACCGACTGGATCTGGCCGTCGGAATCAGTGGCTCGGGTGATGCGGAGCTTCACAACTTGATCGGGTCGCATCGTCTTCGGTTCACTAAGCTGCTCGATGCCAGGAAGTTGCACGTCAGCATAGAGGGTCAGCATGTAACTGCCGATATCACCATAGTCTCCGTGACTGCTGACCGCGACACAGAACTGTCCAGCGGGAAGTGCGACGGTCAGGGTTTCTCCCAACGATTCGGTATCGAGCAATGCGATAACGGATCCCTGCTCGTCAAGGATCGTGATAGACGCGTCGAGCATCGCCGATCGGGCCGCTACAGCGACTCGAATCGATGCGTGGCCGAATGTCACCTGTGCGAAACTGTACACATCCACGTCGTCCGTCGTGGCGATCACACCAGTTGCAATTTGGCCAGCGACCGATGGAGTCAACGGTGACGCGGTTTCGATCGTGTCGCCCGCTTCATCAGGGCGATAGCCAAACCCATTAACGTCGCGAGTCAAGACAGCCAGGTCGTCCTGAAGGGTATCCGCCGAGATTGCTGGACCGATCCACCAGAGAGTTCGTCGAGCCAAGCCGCCTGCGCCCATGTGGGGAGCTCGAAATTCATCGCCGCCATTGTATTCCGATAGCACGCTGCCGTCTGGATTAAATGTCCGCTGGTGGTTCAGTCCAAAGGCGTGTCCAGCCTCGTGGACGATGATTTCGGCGACAGTTCGTTCGGTGACCGTCACCGGTGATTCAGAGGCACCGTGCAACGCGTCAGTGAGCGGGCTCACGATCACTTCGCCTTTTATGAAGGCCCAGGAAAGATTAGCGCGTGCGGGATCGGAAAAACTATCGAGTTCAGAGATCCCTCCGAAACTCCCGGCCCAGGCCCCATCGCCACCTACTACGATGCGCATGGTTTGCTCGGCGAAATCGAGCCCCGGATCTTGAGTGGTCACGTTGATATTGAATGGCGAGTACGCCTCAGCCACTCGTTCCCAGATGTGTTGAATCAGCAGAAGTTCGGTGTCGATGAATGTTAAGGCATCTCCATCGACATCAAAGGCGGGTGTCAATCCCGGATGCGCGCTACCGGCCCACGTTTCAGTGAAGTCGCCGTCCAGGTCAATGTAAAGTGATATGGGTGCTCCGGGCAGGCTGTGAAAGACAGGGACATCCAGCGGGTACTTGACCGGTGCCGCGCTGCACATCCACCGTTTTTCGAGTGACTCGATCCCCGATTCCACGCCGCGAACCGGCACGATGCTATTCCTGATGCGGCGCCTGTCCATCTGGAAAAATCTGTAGAGGGTTGAGATCATTAGAAATATCCTGCCAGCACGATTGTTTCCAACCGATTTCCGATTCTATCAAATCGTCGAAAGATTGCAGGCGCTGCAACACAATTCTGATTATAACGATGGGGGCCACTCGACAAGTTCGTCGTAGTAAGTCCCGGACATCACAATCTGATCAACCGCGAGTTTCAGAGGTGGTTTGACTTCGAGCGGCCACATTCGGCTCGGGATTTCCTACCACCGGCATGTGAGTCGCCACCGGAGCTTCGGGACACCATCCGATTGAACGATGTTGTGTGCGAGACTCGGCTCGGCGGCGCGCTGAAGTCGTATTCCCGACGGGCGGCATAACGGCCGAAGATGCTCTCCCTGGATTTCCACAGCAGCGAGCGGCTTGGAGTCGAACATTTCGTGTTGTGGCGGTGATCCGCAAAAAACACTAGAATACACACCTTCGCCTGGCCCATACGCGGACAGTGAGCACTGGGCGAGGCAGATGCCGGCTGGACTCGCAGCCCGGCGGTCGCTCTGAGCCCCAACCCACTCCATGCCATGAACTGCAGCAAGTCACGTCGCACCGGATCGTGGGCGCCCCTCGCCAATCTGTTCCGGCTGTTCGACATCTTCATCTTCTCTCTACTGTGATTCGTTTGAGAGCCAAAGTTCGTCGTCATTCCGGCGTGTAATCCGAGACAGTCAAACGCGGCAACTGGACTTTCAATTGGTCCACCATGGCTGGCTTCAGCTTGACGTCGGTCACCGAAAGCAACCGGAGTTCTTCCAAACTCGCGAGGTGCCCCAGTCCAGCACTGGTTATTTTGGTTCCGTCAAGGTTAATTGCCCGCAGCTTCGACAACTTGGCGACATGCGCCAACCCGGCGTCGGAAATCGCACACTTCGCCAGGTATAGCCGTTCAAGATTCGCCAGCTTGGCGACATGGACCATGCCGGCGTCGGTTACCTGCGTGGCAGCAAGATGCAGCTCCTTCAGCGTTCCGAGCTGAGCAACGTGTTGCATCTCTTCGTCGTCAAAATCAGTCCCGGCGACATCAAGAGCAATGATCCGACCTTCATCGTCAAACGCGCCCAGCCCCAGTGCGCGTATGGCGTCTTCCAGCGATCGATGCTGCTCCAGCACGAACAACCGCACGACTCCCTTGAGCGTGATCGACGTGCCGCTAATCGACAGCCGATTCAATCTCACCAGGGGCTTGAGTTGGAGCAGTCCCGCATCGGTGACTTGAGTGGCGGTCAGGTTCAAGTCTTCGAGTTGAGTCAGTCCCTTCAGATGCGTCAGCCCCAGGTCAGTAATAAGGGCGCCGTTAAGTTGCAACTTCTTCAATGTGCGGAAGGTAGTCACACATTCCAGCCCCGCGTCGTCAATTTCGGAATCACACAGCCCAAGCGATTCCAATTGATCGAGGCCTCGCAACGGCGATACCAGGGCTCCGGTCATTCCCGCAGGAAACGACAGAGAATGCAGTGATTTCAGTGCTCCGAGGAAAGCGACAGACTCAACCTTCAGCCGGGTTTGTTCCAGATCCAGCGATTCCAACTTGACGAGACCGGCGAGGTGCTGCAACCCGTCGCCACGAAGACCCGTTCCTGTCAGACGCAGCACGCGCAAACCCGGCAAGCTCTTGAGGGACGCGAGCCCGGCGTCAGTGATGGCCGTGCGACCGAGATCCAACTCTTCCAGGGTATTCCGCTTCGCGACTAACGCCAGTCCGGCATCGGTGAATGAGCGCACTCCGTCCAGCGTGAGGCTTTTCAGGTCAACAGTCGTTTCGAGCTCGGTCATTCCCCGATCGGTCAGCAGCGTACAGCGGGTCAGGTCCAGATACTGCAGCCGCGGAAGCTTGCGGATAAAGGCCAGTCCGGCGTCACTGGTTTGGGGCGGCAAACGCACGCGGCGGAGCCCGGCGAGCTCCCCCAGGCCAATCAGCCCGACATCGGTCAGAGCGTACTGCGCACGGAGATCGAGTTCCTGCAACCGGTCCAGGTTCTTCAGCTGCGCCAGCCCGCTGTCATCGACGCGAGCCGGCAGTATCAGGTGCTGTAACCCGGTCAGTCCGGCGACTTCTTCCAGTCCGGCATTCAGACCAGCCGCTCCGGACAGGTCGACTGCCAGAAGCTCGCCTCCCGTGGCACGTTCAATCCGGCCCCCACACTGTTGGAGACGTGCGATGGCTGTCGTTTCGTCGGCACGCACCCCACCCGCCAGAGCCCACAGCCACAGTCCCACATAAATCACGAATCGCGTCATCGTGCTACCTTGAAACCGAACATCATCATCCCCTGTGCGCTGCATCAACCGATCAACTCCCGAATCGGTTCGCCTGATGACAGGATGGGAACTGGGCGTCCCGCCTCATTGATGAAGTTATATGACGGATCAATTCCCATCGACCGATAGATAGACCACAACAGGCTCTGGTAGGTCAGTGGTCGGTCCTTCGGGTGTTCGCCCTTGTCGTTGGTTGAACCGATGACCTGTCCGGCCTGCGTCCCGCCGCCATACACCATGGCACATCCCGCGGGTCCCCAATGCTCGCGGCCCGGGCAACCTTTGTGAACATGAATCCGCGGCGTCCGGCCGAATTCGCCGACAAGCACCACCATCACGTCGTCGTGCATGCCGCGTTCGTCGAGGTCCTCGATCAGCGCGCTGACCGATTGATCGAGTTGCGGACCCCGCTTCCGCATGATTTCGAAGATGTTGCCATGCACGGCGTGATCGTCCCAACCGATCATGGTGCGATCGTAATCGCCCCGGCCGTCGGGTGAGAACCGGATGGCCACCATGCCGACGCCAGCCTCGACCAGCCGCCGTGCCAGCAGGCATTGCTGTCCCGAAAGATGCTGCCCGTAACATTCGCGAACTTCGGGCTTCTCGCGGGAAAGATCGAATGCCCGCGCCGCGCCGCCGCCCGTCAACAGATCGATCGCTTGCCGATGGAAGCCCCCCATCGCATGCACCTGGTCATACGCTTCCGCGTCCGGCGACAGGGAGTCGCCCAGACGATCAACTCGGTCAAGCAACTGCAGCCGTGACTGCAGACGACTGCTAGAGCCGCCCGAACGCAGATTTTGCACGACGAAGCCGGGCTTGGAAGGATCGCCCGCCACCTGAAACGCACTGTAGACCGGCCCTAGAAAAGCAGGTCCCCCGCGGTGCAGGCCGCCGCCGATGTCGATGTACTGCGGCAATGAGTTTCGGTCGGTTTCCGTCACGCGGCGGCCGGAACCTTTCATTCCTTTAGCCAGACGGGGATCGGTCGATGCACCAATCTTGACCTCGTTCTCATCGGCACCACTCCGCATCCGGCTGATGACGCTCCCCAGATCGGGATACCTGGATTTGTTCTGCAACGTCTGGTCGTCCCATCCGGTGAGAACATTATGCGAGCCGACCAAATGGTCCGACGAAGGCTGGTGGAGCGAACGGACAATGGCGGTGCGATGTGCCAATCGGGCAAGTCGGGGCAGGACTTCGCAGTAGGCGACGCCCGGCACCGTCGTGGGGATGGCGCCCAGCTCGCCGCGGTACTCGCTGGGGGCGTACGGCTTAGGGTCGAATGTTTCGAAATGGGTCGGCCCGCCGTCTTGCCACAGCAGGATCAGTGCCCGTTTCTTGCCCGACGAGGCCGCTTGCGCCTGGAGCTGCATCACGTGTGCGAGAGTCAGCATTCCGCCGCCAGCGACCGCTGCACGCAACAAGCCGCGACGGCTCAGGTCTCTACCAGTACTTGCATCGCTCTTCAAAAACATTCACTCCTCTTATGCAACTTTTGCGTAGCCTTGCCGTCACAGGCTTTGGGATCCGTGTGCAAAGGGGGGATCAGGCTACGCTTCGCGTTAACGAAATATGCCCCGAACTTGATACCCAAGACAACACGCGAGGCGTCACTCAGGGTGCTCGCGTCACCTTCAATTGAAAAGTCTGCTGACGGATCGATTGATCGACTGTACCATAAACATCGTCTGAACCGACGTGCCCGATCACGATTATCTTGGCATCTGACAACAGCAGTCCTTTCGGGTAGTAGGATGTGCCCGGCAGATTGAGCCGCTGCCAAGTCTGGCCGACATCCGCGGTCCAATAAACGCCGTCCGTCGCCAGATGCAGGATCACATTATCACTGACGCCCAGCACGAGCGGATAGCCGCTATGCGGAAATGGAGCTGGCGTGGGCTTCTCGGGTACGAAAGTGCCGCCCTTTTTACGCACGATACTCTGATTGCGCACACTGTACCAATTCGATTCGGGTGGCTTCGAGCCACTCCGCGCAGCGCCTGGAGGAAGTTCCGTCATTTGATCGGGATATAGCTCGCTACGATGGACCCAGAAGAGGTCTCCATTCGGCAGTTCGGCAAAATCGCTCTCCTCGCAGACTCCCTCTTCCGGAGTCAACAATTCAATGGGCTTGTCCCAGGTGCGCCCCTTGTCGGCCGAGACGAACATCATCTTCCGTAAAATGCGAGGCCCCGCGGAACCTTTGGTCATCTCGCCACGCCGCCAGCAGCCGGCGAGAAGCACGAGCCGGCCATCGCGGAGCTTGCGAATCAGGGTCGGCCACACGCGCCACGTGTCCTTCGGGAGTGGGTAGACCTGATCGCCCCAGGTCTTGCCGCCATC
>CAMAVF010000369.1 GCA_945861445.1 Planctomicrobium piriforme | reverse complement strand
CCGCTGCCAACTTGCACTCATGCACTTTTTGCTCACTTCAATTGAAGTCGGGCGCTCCCCAACGCCGCCCGGGTGAGCCGGAGGCCGCAAGGCCCCGGACCGGCGACAATCCCAATTCCCAACCCGCTCCAGCATCTTCGACATCTTTGCCGTCTTCGATTCAAAGACTCTTCAGAGTCGCACCGTAACATGGGCACTCCTGCCCGTCTCCCTCCCGCGCCGTCTTTCTGGTAACATCAAGCGTCTCCGAGTGGAGTGCCTTGGAAGCCGCAGCAGTCTATCGGGAGTCGAAAGTCCACGCGGTTCGGCAGGAGCCTCACCCTCCCATGATGCCTAAAATCCCTCACGGCGTAGCCCGAACCGGCGACGATTCCAGTTTCGGACCCGGCCCAGCACCTTCGACATCTTTGCCATCTTCGATTCAGCGACTCTTCAGAGTCGCGCTGTAGATGGGCACTCCTGCCCGTCTCCGCGCCGTTGCCGCCTGCACGCTTTTAGCTTGCCTGTTCCCAAGCCTCTTTCTACTCTCAACTTTCTGCCTTCTACTCTCTCGCCGACAGGCGCTGATCCAGCATCTTTGCCATCTTCGACATCTTCGATTTCAACGACTCTTCAGACCCTGTTAACGGACATGAGTCATTGACTCGGCATTCGACATTTTGTCTTTTTCGAATTCATGTGCGCCCCCGAACTGGCGCGCAGATTCTCCCCGCGGCCGCACCAGTCTGTCGACGCTCCGATCACCTCTCCAAGGGCCGCCCGGAGACGCCGTCAGACCCCTCGACGTCCGCCCAAAGCGGCAATTTCCCGCCGCTCCGCCGCTGCCTCCCACAAAGCCAGTCCTCTTCGTACACAGCACACGTCAATCATACACTCAGGCGTCAACCTCACCAAAACGGAACAAACGTCGCACAGCCTGACCTGAGTGAGAGTGTGGTTGATCGCGCCGCGATCAAACGCGAGCCCGGCAGCCCGAGACCTTGATCCCAAAGATCCCCAACGTGACCACCCAAGAGTCCAGTTCCCCGGAGAAAAACAAAGGTGCCAGGAACCGACAACGATATTTGTTTCCTTACAACCCGACATTGTGCCGCGGGCGGGTTTGGGGTGTAATCACTGTCACTCACGCCGCACAACGCGGGTTGACCTGGGCGATGTAATTGTCCGTGAAATCCATTCTGACCAGACTAGTCTTAGCTTTCGTCCTATTTATTGATTTCAGTTGGGAAATCAAACCGCAAAACAAAAAGACCGGCCCGTTTTTCTTCGCAGCGCCCCTTTTTTTCGCGGCTTTGCTAGTCTGCGGTTGGATCGACTTCCTGGTTGTCTCGATGCCGAACAAGTTTGCCGAAAAACTCGGGATTTATGTTACGGAATTCGCGCACCGCGCCATCCATCAGTGCGCCGACGAATGTCCTCGTCTTTCCCAGGCACTTCAGCGGGTCAGAGGCATCGAATTCCAGGCCGCCGGGTTTGGTCCAGATTTCGGCCACATCGTCGCCGGCTTCGATCATTAACAGCGTGTTCGGCAACGTATCGGAGACGAGACTAAACTTCATTCCCTCATCCATCGAGAAAGGCGCTTCCTTACCCGTAAAAACGTGCATCGACGTCTTGCCCTCTGCATTCGTGCCGAAGATTTTGGGCATCTTCGGGATAAGTGCCTTGTTGTGTTCGCTATCCCAGGGTTGATCGAGTCTGAACTCCCGATAAAGTTTTTCTTCGCCCAGAAATGGAAGCAAATAAACACGCCAACTCAATCCGGGATGGGGGTCGCCTTGGATACCCGGACCATTGAGAGCCGGCAGGGTGCTATACTTGTCATGGTAGTTATGGAACGCCAACGTGATTGGGCTGAATTGCCGTTTCTTTTGCAGGAATCGCCGTTGCTGGTCGTCCAAAATCAATGAAGCGGACTTGGCCTGGTGCGCGGCCTCGGACAACCCCTCAACGGACTTCAGTCGCGGAACTGTGAACGTGATCGATGTCTCAGCACGAGTGAGGCGCGACTCCGCCACCAGTGGGTCTGTGAACGTCAACAGCGACTTCATGAGTGGTGCGATCGATGGATCGGCAGCAGATCGGGCCATAAACTTAGTGTAACTAGTTGTATAAAGCTGGAGTTGTCCCTCAAGTTTCGGAAACAACTCGCCCACATCCGCCGGCTCTTTGAGTTCGAATGTCGAGGTCAACAACTGTGGAGCATCCAT
Organism: Planctomicrobium piriforme; assembly: GCA_945861445.1. GTDB lineage: Bacteria > Planctomycetota > Planctomycetia > Planctomycetales > Planctomycetaceae > JAKFVC01. The sequence continues at coordinate 5,125 of CAMAVF010000369.1, read as the reverse complement.
GTCGAACGTGATCGTCAGCTCCACGGCTGGCAGCGGTAGGGGTTCCTTTGCTGGCACTTCTCTCCAATCGTGCGGTATCCAACCGGTCAGATTGTCGGCAGTCGCTTTTAGTTCGCGAAGATCAATTGCTAATACGATTTGCCTGTTCTCTGTTGCGGCGAGTCGTTTCAACAGGGGCGAGGATCGCTGGGGACTTTCACTTGCATCGATGATCTGTTTGATGAAGTTCAATTCACCGGACATCAATATCGAATCGTTGATCAGTGCGAGAGCGTTGGCATACTGGTTGTGCCGTTGTACGATCAATGTAATGCCTGCATACTCCTGAACCTCAATTGAATTCAGCGTATTTATCAAGATGTCAATCACCGCGTCGACATCAATGGGTGCAGCAGTGCGCAGTACCACACCATGGCCACCAACGTCACCTCGAAAACGTTCGATCGCGGACTGACTGAAGGACTTGTCCGATAGAAACACAACCTCGTCAATGTTTCGGATCGGGATGTCGCAGAGTTCAATGAGGCCAGTCGTGAAGTACCATCCCATTCCAATTCCTACCGGCAGCTTAATCATTAGCCCATAGAGGGCGTCTGGGTGCATGGGGGATGGCAGGCCTATTAGAACGGGATGCTCGGACATCCGCCGTGGATGGACGATCACCGCAGTCACTGCGCTGGGAGGTATGAAGCTCAAGTCCAGTTTGGATGACTTGGGATTCACGTTGGTTACCGGTGCAAAGATCTGAGGCTTAGGTCCCGAATGCCGGCGTACCTCACGAAACACTTTCTCTCGATCAATCTGCACGCCGTCAGCATACCGGACCAGCATTGAGAACCACTCCGGGTTGATGTTTCGAGGACAGTGCCGCAGGCTACCGTCCACCATGCTGATCGGGAACTCGTCTCCAATATTTCCAAGGCACCGCAAGGGTGCCTGCGGATCAAACGGCAATTCGCCATACAGTTCATCAATCCGTAGGTCACAAGCGCCAGATTCCGTAGGCGCTCACGATCAGCAGCGGATTGGGAATTGGAACTGGTCTTGAGACGATCCTTGATTCGGGATTGGAGTTTGAGATCGGTGATTGAGGGAGTCACGGGCACCGCAATTTTGTCATCCGGTTCTGCCGGACTGACAGCGCGGGGTGTTGAGGGTATGACCGTCGGTTCGGGTGTGACAGGCTCTGGCGCAGATGGCTTGGCGACGGGGACGGCGGGCGTGGGAGATACAGCTTCACGGCAACCAACACTGATCACAGTGACGACCATTAACATCAACGTGGTGAAATAAGTGTCAGCGGGCGCTCAAAACCAGCCAGAGGGGGCGCTTGAAAACCGGCCATTTTGAGAAGGGCGAAAATCGCCGTAGGAATTCGTCAACACCTTTCCTGTTGACGGAGACCCTACATGGCGAATCGACTCAAGATGGCGAATATTCAGGCGATACTACAGCTCCATTCATTACAATGGTCCATGCGCCGCATTGCACGGCACCTGGGCGTGGACCGCGGCACCGTGTCAAAGGTGATACGACAGTCGCCAGCTGATCCAAAACCCGCCATAGCGCCCTCCGGCTCGGAAGGGTCAAAACCAGCCAGTTTGGCCAGCGCCCCGGCTCCCGGCCCGTTGAGTCCGGTTGTCGCGGCGGCATCCCCCTTGGACAGCACTAGCGACGTCGACTCAAAACCAGCCAGAGCGCCCTCCGGCTCCGATACCGGCATCTGCACTTCAAACGGTACAACCCCACCTCCGGGGAATGGCCTGGCGCCCCCGGTTGCGGTGTCCCTCGGATCGACTTCCAGCTCGGGACGTCCCAGCGACTGCGAGCCGTTCCGGGAACTGATCGTGGCGAAGCTCCAGGCCGCGTTGAGCGCCCAGCGGATCTATCAGGATCTGGCCACCGAACAGGGCTATGCCGGCAGCTACTACAGCGTGCGGCGCTTCGTGCGGAAGCTGACGGCGCGCCTGCCGCTCCCGATGCGGCGGATGGAGTGCGTGCCGGGGTTCGAGGCGCAGGTGGATTACGGCACGGGCGCGCCGGTCATCGGAGCCGACGGCAAGCGTCGCAAGACTCACGTGTTTCGCGTTGTGCTCAGCCATAGCCGCAAGGCTTATGCCGAGGCCTCGTTTCGCCAGACGACTGAGGAGTTTCTGCGCAGTCTGGAAAATGCCTTCGCGCATTTCGGTGGCGTGCCACAGACGATCGTCATCGACAATCTGCGTGCGGCGGTGAATCACCCCGATTGGTACGACCCCGAACTGCAGCCGAAGCTGCGTGGCTTCTGCGAGCACTATGGCACGGCCATCCTGCCGGCGAAACCCTACATGGCCCGGCACAAGGGAAAGATCGAACGTGGCATCGGCTACGTCAAAGGCAATTCTCTCAAGGGCAGAAAGTTCGCCACCCTCGACGAACAGAACCGTCACCTTCAGGACTGGGAACGGACGGTGGCCGACACACGGATCCACGGCACGACGCGGCGGCATGTGGGACAGGTGTTCGAGCAGATCGAGCGTCCGGCGCTACGGCCGTTGCCGCGTGAGCGTTTCGCCTTCTTCCATGAGGCGCAGCGGCAGGTCCATCGCGATGGGCATGTGGAAGTGATGAAGGCGTACTATTCCGTTCCACCCGAATACCTCGGCCGCACGGTGTGGGTCCGCTGGGACGCACGAATGGTGCGGATCTTCAACCAGCAGATGCAGCAGGTCGTGGTTCACATTCGGAAGGAACCCGGCCGGTTCAGTACCCATTCCGAGCATCTGGCCCCGGAGAAGATCAGCGGCGTGGAGCGGGGAGCACGCTGGTTGATGAACAAGATCGCGTTGATCGGCGCGCAGACCACCGCCTGGGCCGAAGCCATGCTGTGTGCCCGCGGCATTGAAGGCACGCGCGTGCTGATGGGACTCGTCGCGCTCACTAAACAGCACACCAGCGCCGCCCTGGAAAACGCCTGCAAAACGGCCTTATCCCACGGAGAATTCCGACTCCGTCCGCTCCGCGCGCTGCTCGCCCGGCAACCGAAGTTCGTACAAGCGGCGTTCCCGTTTCTGGACGAGCATCCGCTGATCCGCCCCTTGGACGACTATGCCCGAGTGGTGGCGTCCGCTCTGGAAAGACAGGGAGGCGCGGACAACGTCGTGACTGGCATCGCGCCCCACGACCAGGCCACGTTGCGTTTTGAAAGGCATGACAGGGCAAATGAATGTCCTGAACACGAACGACAAGGCCCTGACGGTAACGACCGCCAGGGCCAGCGGGAAATTCACCCGCCCAGGTCCGGGTATTCCTCATCGGGTTGCTCGCCAGCAGAGCCCGAATCTGCTTCTCCGGACACTTCCAGTTTACGTTCCTTGTTCCCCCCTTTACCAGGAGAATCTTGCGATGACTGACCGCCTGCAATCACAATTGAAAGAACTGCGTCTGTCCGGACTCGTCCGCACGCTGGAGGTGCGCCTGCAAGAGGCGCGCGGCAATGGCCTGTCCCATGCCGAGTTCCTGGAGCTGATACTCCAGGACGAACTGCTCGTGCGGCGCGAGCGGCGCATTGACCGGCGCGTACACACGGCCCAGTTCCGCGAGGTGAAAACGCTCGACCATTTCAACTGGTCGTTCAACCCGTCGATCCAGCGCAAGCAGATCTACGAACTGGCCACTTGTCGGTTCATCCGTGAGCTGCGCGACGTGCTGTTCCTGGGACCCCCGGGCATCGGCAAGAGCTTCCTCGTGCAGGCGCTGGGCTACGAAGCGATCAAGCAGGGATATGTCGTGCTGTACCGGTCGATCTTCGATGTCGTGCGCGACTTCCTGCAGGACGAAGCGTTCGCCGGCCAGGATAAAGTGCTCACGCGTTATCTCAAGCCCGACCTGCTGATCATCGACGACATGGGGATGAAGAATCTGCCCAAGCAATCGGGCGAGTATCTGTTCGAAATCATCATGCGGCGTTACGAAACCCGCTCGACGATCATGACCAGCAACCGGCCCCTGGAGGACTGGGGCAAGCTCGTGGGCGACGTGCCCAGCGCCACCGCCATCCTCGACCGCTTCCTGCATCACGCCGAGTTGATCTCGATTACCGGGCGCAGCTACCGGCTGCAACAAGCAGGCACCGATCTCCAGCGCCCCGAGGCGAGCGAACCGGCCCCCGCGATGGCCACGATCGCCGCACCGATGGCGTCGCACGAAACCTGTGCCGACGGTTCAAAACCAGCCATAGCGCCCTCCGGCTCAAGCAGCCGGAATCGCAGGAAAAGTCCGCAATCCCCGCAAGAACCGAACCCTTCCGTCCCGGCTACGGATTGCCAATCGTAACGATTTTGATGAAAATCAGCACATCACAACACGGCCGGTGAATAGCGCCCATTCGTGGCTGGTTTTAAAGCGCCCAATGACAAAATAAGGATGTTTCATGATAAGAATGCCCGGCCAGTCCTCGGAACGTAATGGAAATGGAGAAATCTTTTTTGCAAACTGCCTCTGATGTTCGATCGCGTGACCGTTGCAACAAGCAATAATTGTTGACAACTGTGATAAGGTGAAGAAAGGAAAAACAAACGTGCCAGGAACCGAAAACCAGAATCGGCTCTTGATCACGTTAGTTTCGGCCCCGCTTGTTAGGCATTGCGTCGACTTAGACGTCACGACTTGTCAATACCATCGAGATCCGACACATGACGAGTTGCAGGCGCTGTCAGAGATTGAATCGCCACCACAAATGTCATGATGGCGGCAATTGCACACAGGATTACTCCAGCGTAGACACAGACACTTTCGACTAGGAATGGCCCGGAAGCGCGACCTGCCGCTGGCACGCCGAATGCCAGGCATGTGACGCTCAGCGAACCGCATAGTAACGTTTCGATCGGACGCAGTCGCATGTTCCGATATCCTGCCCAGGTTAACCCGCGTGTTGCCCACAGGTGAAATGATATCCCAAACCCGGACCGCGGCACACATCGGTTTTGAACCGCTTGTTAGAGCGTGTTTTAAAAGGTGACTGTGGATCACAAAGCGCTAGAATTCTTGAAGCACCAGGAGTTGTGACAGGTTTGGAACCTGTCGCTCAGGGAGGACCGATTCAAGGATTCGAAAATGAAACCCTATTTGACGAAAGCGGAGATCG
>CAMAVF010000368.1 GCA_945861445.1 Planctomicrobium piriforme | reverse complement strand
CTACGACAACTTCACCGAATTCCGCCACGCCATCGATGGCTGCCTCGACAACATCCCCACAAAACACCGCCCCCAACTCGCCACCCTCATGACCCACAACTTCCAACACTTCAACCCGGCCTCATTCCTCACCGCGTGAAGTATAAGTTGTTGCGAGCCAAGCTTATTCACGGCAAGTAACCCGACGCGTAAGCGAGGCGTAGTGAGAAGTTGCCCTCGCTTACGCGTCGGGGTACTGAGTGACGTTTCGCTTGCTCATTGAGGAGACTGTGAATCATCCGGGCTAGCGGCAGAAGGACATAGTCATGGAAGCGTCTCCGCGTCTCCATTGGCGTTCAAAACCATTGACAGCAGCGAGACTTTCCCGCAATCATGAGAGATCATTCTTGATTCATGTTCACGGCTGGGTCCGATAACACCTCAGGCATCCGGGGCAGCTTCCGCGATGAGGAGGGTCTGATGTGCTGAATATCTCTGGGGCGAGTCAGCAGTCTGGTAACGGATTCGGTCGGCGCGAGTTCCTGCGGGTTGGCGCATTGGGGATGGGTGGCCTTTCCCTGGCTGACGTCCTGCGGCTGCAAGCTCACGCCGGACCAGAGGCTGCACGTCCCAAGTCGGTCATCATGGTGTATTTGCCGGGTGGCCCCAGCCATATCGACATGTATGACCTGAAGCCCGCCGCACCCGTGGAAGTCCGCGGAGAATTCCAGCCCATCCCTACCAGGACACCGGGCTTGGATGTCTGCGAGCTGATGCCACTGCAAGCGCAGATTGCCGACAAGTTCAGCGTCATTAACGGGATGTACTTTCAGGGACGGCATGATCCCTACGAATTGTTGAGTGGCCATTCGTCATTGCGTACCGGCGAGATTCGGTCGAATGAGAAATGGCCGGCGTGGGGGTCCGTGGTCAGCCGCATCCGCAGCGATCGCTCGACCACCATCCCCCCGTATGTCAATCTCAACGACTTACGAGTGGTCCCGGAAACGGATGACCCGGAGGTGCCACGCTACATGGGGCCGGCTCACTCCCCGTTCCGACCCAGGGGTCCGGGACTGGCCGACCTGCGGCTGCCAACGGGAATCTCTCTCGAGCGCCTGGATGAACGCAAATCTCTGCTGACCGGCTTCGACCGAGTGCGTCGCGAAGTGGGAGTCTCCGAGGGGATGGACGCCTTGGATGGTTTCCAGCGTCGGGCGCTGAGCATGGTCACGTCGGGTGAAGTCTACAAGGCATTAGACCTGAACCAGGAAGACCCGCGCGTGCGGGACCGTTACCAGGGCTGCACCAATCTTCTGCTGGCCCGCCGACTGGTGGAAGCCGGCGTCTCGGTGGTCACGGTCGCTCAGGGGGGAGTCTCGAAGGCGCCGGGGCAACCCGTATTCGGTGTCTGGGATACGCATTCGCAAAACTTCCCCGACATGCGCAAGCTGCTGCCCGCCTATGATCGGGCGATCTACACGCTGCTAACCGATCTCTACGAGCGTGGCCTGGATCAACAGGTGGCGGTGGTCGTCTGGGGCGAGTTCGGCCGCTCTCCGAAGATTGGTACCGAAACCAACCTGGGTGCCCGGTATGCCGATGGTCGCGGCCACTGGTGGGACGCGGGCTTCGCCCTGGTTGCCGGTGGCGGTCTCCGCATGGGCCAAGTCATCGGCGAAACCGACGCGCGGGCCGAGCGATCCAAAGGCAAACCCTACACGCCGCAGAATATGCTTGCCACCATCTATCATGTTCTGGGCATTGACCCGGCGACAACCTTCCCCGATTACCAGGGCCGGCCCGTACACCTGCTCGATGATCGCGAGCGGATCAAGGAATTGATCTGAGGTACGGCGTATTGCGACGGACTGTCGAGTGGATTCGCTTTCGCATCGCGACTCTTCGTAGGCGAGCGTCCGGCGTAAGCCGGATGGTTTTTTGCGAGTTTCGACCGTTCTAAACGGCACGGGACACATCACCATTGCTGATGCAACCTGTCAAAAAAGCCCCCAGGAATGTGATTGATGTGAGTCGCTAACAATCATCCGGCTTACGCCGGACGCTCGCCTGGGAACGCGCATCACTCCGTGATGTCGTATTCGTTAATTCGAAACGCTCTAGCTTCCCAGCATCAAATGGAGCGAGCCTGCCAAGTGCGTTTGCGTCAATGCGGATGAGCTGTCTTGCTTTTTGGCATTCGCCGCTTTTATAGTGCGGATGACTCAAGAGGCTGATCGCTTCAGTTCCAGATGATCGGGCTCTCCCGATTCGGTTACCACTCCGCGTAGCGCAAATTGCCTCAGAGAACTCAATCCGTTTCAGGAAGGGTATCCTATGTGTCGCCTCTGGTTGGGAAGTTACCTTGTCTTGGCTGTCGTGATCGGCGGCCTGTCTGGCTGCGGGAAAGCCGATCCCGGCCCAGCGGCCGCCCCAGGGGCTGGCGCAGCAGCTACGGGGAAACCTGCCGCGAATGTTCCGGAACCAGCCAAGAAGGAGGCCGCTCCGGAGACTCCCGTCGCGGCGAAGACGGCTCCCGCAACAGCCCCGGCTGATGGAGCTCCTACCGCGCCTGTGACTCCGGCCGCCGCGACCGCTTCAAGCAAGGTCGATCTGCAGCTTCAGGAGAAGCTGAAGGCGATTGGCGCGAAGCTGAAATCGGCTGGGCCAACCAGCAGTGTGACGCGCGACCAGTTGAAGCAAATTGGAATTGCATTCCATACTTTTCACGACGTCTTTAAGGGCTTCCCGGCGCTGAACGGCGAGGCAAGCAAGGACAATCCTAAAAACAACGGGCTCAGTTGGCGAGTGGCGTTATTGCCCTTTCTGGATCAACCTAACCTTTACCAGGAGTTCCACCAGGACGAACCCTGGGACAGTGAGCACAACATCAAGCTGGTCGCGCGCATGCCCGCAGTCTTTGGGAAGAACCCCGAGGGCAAGACGCAGCTCCATGTGCTGACCGGGAATGGGGCGCCGTTCAAGATGGATGAGCGTGTTGGGATCCGCGACGTCACCGATGGCACGTCAAATACGATCATGGCATTCGTCGGCGGGCCCGACACGGCCGAAATCTGGACGAAGCCGGGCGGACGTGAGTTTGATCCGAAAGATCCGTTGAAATCGTTGGGCAACGTGGGTGACAAGTTTCAGGTGGTCTTCATGGATGGAGCCGTACGATCGATTCCGAAAGGGATCCCAGCCGAGCAACTTGCGAATCTGGCTCAAAATGCTGACGGCAATGTGATTGGCGACATCGCCGACACGGCGACTGCCTCGGCTGCTGGTGGTGCGTTGAAGATCAATAATCCCGTGGCGCCACCCGCTCCCGCTGCGCCCAAATTGGAATTGAACTTCATTCCTGACGATGCCTTCGCAGCAGTTGCTTTGCATCCGCGCCGGATCTATCACCATCCCGCCGTGAAAGCGTTCCGTGACATGATCCCGAGCGGCATGGTGGATGCATTTGCTCGCGAGCTACCGGGCCCGATGAGCGGGCTGGCTCCGGGACTAAGGGGACTCCGCGAGGAAGTTGGCGTGGCTGAGGAGAATGTAGACGAAGTGGTCCTGATCCTCGACAAATCGCTGCCTGAGGCGATGATGGCCAACCCGTTTGTACCGCCCCCATTCGGCGTCATCCTCAAGAACAGTGCTCCCCTGGATGTCGATGGTATCCTGGCCAAAATCACCAAGACAGAAAACGCGTTGTCGATCGCGGAGCATGAGGGTGTGGCCTTAATTCTGGCTCCGGCTGGCGAGTCCGCTCACGTGCCCGATCCGAACGGGGAGCAGCCCGTCGCAGAAGCGCAATTTTGCATGGCCTTCATCTCTGACTCGGTGGTTTTGATTGGTAATGATGCGGTCATCCGGAAGATGATTTCTGCCCGTGAGACCACCGCTGCCAAAACGGGACTGACCAAGCAACTGGAAGCCATCGGCAATCCCCTGTTGGCATTGGCAATCGACGCCAAGCCGATTGAGAAGCCCCTGCGGGCGATCCTCAGAGACGCCCCGGCGCCCGTTTCCCTGTTTGCCTCCTACATCGCTGGCGCTCAAACGCTCAACATGGCGTGGGATCTGGATGCCCCCGAGATGTTGAGCGTGTCGCTGAAGTTCAAGACCCCCGAGCTGGCACAAGGATTGTTTGGCGTGCTGGACCAACAATTCGAAGCTGGCAAGCAGGGATACGCTGGCATCCGTGAGACGATGGAGAAGGAACCAGAGTCGAAACTGGTGCTGCCTTATCTGGATCAACTGGTTGCCGAGACGATACTCAGTAACACCGGTGAATCGATTGCGCTCACTGTTCCGCATCTGAAAAACATGGAGAAACTGGCCGACGCGTTCAAGCCCGCTGTCGAACAGGCCCGCAAGGCAGCCCTGATGACGGAACGCCAGAATCACCTGAAGCAGATTGGCCTGGCCATGTATAACCATCACGACTCGCTCGGCCACTACCCGGCATTGGACGCGCGAGGTGATGAGGGGTCGAAGAGCGGATTAAGCTGGCGCGTCCATCTGCTGCCGTTCACCGTCGATGCAGACCTGTTCCTCAAGTTCAAGATGGACGAGCCGTGGGACAGTCCCCACAACATGGCACTCATCAAAGAGATGCCCAGGATCTACGGAGCCAATGCGGAAGGCAAGACGAACATTCATGTCTTCACGGGTCCTGGCGCTCCATTCCAACCGGGAAAGGGGGCCAAGATCAGAGACATTACCGACGGGACCTCGCAGGTGCTAATGGTCGTGGAAGCTGGTGACGACACAGCCGAGATCTGGACCAAGCCCACCGGCTTGCAATTCGACCCTGCCGATCCCTGGAAATCTCTCGGGGCCATCAAGGAATTCCAAGGGTTATTCTTCGACGGCAGCGTCCGAAGATTCAAAGACTTGGACAAAGACACGCTCGGCAAGCTGATCCAGCACGAGGACGGCATGTCGGTGGAGATTCCGTAACGGACGCCGATGCGCCCAATCATAAAATCGGTGTTCTACCCCGGAAGTGCCGCGAGGAACTCCTCGGTAGAGACCGATGCGGCATAGCCAAACTTCAGAGCCGCCATGAAAGCCGCATGCACCTGTGACGCCGGGACTGTGACGCCGTTGAATTCCAGGTCTCGCGCCGCACACGCATCATGCACGACGGTGCATTGATATCCCAGGTCGTTCGAGGCTCGGGTGGCTGCGTCGACGCACATGTGGCTCATCGCGCCGCAGATCACCACAGCTTCGACTCCATTCCGATCCAGCAGCTCTTTCAGACCGGTCTCACGGAACGAATTGATCTGGTGCTTCAGCACGACGGTCTCATTGTCGAGGTTCTGAACTTTGGGATGAATCTGTGCGCCGACTGAGCCCGGTGCGAAGAAGGGGGCATCGCTCGTGGGAAACTCGTGGCGAATGTGGACCACGAGATCACCCGCCTGGCGAGCCGCGGCCAACAACCGGCCGGCATTGTCTGCGGCGGCATCCATCCCGGCGAGCGTCCAGCGTCCGCCGGGGAAATAGTCGTTCTGAATATCGATCACAATCAAGGCACGCTTGGGCATGTTCAGGGCTTTCTTGGGTTCAAAAGAAAATGCGTAGCCGCGTTCGCCAGAGTGCGGCTACGGGCCGCGCCGGTTGGCTGATTGAGTTCGGGACTTCTGATTCTCTTTCAGGGCCTTCTCATAAGCGGCAATGTGTTTCTTGACCGGAACGCGAGCAATCGTCTTACCGATCAGCTCTAACGGCAAGTCATCCAGTTTCTTGAAACGGATACACGACTTGCCCATATCCAGCTTCTTGCCAGTTTTCGCCCACTGTTTACGAAACCATTCATCCTGCTTCGCATCGCTGTAGAGGCACATCAGATAGACTGCCATATAATTCTTCTGTGAGGCCAACCCGGCAAACGGCAGCGGCTGCCGCGGGTCGCAGTGATATCCCGCGGGATAGATGCTGTGGGGCACGGAGTAGCCGATCATCCCGTACTGCATGCTCTCCTGATATCCCTCGCCAAGGTTCGCCAGGATGACGTCACGCACCGCCTCAATGGCCGCACGGCGGTCTGCGGACAGTTCGGCCAGATAGCCTTCAACCGTGTGGGCTTCGCTGATCATTGTTGACTCATGCCGTGGATAGTTTGATGGAAGGCGAACGACCCGTTTCCGCGTAATATACTCGCTTAGCAGTTCTTGACGCCAACGATTCAAAACAACAACTCGAAGGTGGAAGCAATGAGTGAATTTTCGGTAGTTGATATCCACAGATTTCGCAGATGACGCAGATTGGATCCCCATCTGTGAAATCTGCGAAATCTGTGGATATTTCAAGCTTGGAACGGGTGAAGAGGTTACTTCGTGTAACGCCCCTCCGTTCTGGATAGGAGGTCTGCTTGTTGGGCCGTATTATGTATTCCAAGCAGTGAGACTCCTCTTCCTACAGGACGATATCAATGCGCTCTCCATGGATCGTTTGCGTGGCAGTGGCAGTTTTCAGTCTGGCGTTGTGCAGCGGGCGACTTGATGCCGAAGAACCTGCCAAGCCTGCTGCTACGGTGGCAGCGACTCCGCAGAAGGCGGTCGAACGCGCGCTGACCTTCATGGAGCAGGACACCCTGAAATGGCGGAAGGACAAGGTCTGTGCGACGTGTCATCACGGGACGCTGACCGTCTGGGCTTTGAATGAGGCCAAGCTCCAGGGCTATCCCGTGAACGCGGAATTTCTGGCCGACACGACCAAGTGGACCAAGGACCTGTTCGTGCCGCGGTTCAGCAAGCCGCGGGATCCACGGCCGGGATGGAGTCTAGTCAGCGTGCCGGGGATTTACCTGGGCCTGATGTCGCAAAACCTGCCCGTTCTGTCACGCGACGAGATCAATCGGGTCTCGATCCATCTGGCTGCCCATCAGGAAGAGGACGGGGCTTGGTTATTGCCCCCTCCCGCCAACGGAGCCCCGCCGATCTGGGAATCGCGTGAAACACTGGCCCTGTTAGCATTACTGGCCTGGGAACCCTACGTCCCGGTCGATCCCGTGGCGGCTGCCGCGGCCCGTGCCAGTCGTGAGAAGGCACTGGCCTGGTTGAATGCAACCAAGGATTCAGAAACCGTGCAGGCGACATCGCTGCGGTTGTTGCTCGATGTTCGATTGGGCAAGCCGCACGAACAACTCCAACCGCGAATCGACCGGCTGTTTGCTCTGCAGAAGTCGGATGGTGGCTGGAGTCAAACTGCCGAAATGCCCAGTGATGCCTACGCCACAGGTCAAACACTGTGGGTGCTGAGTCTGGCCGGGGTCAAATCGGACCGACCCGAGATCGGTCGCGCCGTGACGTTCCTAGTGTCGACTCAGCGCGAGGACGGTTCGTGGGCGATGACCTCCCGCAATCATCCCGGCGTCGTGGCGACAAAGAATCCCATTCGCAAT
>CAMAVF010000367.1 GCA_945861445.1 Planctomicrobium piriforme | reverse complement strand
GGTGAGTTATGGTGACTTATCGCTGGCTTTTATTGCCCACGAATAGTGTTCGGTGAGAAATGCCATTCGCCATCTAATGCTTCGCGTCGGCCTACCCGTGCCAGACATCTCGGCTTGCCACTCAGTAGAGTGATCATTCTTGGTAAGTCGGTCCCACGCCCCCCCGGGGGGTACTCGCATTCGCTTCTGCCAGTTCCCAATGCGATCGAAACCCGACCACTCAGGGACCTCCATAACCGCCGTTGGCTTGGCCTGCTCCAGGTACTCAGCAACGATTTCCCGTTCGGATGCCAAGATTTCAGACATTCGAAAGAACTGCGGCCAGTCTATCGGCAATTCCTGAAACGATCGGTCCAGTGCATCCCTTAGCTGCCTACGCCGAGCGTCGAAACATTCTGGCTCACCACTTATCTTGTTGAAGGCACGAAGTTGATTCGTGGTACGAATCACAAGTTCCTCAATGCTCCCCGACAGTGACAGGTGAAGGCTGTATGAACCGCTAGGCCGTCGCAGAAATGGTTGCCTAAGCTGTTCTATGAGCGGACACAATACCGCAACCTTTTCGACCAGCTTCGGGAACAAGTAGATTGACCACTCGATTCCATGACCAGGTCCACCGAGTTCAGTTGATTTGTCAGCAACATCCATTTCGACTGCGACGGCTTCCCGCAATCTGACTGTTAGAAGGCCAGCCTCGATAAGGGTGTTTGCAGCGAGCTTCAAGACTTCCAGGGATTCATTCATATTATCGCCTTTGGGGGAACCCGGGCCGGCCACCAGCCAGGCGAAAGGCGAATCACCTGATTGGTGGCCGTGAACCAAGTCAGCTTGCAAACCGACTTGGAACCCGAAGTGTTAGTGCTGGTCTAAATGCTGGGGGGAATGCTCCCGCCGAGCGTATTATCGCACAAGAGGCGCGATATGAGAAATGAAGAAAACCACAGCATGACGCGTGCATGAAACCGGCACGGCGATTAAATGTCCATTAGAAATCCGTTGCTCTATCCAACTGAGCTATAGGCGCAACTCTCTAAAGGTAAGTCACTGATGGTCTGACTCGATTGTACTTTCTCGCTTCAGCAAAGATGAGATGGCACGTTCATGATTTCGGTTCGCTCACTTTGAGAACACGGAGTATCTCGAACTTATTGGTGATCTTCAAGCTGCAGTGACTCCACACACATACGTCTATTTCTTCGCTTCCTGCCAGCGTTGCCACGCCAGACCTGCTTTTTCGACGCGGAACTGGACCAGTCGCGTGTGTTCGACTTCGGTCACGTAGACGGTTTTGCCATCCGAACCGCCGAAGCACAGGTTGCTGGGCATCTTGCCCAGGACGTCGATTTCTTTCAGGATCTCCCCTTTTGGGGAGAGGATCACGACAGTCCCCTTGCCGTGACGCGTGATGTAGAGATTGCCCTCGACATCGCAGCGCATCCCGTCGAAGCCGAAGTCCTCGAACTTCTTCAGCAACTTCTTGTTCGCGAGCGTGCCGTCCGCCTGAATGTCGAAGACCCACACATTCCGCTGCACGCTTTCATTGACGTAGAGTCGCTTGCCGTCCGGACTGACTTCAATTCCGTTGGTCGTTCCGAGATCGCTGGCGACGCGGGAGATCTTGCCTTCGGTCGTGATGAACCAGATCTGGCCCGTTCCCTTACCCCAGGCCGGGTCGCTGGCATACAGCGTGTCATTCGGGGCAATCGCCACATCATTGGGCTGATTCATCTCTTTGTTGTGAGCAAACACCGAGATCTTTTTGGTCGCCATGTCGACGCGCAGCACATTGTGGGCGCTGTAATCGGCGATATACATCCGGCCGGCGTGATCAAAGACGATGCCATTCCCCGTGCTGCCCTCGGGAAGTTGCAGGAATTGTTCCGCCTTACCCGCGGGCGTGACTTTGCCGATGGTCGATTCCTTGGCGAAATTGACCGCATAGATATTTCCCTGCCGGTCACACTGCGGACCTTCGATCCCCGTGGTGAACTCTTTGGGCTGGGTCAGAGCCGTCGCCACGTAGAGCTTCTCATCGGCTCCGTAGCCGATGGCCAGTCCGCACACCAGCAGGCTCATTGCGAGCCCCAATCGACCCAGTACGCACCGTGTGGTTGCCAAACGCATGACAGTTCTCCGTCGGAAGTTGTTTTTCAGGGTTGATTCACAGCAACTGAGCCAGCCGCATTTTTGCAGTCTCACTATAACGTGGGTGAATGCGTTTGAAACGTCTGGCAGTACAAGCTCGAAGCGCAAGCGAGTGCATTCCGTTGTCAATGGGCGATAGTCATTCAATGGCGTTGTTAGCAAAAATGGTGACTGAATGCCGCCGTCGCCGTTGGCTCCGGGTTAAACAATTCACAGGACAACCGTACTCGTTTAACCGGGAGCCAGCGGCGACCGAGCCTTGCTTTGAATCGCGACTGGACAGAATTGGAACTCCAAACCCCTCTTTTCCCAATCCTCGAAAGGGTCTAAAATCAGGTTTCTTGACGAGCTGTCGATGTCACCCGCTACGAGGCCCAAGTCTTGAGTCGGATTGAGGGAATTGTGTCGCGATCAGGCTTGACGATGGGCCGGAGTCTACGGTGGACATCGGCGTGTCTGATCGTCGTTGCTTGCCTCTGTTGTGCTCTCGTCAGCGATCTTCAACCGCTGGGTGCCCGTGCCCCGACTACGAAACAGACTCGGGAAAAAAGTCAGGCGGGATTGAAGGCGGCTGTCAAAAAAACTCAAGCGGAGTTTGAAGTCAAGCTTGAAGAAATCGCCAAATCTTGTGATGCCCAGGACCTGAAGCTGGAAGCGGCAGAAATCCGGCTGTTGGCGAAGCCTCTCAAGGCGGATGTGCTGCAGGGCGAGAACTTGCCTCGGCAGGTGCAGCTCGAAATTCCCAAAGACTTGCCCGAGGCCGAACGGACGTGGCGGCAGCAGTTGCGGACTCTGCAAAAGGAACATGCCGACAAGGTCTTCGAAAAGGCCAAGACGGCTCTGAACGCGGGCATGATCAGCTTTGCCTACGAACTTGTGCGTGAGGTCGCTCGACACAATCCCGACCATGTGTTTGCCCGGAAGCTGCTGGGATATGTGCGGCATGGGGACGAGTGGGTCACGATGTATGCCGAAAAGATGCTGAAGAAGAAGCATGTCTTGACCGAAAAATATGGCTGGTTGCGACAAGAGTATGTGGAACGCTACGAACAGGGTGAGCGATTTTGTAACGGCAAATGGATGTCGGCGGCGCGGGAGGCAGAGCTGCGTCGAGATTTTGAGCATGCCTGGATGATCCAGACCGATCACTACAAGATCTACACCAACCACAGCCTGGAAATGGGCGTGGAACTGGGGCGGCACCTGGAAGATTTTTATCGCATCTTCTTCCAGACGTTTGCGGGGATGCTGTCGTCTCGGGACCAACTGAAGAAACTCTTTACCGACGCGGCTGCCGCGGGGGGTTCGGCGAGTGACCCGTTTGTGGTCCACTATTACCGCACCGAGGATGAATATGTGACGCGGCTGCAGAAAAAGCTGCGGCAGCCAGTGAAGGGGACTTCGGGACTGTATCTGTCGGGTCTGCGAAATGTTCCGGACGAACGGGTCGCCCACTTCTTCCACAATCTGGAAGCCACTGAGGAAGAGCGCCTGGCGACGATGTTCCACGAGGCCACGCATCAGCTCTTTTCCGAAGCCTATACCTCAAACCCCAAGGTCGGCGTCGATTCTGATTTCTGGGTCGTTGAGGCGATCGCGTGTTATATGGAATCGTTTCATCGGAAGGGGGATGTGTTTTCGCTCGGGGATCCGCATTATATCCGTTTTCAAAATGCGCAGTTCCGCCTGGTGAACGACGGCTATTATGTGACCTTGCAGCACCTCAGCAGCATGGGCATGGATACGTTTCAGTCCCATCCGAAACGCTCGCTAAATTACAGTCAGGGTTCCGGGCTGGCTCATTTCTTTATGCACTATGAAGACGGAGTCTACCGGGACGCGTTCATCACCTATCTGGCGGCGATTTATGGTCGTAACCCTAGTCGGCGCCCCAACCCATCCAGCCTGTCGGAATTGACCGAGGTCCCCAATCCGAAGCTCGATCAGCAATATCGCGATTACATGTGGCAGTTGGATACGGGATTGGACATCAAGCGAGCAAAAGTGGCACCGGCAAAAGTGGCTCAGTGAGTTCTGTCTTGATAAAAGTTCTCATCACTGAAGAGTCGGGCTACGGAAGCAGAACAATCTTCCCGGACAGCGTCCCCTGCTTATCGAGGGTGTTCTGCTCCTGGAAGGCATGCGCGGTGGCAGCCTCGGACAGCGGGAATGTCTTCCCGATCTGCGGCTTCCAACGGCCTTGTTCGAACAACGTATTCAGGCCGCTGGCACATTCACGTTGCTCGGCGGGTGACGCGTTGAACATGGCGAATCCGCACAGCCGCAGGTCCTTCACATAGAACGGACCCACGGGGAATTCCGGTCGCGCCGTCCGGCCAGCCATCAGGATCAGGCGGCCGCGCGGCGTCATCAAGCCCACTGTGCGATCGAGAGTCGGTTCGCGTTGCGTTTCAAACCACACGTGGACGCCGCCGTGCTCTTTGGTGAAGGCCTGGATTTGCGCGTCCATATTCTGGTCACGATAATTGACCACCAGATCGGCACCCCAGTTGCGGCAGAGTTCCTGCTTGGCCGCTGAACCGACGGTGGCGATGACTTTGGCTCCGGCCGCCTTCGCCAGTTGCACGACGGCCGAACCGACTCCACCCGTTCCGCCATTCACGAACACGACCTCGCCTGCTTTCAGTCCAGCGTGCAGATGCAGACCCAGATGGGCCGTGATCCCGACCAGGGCACCGGCGGCAGCCTCCTGGTCGGATTGCGTCGACGGGGTCGGATAGAGCCACTGCTCACCGACCGCCGCGAATTCGGCGAGTGTTCCACGACGTCCGGCCAGGCTTTGGTTGCTGCCCCAGACCCGGTCACCCACCTTGAAGCGACTGGCATGCGGCCCAAGACCCACGACGGTGCCGGCAAGATCGCAACCGGGGATATACGGAAACTGCATCGGCACCGTGATCGCACCGCTGCGAATATAGACGTCAATTGGATTGACGGCCGCAGCTCCAATCTTGACGAGAACTTCCCCAGCCGCGGGGATCGGAGTCGGCAACTCGCCAAATTGAATGACGGAGGGAGCCCCGGTTTGTTGAATGTAAGCAGCTCGCATCTGGGCAGCGTCCTGTTGTGGTGTTTCATTAGCCCATCATCTGGGCGGTTCCCGTGGGAATTCACTCTAATAAAATGCCTGGATCGCGGATAGACTTGCCGTGAAAAATGGCGTAAGATCGTTGGCGTTCGACGGCTTTTACGATTCGCATTTCACAAGACTGCGGTGCCTGCTCGGTGCGAGGGTGCTGGGGCTTGTCTTTCGCGGTGAATGTGGAGAGATCAATGTCGCAGCACGGCAATGACAAACGAACTGTGTGGTTGGTAATTGGTTTGGTGGCAGGTTTGGGCATCGCCACGTTGTGGCCGCACGAGCAGGTCAAGGCAGTCGCGACCGACCGCGACGCTCAGTTTGCGATGACCACGTGCCAGGTCGGCGCGATTGACACGATGGAAGCCATTTTCGTGCTGGACTTTCTGACCGGCAGCTTGAAGGGCGCGGCACTGAACCGGACGAACAACTCGTTCACCAACTTCTTTTTCCGCGACTTGCCACAGGATTTTGGCACAGATCCCAAGAAGGAAGCTCATTACTGCATCGTGACCGGGTTGGCACAATTGGCAGCTGCGGGCAACACCCCGCCCGCCTCCAGCGTGGTCTACGTCGGCGAATTGACGACCGGCAGAATCATTTGCTACGGCTTCCGGTTCCAAGAATCGGCACGACCGCTGCCGCCACAACCACTGGCGTTGATCGCCCGATTCCCCTTCCGCGAACCGGACCCGTCCGAATAGCGTGCTGTCCGAATCAGACAGAAAATCCAAGGAGCGGCCAATTTGGCTGCTCCTTTTTTTATGGCTTCAACAACTGTTGGATCGCCGGTTGCATGGCCTCCGCTTGTCGCAGGAATCCCAGGTCGGTCGGATGGGAACCGTCTACGGTATCATCGCCGTCGGCCCCCAGCAGTTTTTCGCCGTGCAAATACCCCAGGTGCTTGATGCCGTCCGCCTGTAACGTGACGTAAGCCTTCTCCAGAGCAGCTCGGCTGGTGAGGTTGCGGTTGAGGCTGCTGCTGATCAGGAAGGCATTCGAGTACGTCCGATCTTCGACCAGCAGAATCGGGGTCTGCGGGCGCGCGGCACGCAGCTTCTTGACGAAGGGCACGACGCGCTCGGAAACGGCCTTGGCGTCCATGTTAGGCAGACAGTCGAGGACATAGACCGCGGGATCGATTTCCGCCAGCAGATCCGCCATCTCAGCTTCCATGCGGCCATTGCCGGAAAATCCCAGATTGATGACCGGATAGCTCAGCCGGCGTCCGAGAATGGCGGTATGCACCGTGCCCGGGCGCGAGGCACATCCTCCCTGCGTGATCGACGTCCCATAGAACAGGATCGGCTTGCGACGCGGTTCGGGCCGCGGATCAGCGATCGCCAGGAACGAGTCCTTGCCGATGCCCAACTCGACGCTGCTCACTCCGTTGTACAGGGGCAGGTAAAGCAGATATTCGCGTTCGCCGGCTGGCAGTCCGCCGACCAGGGCCACGGATGTTGTCTGAGCCTTCGGTTGCCCCACCGACAACCAGCGCCACGTGGTGCCCGAGTCCTTCACGTAGAGATCCAGGCCACTGACTCCCGTCGCCGGCATATGCGGCATCGCCAGTTCGCCTTTGATCAAACTCCAGCGGGCGTGGATCGTCTGGGCATCAGTCACGAAGCGGACTGCTAATCCAGCCGAGTGGTGGCTTAATCCCCACACTGCCGCGGGAGCCTTGCCTTCGGCCTTCGCCGGCAACCGGTCATAGGGAGCTTTCAAATCGGTCGACCAGCCCTGGCCTTCAATCCCCAGTTGCCGGATGTCGTACCAGATCACCGGTAGAGCAGGATCGGCGGTCCCCTTCTCGGGAGCCAGTTTCTCGACGGCAGAAGCGGCCGATCCTGACAGCGATAACGCGATGATCGAACACAGTGACCAGCAAGCACTACGAAGATTCATGACAGGGCCTTGTCGTAAATAAGCAGACTCAGGGGGCAATCATTTTCAGAGGAATTTAGAGCGGTTTAGCTTTGAGAGTTCCGGCCTGCGGAGTGCAGAACCAATGGCCAATGTCACCCCACCGAGCTTGTCTCGGTGGATTCGGGCCTTTGCACTACCTTTCGCTTGACTCGCCAAACGTAGTGCAAAAGCCCGAATCCACTGAGGCAAGCTCAGTGGGGTTTCGTTCGCTGCATTGCGAAATACCGGACGTCG
>CAMAVF010000366.1 GCA_945861445.1 Planctomicrobium piriforme | reverse complement strand
CTGGTTGCTGGTTGCTGGTTGCTGGTTGCTGGTTGCTGGTTGCTGGTTGCTGGTTGCTGGTTGCTGGTTGCTGGTTGCTGGTTGCTGGTTGCTGGTTGCTCGCACCTTGCGGTTGTGTCGATTTGTCTTCAGTGCAGTGCGACTACGACTGCGTGTCTTCTGCAGTAGCTACGGCTGCTAACCTTGCGGGGGGAAATGGCGAGGATGTGTCGTGTCAGGTCCGCTTGGGACGTTCCGTGGGTATACTCTGTCTTGCACGTTTTTTTCTGCCAGTTCGAATGAGACCGTCGATGACAGATCCGGTTCCTGAGAAACCCGCCCGCCGGCCGCGCTATGCGGGGAAGAACCCGCGGAGCTTCCACGAGAAGTACAAAGAGCATCAGCCCGATCGCTATGCCGACGACGTCGCGAAAGTGCTCGCCGGTGGCAAGACGCCCGCCGGGATGCATCGGCCGATCATGGTTCAGGAGATCCTCGTACAACTGGCACCCCGGCCCGGTGAAATCGCCGTCGACTGCACACTGGGCTATGGCGGGCACGCCAAAGAGCTCCTCGCGGCAGTCCAACCGGGCGGGCGACTACTGGGTGTCGATGCCGATCCGATCGAACTCCCCAAAACTGAAGCCCGGCTGCGCGCCTTGGGGTATCCCGCCGAGTCGCTTGTCGTCCGCCGCATGAATTTTGCCGGCGTGCTGCAGTTCATCTCCAGTGAGGCTCCCGCCGGTGCAGATTTGCTGCTGGCCGATCTGGGTCTCTCCTCAATGCAGATCGACAATCCCGAACGCGGCTTCACGTTCAAGTCCGATGGTCCGCTGGATATGCGGATGAACTGCGAACATGGCCAGCCGGCGTCGGCTCTGTTGAGCAAGCTCGAGGTAGACGACTTCGCAGAACTTCTCGTGAAGAACGCCGACCTGCTCCATGCCGAGCACTTGGCGAACGCCATCCTGCAGGCTCATGAAGCGCAGCCACTGATGACCACGCAAAGTCTCGCGGCTGTCGTTCGCCAGGCTTGTTTGCGTCTCCCCACCGACGCCGATCGATCACCGGACGATATCGTGCGTGGCGTCTTTCAAACCCTACGCATCGCCGTCAACGATGAATTCGGGGCTCTCGACACATTTCTCAGAAACCTTCCCTACTGTATGCGGCCCGGCGGACGGATCGCCGTGTTGACATTTCATTCCGGGGAAGACCGGCGCGTCAAAGAAGCCTTCAAAGCCGGTTTGCAAAGCGGTCTGTATGCCTCTGTATCGAAGGACGTCATCCGCACCTCGCGAGAAGAACAACACGCCAATCCCCGCTCGTCGTCAGCCAAGCTGAGGATCGCCATCCGCGGGGAATGAAGGTCGTCTTCATTGTTTCACCGCAGACTTCACTTCTCGGACTGCGAAGCGGCCTCATCAAAGAGATGGCGGGCCGCGCGGCCGCTGATCGTCGTGTGGCGCAGCAGTTCGTCTGCAATTTTCTGGATCGACTGCCAGATCGCCGGTTGTCCCAAGATGTGGTCGGCCTTGTCGAGCATCCGGCGCTCCAACCGCTCGACCTGCTTCTCGCCGACCGCGCGTCTCTGGACCAGCTTGCGCACCCCGCGTAAGTCCTGGGCCGCCCCCTGCCAGCAGAACTTTCCCGTCACCCGAGCTTCCGCCGCCGGTCCTCCCAGCAGAATCAGAATCTCAGTCTCGAGGACGTCCTTGGATGGTCGAAACGTCCCTTTCTGGATCTCGCATTGCCCCAGCCGCAAATGGTTCGGCAGAATACTGACCCGCTGCACGGGCCGCCCCAGGAACAACGCCATGACAGCGTGCCCTGCTTCGTGATAGGCAGTGGCAATCTGATCTGAGGTAGCAGGCATGAAAGAAGTCTAACGAGCAGGCTGATACAGTGCCTCTACGGCAGTAGGTCCCACGGCATTGCGTCGCTGGCCCGACGCATCATACCGGTTATACGTGTTGTGAGCGATCTCCGACCTCGGCGATTGCCACAGGGTGTGCCGCATGTATCGCAATTGATATAGGCAGCGCCAACGCCGGCTGATATATCCAGAGAGATGTACTCAATTGTTGGAGTCCTGCCATGTTGCGATTGTCCCGCCGTGAACTGTTGACTGCTTCCTGTGCTGCGTCCCTGCAACTGCTGCCGGGATTCGCAGCAGCCCAGCAGCCGCGTCCCAAGTTAAAAGCCGACCCCGATCGCAAGATCGACACGAAGGTCTCGGTCGAACTGATTACCGGTGAAGGGGGCGTGGGACTCGACGCTCAGGAATGGGCCGAAATCTTTCAAGACCTCAACGTCTCCTTCAGTGTCCGGCGATCCCTGCTGAATGATAAGCCCGAGACCATCGAGACGACCTCTGGCGTCAGTCTGCGTGATGTGCAAGTCATCGGACGGTTGGAAGTCGACGGCTCCATCACATTCGCCGACCGCCGGTTTACCAGCGCCAATGTCGCGAAGATTCGCGAATGGATTGACGGCCTGAAAACTTACGGCGCGCAGGGTTCGCCCAAAGGCCAGCCGATGTGGGGGCTGTCCAAAAACCAGTTCGATCCGCTGTTTCAAGCGTTGACGCCGGTCCTGAAGATCGACCCCCAGGGCGCGGCACTCAACAAGGCTCTCGACCTGTTTTCCGTTCGCCGCACCTATCCCCTCCGGTTCACCGCCGATGCCACTCAGCATCTGGAACGCGATGCCGTGCCGGAGACATCAGACCGCAGTTATGCCGGCATGAGCGAAGGCTCGGCCCTCGCGGCCCTGCTGAATGAATTTGGACTCGGTTTCCATCCCCAGCGGACGCCGCAGAGCAAACTGGAACTGGCCATCGTCATTCTCAGTCCGCAAGCCAACATCTGGCCGGTCGGCTGGCCGCTGTCGAACGACCCGCCCAAGGTCGCTCCGAATCTCTTCAAGATCGGCGAAGTCGAACTGGACGACGAACCCATCCTGGATGTGCTGCAAGCCGTCGGCGATTTGATTCGGATGCCGGTGATTATCGACGAATACGGCTTGAAAGTCAGCGGCATCGACCTCCGCAAGAAGAAGGTCTCGCACAAGAAGAAACGCACCGTATGGAGTGCGGCGCTGAAGCACGTTTGTTTCCAGGTCCGCTGCAAATGGGAACTGCGCGTCGACGAAGGGGGCCACCCGCTGCTCTGGGTGATGTCCGACATCCCACCGAAGGATCCCAAGGACAAATAGCCGTCGGAGTCCGCTGCTCTTGTCGCCGACGCTGTCGCTGTCGGTGTCGGTGCGAAGATTGGTCGCATCCGCTACGATGAGACGTCTGTCAACCGTTCTCGTCGTTCCTGGTCTTAACTGAGTCGCATCTTGACGAATCCTCGAAAGCTTGTCCTCGCCTGTCATCTGAGTCCAGGCGATATTGTCATGCTGACGGCCGCCCTACGCGATTTGCATTTGGCGTATCCAGAACAATTCTTAACTGATGTCCGAACTACTGCGGGCGAACTGTGGGAAAACAATCCCCATCTCACACGCTTGTCTGACACCGATCCGGATGTCGAAACGGTGCAGATGGAATATCCGCTCATTCATCAGAGCAATTCTCGCCCTTATCATTTCATCCATGGCTTTCCGCAGTTCCTGGAAGAGCATCTGCAGTTGCGAATTCCCGTGACGGCGTTCAAGGGCGATATTCATCTCTCGCCACTTGAAAAGAGCTGGATGTCGCAGATCGCCGAACAGGGCTATTGGGGTCCGTTCTGGCTGATGGTCGGCGGCGGCAAATTCGACTTTACCGCCAAGTGGTGGAACCCCGGCAGCTATCAGCAGGTCGTCGATCATTTTTGGGGACGCCTCCCGTTTATTCAGGTCGGCGATCGGAACCACTGGCACCCCCCCTTGGAACGCGTCGTCAGTCTCGTTGGTCGCACTGATACTCGGCAATATGTGCGTTTAATGTATCACGCCGACGGAGTGGTTTGCCCGGTGACCTTTTCCATGCATCTCGCGGCAGCGGTCGAGACCCGACCGGGAATGCCCAAGAATCGGGCCTGTGTCGTCATTGCCGGCGGCCGCGAACCGGCCCAATGGGAAGCCTATCCCCACCATCAATTCATCAGCACGAACGGCGCCCTATACTGCTGCGATAACGGCGGTTGCTGGAAATCTCGCTGCCAGCCCATCGGTGACGGCGACTCCAAGGATCAGGATCTGTGTACCTTGCCCATCGAGATCACGCCCGAACTCAAGATCCCCAAATGCATGGACATGATCCAACCTGAAGATGTGATCCGTCGCATCGAACTCTACATCGAAGGTGGAGCGCTGCGCTGCGCCACAGCACAGGAATGGCGTGATTTCGAAGCGGCCGTCAAAGCGGGCGCCAACCAGGCTCCAGTTCTGAGATAGATGCGCCAGCATCCGTAACGCACTCCTGCGCACAGGCTTCAGGTTTCGAATTTGTGCCCCTCCAGGTCAAATCCAATAAATGGATTGAGACTGTAGACCCGGCACCCATAGACGTCAAACAGCCGGTCGCGGAGGGCTCGGGACTGACCCATGATCAGACGCACCCAGCTCTGATACCACACCGCATAGCTCTGGTCCGACTGATAATAGCCCTGGTACTGCATGCGTCCGTCGAGCATCCCGCCGTCGTGACCGCAAATCATGATGTTCGCCGCGCCCATGTAGCCGGCGATGTGAATGGCCGAAGTGATGGTCGAGTAGCTGACCACAATCTGGTCAGTCCCCACCACCGACAGATCAACCGCAGTACACTCATTATTGAGATGATCGTAGTACCAGGCCGTGCCATTCACCGAGTTTTTTCTGCCGCCCCTGCGATTACCACAATCGTATTCCGAGATCAGCAGCGGAATGCCGCTTTGCAACGCATCTTCGGCTCCCAGCGCTTCCTTACGAACCAGATAATCACACGGATACTTGAAGTAGACATCATTGACACCGATCACAATCTTGTTGGCAAAGAACTCAGGCGCCACATGATCCATGGACGACGCAGATCCGATGACCCAGATATCGGATCCCATGTGTCGCTGGCGAAATTCGCTGATCGATTTGCGAACAGGAGTGCGGTCTTGAGAAGGTTGACTCATTAAGCGACACCACCGGAAAGAAGGTCGGAATGAAACACGTGCCCCACGGGACTTGCCTTGCCACGCGTTGGCTTATCTTTTGGACTATCAACAGGCTGCTATGCCGGAGGGTCGTAAGGTAACGGGACATAACCTGCATGCCGCCCTAGCCCAGGAACCCCTTCCAGGTCGGCTCGCAGATCGCGAACCAACAGACCACGCCGCTCGGCCTCCAGCACAGTGGAACGCCGGTAGAGAGAGTTCGACCAGATTTCGAACTGATACGTCCGAGTTTTCAGGAATGCCAGGTAGCGATTTGTCGCGGCCCCTGGAAGACCATATGCCAGAAACAGGGCCACGCGCGGTAGTGGCTGGGGCGGTAAGTGACGGCCGCCAAACCCTGAGTGAAACGTGCGGAGATTCCAGATCACCAAATCGCCCAGTCCCGAATTCAAGTACACCGCCGGGGCAAACGGCCCATCGCACTGCTGGTGTGATTGGGGCAGGACTTCTAATCCTCCACCGTGTGACGAATAGTCTTGCAGGTAGATCGCGATGCGCACGATCGGATACTCCGCGGCTTGCCAGTCAGGGGCATTGGGATCCCCGCGGTCGGTATTGTCGCGGTGAAATCCATAGGGGCCGGTCAAGAATGAAACATTGCTATCACCAAAGTAGCGTGCCGGCCAGATGCCCAGCGACCGGAGCGCGGACAGAATTCGATCATCGTAGACGATGGGCGCCAGCTCCGGGTGAGAAAGGATATCGCCGACGTGCGAGGCATGTTCCAGTGCGGCCGCACGCATTCTGGACATCTCGTCCGCAGCAAAGACGCGCGGCAGTACGACATAGCCCAGTTCGGAAAAAAGCTGCGGATCGGTATTCATCAACTGACTCCTGCTTTCCGTTGCCGCCATGCGTAACGACCGCAACGTGAAGTCGACCGCGTGCGTCGCCAGCCCTCGTTGGCCATCACAATCCACAATCACAATCACAATCCCACTCACTCGCCTGTCTTCAAACACGAACAATTCTAGTGGCCACCAATGCCTCCTCCTTCATTCGGATCGGCAAAGTCCCTTTCCGAATAAGGCAGATCCCATTCTCTGGCAACTCGCGCGTAATCGGAGGGGCGATGAAAATCATGCCAGAGATGAGTTCCCTCGGGCTCCGCGGAACCACGATCACTGCCCATCAGGTCCCAGGCAGCGTACCCGGAATGCTCGTGCGGAACAGGGTGCTGAGATCGCCAAGCGTCGGCCGTCTGCGAGTTGACGGTTTCAAACGCGCGTGCGAATTGATGGATGTAATGTTCCACGAACACGGGCTGCTCGGCTGCGATTCGTGATGCCATCGACTGGAACACGTGCGATTCGGTCCAATGCCTGACCGACATTCCCGTACATTCCGTGCGGAAACCAAAACTGAAGGTCTTCGTATAGTTCGAAAACGTGGCATATTGGCTGTCGAGAGCCAGTTGTTCGAGACTGCGAGTCCAGTCCAGGAGAAACAACCAGCGCCGCGAAATCTTCACCAGGAGGTCCACCCCGCAGTCCTCAGCCCACAGCAACCCTCCATAGAAGGCGCTGATATCCCCGAGATACTGCGGCATGCGGCGCGCATTCACTTCAAAATCACAACCGTAGTGCTCGCACAGTTCCTGCAGCTCATTCTGACGCACGCTGGCATCATCGTGAACGAGCAACCTGACATGCGGATAGAATCGCCGCCAGGCTTCCAGTTGCAAATGGACGTAAGGCAGTGCCGCATAGGTTCCGATGACGACCCCAAAGGCGATCGGCCGGCGAAAAAGCGGCCGCGAGTTCTCGGAGATCGGCACTGTTCGCCCCGCCCAATGCTGCACAATTCTCGCGCAATCATCGCGGCCACCGTCGGATTCAAGCACCAAATTGGAAGTCTCTCACTGAGGTTTCAACAGCACCAACAGAGGCCCCTGTCGGCCAACAACAACCGCACACAGTCTAACCACTCCCCAAAAGTTTTAAACCCCCCAACTCCCAACTAAAGGACAGGCATATCTATTGACACAACAACCCCAATTGTGAAGAATATGGACGATAGGGAAAGGAACCCTCTCACCTTCCGTTTGAATTGGAAGAGGCCCCCGTATGACAACCGCTCGCAAATTCCTCGTGGACTCCACGGTCACTCCGTTTTATCACTGCATCTCGCGGTGTGTCCGGCGGGCTCTGTTGTGTGGTGATGGGCACTCGCATCGCAAACAGTGGATCGAAGATCGGTTGCGGGAACTGGCCGGCATCTTTGCCATTGATGTTTGCGGCTTCGCGGTCATGGACAATCACCTGCATGTGCTGCTGCATTTGAATTTGCCGCTGGCTCAGGCTTGG
>CAMAVF010000365.1 GCA_945861445.1 Planctomicrobium piriforme | reverse complement strand
CCTGTAGCTTGCCCACATCGCTGCTATCAACCGGGCATTGGCAAATCACACGTTCCGCGCGGCAGGCGTCACATTTTACCCAACCGAATCGGGACGCAGTCTCGCACTGAGAACGCAGTTTGAGAGTGATCGGCTCAAGAATTTCCGTCTTAAAGCGGCACGATCATTCCCAAGTGTATGTGGCATAAGGTGTCCGGTCAACGTGATCTTGAGAGAACAGACATCGGACGACCGGGACCGCCGCCGCCCAGCGCCAGCCTAAAATCCGAAGTTTCGGACAGTATCATGGCGGACAGATCAAATTGACCAGACTCCCCCTGATTGCCGAAAATAGCTTGCTGGACGGGGTCCAGGTATGGGACACTTATGAAGCCTGTAGAAGAATTCGTCAGAATTCTTGGTTCGAGCAAGAAGTCTTACGACTTCTTCTACCGTATCGTTTTGATCGCTAATCGCGGGTGAGAACTCTTCATGTCGTCCATGCACCGTCTGTCGCTGATTCTGGCCATGTTCGCTTTGACCTGGTGCAGCGCGGCTACGTCGCAGGCCCAGGGCTTGCTGTGGAATCTGCCTGAAGATGGAGCCGTCGTCGAATACGCGGGCAAGTACACCAACAAGCAGGAGCGTCCCGGGAGCAACGAAGGCCCCCTCGAGTTGGAATGGGACGCCCGCTTGACGATCCAATCGGTCGGTGAAGAAACGGCCGAGTTCGATGGACTGCCGACTCCCTGCCGCTGGATCGAATTCAAACTGGTCACGGGCAAACCGTCCGCCAAGGGGGTCGAAGCCGCCGCTGGCATTGATCCCGGCCCGCATGGGACCCGGATCTACAAGGTCCTGATCCCCGTGTCCCGAATCAAGGGTCAGTTGCGGGACGATGACGGTCTGCCGGTCACGTTCATCCCCATCGTCAAGGGTTTCCGCAAGATCGGCCAACAGCCGGCCCGACCGGTCAAGGAAAAGGTGCTGGCGTTCTATCCCGTATTGGGGCTGTTCGCCAATTACCTCAATCTGGCTCAGGAAGGAGAACCTGCCGATCTGGACCTGCCCAACCTGGGGGCGATCAAGACCAAGCAGATGAAGGGGACCTTGAAGCTGCAGAACCAGACCAGCAAGTCCGAGAACGTGGGCGAGATCTGGCTGGCGGACGATCTGCCGTTTGGCTGGGCCAAGTATCACGTCAAGCTCTCACGCCAGGAAAAGGACATTACCGCTCCGGCCAGCGCGTTCGCTCCCGCCGCTGAGATTGAAGTCGAAATGACGGTGGTGAAGAAGGAAACGACCGGCGCAAAGAGCGAAATCGGCGAGGTCAGCGAAGAGACCGCCGCACCTGCCGAAGAAAAACCGGAGACGCCTGCCGAAGAAAAACCAGCGACTGAGAAACCGGAAAAAACCGAAAAGCCCGCTGAAGAAAAGCCCGAAGCTGAGACAGTGAAGACCGACAAACCAGCCGAGGAAAAACCCGAAGCCGAACCAGCCACCGAGAAATCCGAGTAAACTTCAGTAGAATGGCCGCCGTCGGCCGTCGGCCGTCGTATCAGGCTCGCCCCTCGTGGTCCGGCAAGAGCTCACCCCCATGACGCCGAATCCTCGACGGCCAGCCACCTCGCGGAAAATCGGGCGACGGCCGGGGGTGGCCATCCTACATTGGGTCGCAATGGTTGAGCGGCTCACAGCGTCACTCAGGCCCCCGCTCATGTTGGCGCCGCAGGATCTTGGCCTGGCAACTCAGGCCCGATCCACCTCGCAAAGCCGTAGACTTGGGAGCGAAGTTCGTCAACTGATCGAGGCCAAGTTCGCTTATCCCGTGGTGGGAACTCTAAAACAGCCGCAAAACTCAAGGACACTCCCCCAGGTTGCAGGTTTTTCACCACCATTCCAATTGGATTCGCAAAATATCCGGCCCGACGCAACGCGAATACCAGATCTCCCGTGACGTCGCGCGGCACGCCCAATAAGAGTCCCCCCGATGTCTGGGGATCGATCACTGCGGCAACCTCGGTCTGTTCGGGATCATCCTGCCGCGGGTCCCATGTTAATAGTCGTTTTCGGAATAGCTGGTCGTTGGCAGGAGCCAGCGTGCTGGCGAGGCCGGTGCGGGCCAGGTCATCGAAACCCGGTAACAACATCTGCCAGATGGCGTCGAGTTCAAACATCGCCGAGCAGCCGCTGGGCAAGAGCATTTCCAGCAGGTGGCCTGCCACCCCGAACCCAGTGACGTCGGTGGCGGCACTGATAGGAAATTGCCGGGCAATGTCGCGAGCCGCCTGATTGCTCATCAGCATTTCGGCCAGCATCTGATCGAACCATTCGGCCCGGCAGAGTCCCCGTTGATGCGCCGCCAGCAAAGTTCCCGTTCCCAGGCGTTTCGTCAGTACCAGGCTGTCTCCCGCCTTCAAGCCTGCCTTTTTCCACGGTTCGGCCCCATTCATGCGCCCCGACACACTAAACCCCAGCTGCAGTTCCGGGCCTTCAATGGTGTGTCCGCCCCACAGTGTGGCTCCGCAATCCGCGAGCTCGCGAGCCGCCCCGGACAACATTTGAAACAGCAGTTCCTCCTGCACCGACGGCGACGCGTAAGGCAGCGTGACAATGGCTTGCGCACCGACCGGCAAAGCACCCATCGCCCACAGATCACTCAATGCATGCAGCATCGAGATGCGCCCGAGCACATACGGATCGTCCAGAAACGAACGGAAATAATCGACGGAGAACACTTCCGGCCGCGGGACATCCGCCCCCAGCACCATGGAATCGTCGGGCGCATCCAACAACCGCGTCACTTCGGGAAACGCCACGCGCATCCGGCGCATGACGCGATAGATCACGCTGGGACCAACCTTACTCCCACACCCGCCGCAGTGCATGCCGTCTGTCGGAGGGCCCTTCTCAGAACGGGCGGGAGGACTTCCCGCCGTGGTCTGTCCCATCTGCGGAGGCCGATAATCGTGATACATTCGCATAAACTTGCGATCGATGTAATCCTTCAGCTTCCATGCCCATTTGCCATGCTGTGTCCAGCCCTTGTATTGCAACAGAGCCTGGCCATCTCCCGTCGACAGGAGTGACAGGAAACCTCGTTGCGGGCGGTACTCCACCAGCTTCTGTCCAGCGAGCATGCGCTGCAGATTTTGCCAGAGGATCGGCCCCTCACGAACCGCATAGACGCCGGCTTTCGGTACGGGCCGATCCAACAGGCTGGCCGTGTCTCCCACCACAAAAACAGGCGCCTCGGCCGTTGTCTGCAGAGTCGGACGGACGGCGAGAAAGCCGTCGTCTGTCTTCGGCAGCCGGTATTCGTCCAACACCGCCGGCGGACTGGCACTCGTGGCCCAGATGATGATTCCCGCCGCCAGGGTCCCCCCGGCATTCAGTTGCAGTTCGGCACAGGGGCGCCCTGCGGTATCCGAAACTGCAACGACCTGTTGATTGACCAGGACTTCAATTCCCCGTGCGGCCAGCAATGCTTGAGCCCGCTGGACGAACTGCGGTAGGTAACCTGGCAGGATCTTAGCGTGGCCGTCAAGCAGGGTGATGTGATGCGCGATCCCGCGTCGCCGCAGCCATTGATCCAGGCAAAATGCAACTTCGGTCCCGGCCGCGCCGCCTCCCACGATGACGCACTTGAGTACTGGTTCGACCGAGCGCTGCCGTGTGACAGCCGCCTCCAGCCGCGACAAAAACGTGGACATCGGTTTGATACTGAGGACCCGCGACGAGTGAGCCCAGAGTTCCGCATGGCTGGGGACCGAGCCAATCCCGATCGAAGCCACATCGAACCGCAGTGCGACTCGATCGGCAAACGTGATCAATCGGACGTCGGGCTGCAGACCGGTGGCTTCGGCAATGATCAGACGGATTCCTGCCCCGGCGGTCAGGCGGTAGAGATCGATCTGCATGTCGTCTGGCTGATACAGCCCGGCCAGAGTTCCCGGGAGCATGCCACTGTAGGTCGCGCGGCTGAAGGGCGAAATCAGCGTCAACTGGACCCCGGGCACCGGATGCCTGCGCCATTGCCGGACCACATGCAAATTGGTGTGCCCAGCCCCCACCAGGACAAGATCGCGCGTCAATTGCGTCGGGGCATGCATGACCACGGCCTGTCAGACTGATAAAACGCAGCGGCAAATCATAAGTCCCATAAGTCCCATAAGTCCCATAAGTCCTATAAGTCCTATTAGTCCCGTTCTTTTCTAACACCAATGGGACTAATAGGACAGATGGGACTTATGGGACCAATGGGATCATACCAAATCACTTCGCGAACGCTGTCACCCAATCCCCCCTCATTCATCCAAGGGAATCGTGTAGGTCTTCAGCTTGCGTGGTGATGATTCCGGCTCGTCCGATGACGACAATTCCGTCTGCCGCGAATCGCGGATGCGACGGGGTGCGGCTCGGCGAAGTGGCAATTCCTCAGCCTCGGCTTCGTTCCCCAGGAAGTCCAGATTCTCGTCACCCACTACCTTCCGTCGCGTGACAGGACCATCGTCTTCGGCCTCGTAGTCGGCTGGTCGAATCCGTCCCTGGTCCCGCTGTCGTCCGGCGGGGGTTTCGAATCCTGCCGTTTGCAGTCCGGTCCGCTCGACCAGGTCCCCGCTGGCCGACGCTTGCTCAATCTTGCTCGCTGGCTTTCGCCCGCGCCGGGTGACTTCCGGCAGCGTCACCTCAGTTTGAAGCTTGGCCGGTTCCAGCTTCGGATCAACGACCGTCTCGTAATCCGCAGGTTTCTTGACTCCCCCCAGCGTGATCTTCACCATCTGAGAATACACGGGCGAACCTTCGGCCGGCGTGTACCGGATTCGCAAGGCGCACTCGGTCATCGACTGGTCGGCGGGGATGTACGGGATGAACACGGAATAAGCGGGCCCCAGCTTCGATTTGATGAGATGGGCAGCCCAGGCCGCCGCTTCAAAGTCGAACTGATGGACCGGTTTGGCTCGCTGTTCCAGATCTCCCTTGTCATCGAACAGATAGATGCGGACCTTACCGGTCACTTCCGAAGGCGCACCGCGCTGACGCGTAATGAAATAGACCTGACCGCCAAACCCGCGGGTGATGTGTGCCGGATTGACCCCCGGCCCTTCGGCCTCCTGCCACACCGGGACAATCTGCTCCACAGGATTGTCAGCGGTCTCTTTTTCAACTTTTTCCTGCTTGAAGTTGAAATTGAGACCGGCCGAACCACAGCCGGACAGAAACAGGCACCCGAGCGTCAACAGGACTCCGATACAGGACGGTGTTCTGGTTCTCATGTTTCGCACACCTTTGTAACGCTTGAACTCGACGTATTCGTGGGCCGTAACCGGATGGATATCTTGCTCCCCTCGCCCTGGTACTCCGGGGAGAGGGGCTGGGGGTGAGGGGCCTTGCGTGTCATTGACATGACTCATTCAAACGGCACCACCCCAGTAGATTTTGGACTCAGCGTCGATGGTTGATCGTTCCCCTCACCCCCGACCCCTCTCCCCAGATTACTGGGGCGAGGGGAGATAATTTGGTCATTTGGGCTTATGCCGAGATCACCACAGCTCACTCTCTGGAACTCATTTCTTCGTGGCCAACGACGCCGCTATTTCGACATTGCGACCCTCGTGCTTTTCTTGTCCAAGCTGCGGCGCATCAGCATGGGACTTCTATCTGGCTCGGGCGGAGGGGGCACGCCAATCGACGGTCCGGGCTGCATTTGAGTGGTCGGTACGCTGGGATCGTCCACCACGGGCGGCACACTCGCCGGGGGCAGGACCGGCTCCTGGTACGGTTCCACAGGAGCCGGGGCCGACATGATCGGGCCGTGAATCTCTTCCGCATCCTGCTCCATGAAGTGAATCCGCGCCGTCTCCACTTGCTTGATCAGTTCGGAATCGGCATCCGTCCGAATGACTCGCGGCGTCAGGAAAATCAGCAGTTCACGTTTCGTGCTCTGCGTCAGGCTGTATCGGAATGGCAAGCCCAGGTAAGGCAGATCACCCAGGAAGGGCACCTTCCGCTGGCTGCTGGAGTTCTGCGTGGAAATCATTCCGCCCAGCACGACCGTTTGTTCGTTGGCCACCGATACGCTGGTCCGAGCCGTCGAGATATCTTTACGCGGGGCCTTGATCGTGCGGCCGGTCGTCGTGTCGCTGAAGATCGTCACACCTTGATCTTCGGGCAGATAAGTACTGCGTTCAGCCGCGACATCCATCACCACGCGACCGTCCGGGCTGATCCGCGGCACGACCTGCAGAATGATTCCCGCCTGACGCACTTCCACAATCGGGTTGGCACCCAAGGCTGTTTGATTGAACCCGCTGACGATGGGAACTTCCTGACCCACTTGAATCACCGCCAGTTGATTGTCCAAAGTCCGAATCTGCGGCCGGCTGAGAATATCCACCCGACGCGTCGACGCCAGGGCGCGCAACAGGACGCTGACACTTTCGGACCCCGCCGCCAGGACCAGGCCGCCGTAGCCCAATTCATTGTTTTGTCGACCCAGCGAAAAACTCGTCAGACCTTGCTTGCCCACGTATCCGGGATTCGAACCCGCGGAACCGGTATTGTTTCCCAACTGCTGGTTATTGAATAAGAAGCCGGGAATGGCCGATGCCGAGATCACCTGCTGATTGGTCGTTTGAGTGTTGTTCTGCGTCGTCGTTTGGGTCAGGGTCGTGATTCCCGTCGGCGCCAGCGTGCTGCGACGAAACAAAACGGAATCCTGCAGGCCCAGTTCCACACCGAACTCGTCAGTGTTGTCCAGGGTCACTTCGACCAGCAGGGCCTGAATCGTGACCTGTTGCGGGGCCGAGTCCAGGTTGATCACCAGTTGCTGGATTTCCTTGAAGTAACGCGGCGTCGCACTGATCAACAGCGTGTTGCTGATGGGCTCGGCGACGACAATGACTTCGCGTTCGATCTGCTCGAAGGGACTCACCAATCCGTCACTGGATTGTTCCAGATCGCGACGTGAGGTCAGAAAGTTGTTGATGGCGGTCGCGACATTCTGAGCCGGGCTGTTCTTCAACCGGAAGACGATGCTCTGCCGCTGCCGGACATCGCTTTCATCCAATCGGATCAGAATGGCTTCCACGACTCGCAACGCGTCGGCCGCTCCAACGGCCACAATGCTGTTGGTGCGTGAATCGACCGAAAACTTTAACGGCACCAATCCGCTGCTGGCATCTTCGGCACCCGCCACTTGAACGCCCAGGCGGTCGAGGGCATTCTGCTGATTGGCGGCATTCGCGAACAGCGCTTCCATCAGCGTCACCATCGACTTGGCATCGCTGTTCATCAATGAGAAGACCTTGATTTCCGCAACCGTGGACGTCTGCCGGTCCAACTGCTTGATCAGTTCTTCCAGGATGACCATGCTCTCTTCCGGCGCCGTGACCACCAGGCTGTTGGTCCGGCCATCGGCAGTGATCCGAATATCTGCCAGAATCC
>CAMAVF010000364.1 GCA_945861445.1 Planctomicrobium piriforme | reverse complement strand
CGAGATCTCTTCACCCCCGGGACGGTAAAGCAGGTCCGCATCGAACAGCTGGATCCCGTCCCTGAAGTCAGCGACATGCTGAGTCTGTCGGATCTGCGAGTGGTCGCGACGTCGGAGGCCCTGCAACGTCGGCCGCGATGGTTTCAGACGTTGGCCGCGGCGCAGAACTATGCTCACTGGAACCCCGCCTACAGCATTCTGGCTGCAGTCGACATGTCGGTGGCGCGGTTTCAAACGCGGGGATTCACGGGATTCGAAGGGCTGATCACGCAGCCCGCCAACCTGCGATATCTGCAAGAACGCTTCTCGCCGCAACAGGAATTCAGTGCCACGCAACTGGAAGGCTACGCGACCTGTCCGTTCCGGTTCTGGGCATCCGATGTCCTGAAGGTGCGAGAAGTCGATGCCCCCGGCCAGTTCACCGATTTCGGCCGGCGTGGCGATATCGTCCATGAGATCCTGCGGGAACTGCATTCTCAATTGGAGCCAACCAACGAGGCGATTCCCGAATCGGCTGTCGAGACGTTCCGCAAGCTGCTGACGGAACGGCTGGGTCAGGAACTGACTGGATCAGATTTGCTGGCCGCGTTGCTGCGCATCGAACAACGGCTGCTCGACGAGTGGGGGCATGAATATGCCGACCAATGGGCCAGCTATCACGAGACGATTCGAGACAGTGCCGGCGCGTTCCTGAAGCCGGCGCTGTTCGAAGTGTCGTTCGGAACGCCGCATACTCAGGACCTCGCAGCCGAATCGCGGCCGTATTTAACGCTGGGGTCGGCCCAGAATGAAACGCGCATTCGCGGCCGGATTGACCGGATCGACGTGGGCGAAGTCAGCGGACAGCCGGTCTTCAATATCATCGACTACAAGACGGGGCGCAAGCCCTCGACGACGGCATCGCAGATGACCAGCGGCCGGTCGCTGCAGCTCGTGTTGTATGCCCTGGCGACTCAGCGTTTAAATCTGGTCGGCAGTAATTCCCTGCCGCTGCAGGCAGGGTACTGGTGCCTGCGTGAGACGGGTTGGGCCCCGGTCAACAAGCCCCCCAAGGCCGGGCCGAACGGTCTGGAGCCGCATGCCGACTGGCTGGCCCTGGTGGATGTGCTGGATGAACTCGTACCCCGGCTGGCCGCCGGCATTCGGGCCGGTCGTTTTCCGGTCTATAACACCGATCCGACCTGCATGAGCTATTGCCCCTATCGGACGGTCTGCCGCGTGACACAGATCCGACCGTTGGAAGAATTGCTGGCGAAACACTGGGAACCGTAATGAGCGTGACGCCAGCCAACTTGACTGACCAGCAGGCCGCCGCCATCACGATGCGGAAGGTGTCGGTCTCGCTTTCGGCGGGGGCCGGCTGCGGAAAGACGTTCGTTCTGACACGCCGGTTCTTGTCGCACTTGGAACCCAGCCCGGATGTGAATCTCAGTGGTCTGGTCGCCATCACGTTCACCGAACGAGCCGCACGGGAAATGCGCGAGCGGATCCGCGCGGCCTGTTTCGATCGACTACGAGAATGCTCCAGCGATGACGTCCCGCATTGGCTGAGTATCACGCGTGAAATTGATTCGGCCCGAGTCAGCACGATTCATTCCTTCTGTGCGAGTATTCTGCGCAGCGCGGCGGTCGAAGCGCAACTCGATCCCCAATTCGGACTGCTTGATCCGCAGATCGGGACGTCATTTCTCAGTCATGCTGTGACGGAAGCGATCCATGCGGCCGTCGCCAAAGAGTTACCCGCCGCGGCGGATGTCGTCCATGTATTTGGCCTGGAACGCACAATCGCCTTGTGCCAGGTGCTGGTACGCAAACGGTTTGAAATGCCGCGGGACCACTGGAGCCGCCAGTCGCCCGAGGAGTTGGCGAACCTGTGGAAGGAGCGGTTCTTAGCGCTGGCGCCATCGCTGGCAATCGGCAAATTGTGTGGCAGCGACGAGGTCGTCGAAACGTACTCGGTACTGAAGCAACACACGACGACCAATGCCGTCATGCTGGCTCGGCGTGACGTGCTGCTGGCCGAACTCCAGCAATTGCTGCACGATCCGAAGTCGATCACGCAACCTGCGGACTGGTTGCGCCGGGTTCGCGAGAATGCCCAGGTGCAAGGGGGAGGCGGCAAGAAAGCCTGGGACAGTGAAGAGATCTACGATGCCGTCAAGGACCGGCTGGCCGAGCTTCGCAAAGTCATCGACAAGGTGAGTCCGCAGTTGGAGTTCGTCGAGGACGATGTCGTACCGGCGGCGAAGTTGAGCCTGCAAATGCTGGAATTGGTCTCCTTGGCGATTGATCAATACGAGCTCCGCAAGGCGGAATCCGCAGTCCTCGATTTTGATGACCTGGTCCTGCGGACGCGCGATCTGTTGCAGCAGAACGCGGCTGTACGTCAACGCGTTGCGGCGGGAATTGAATTCCTGCTGGTCGATGAATTCCAGGACACAGATCCGGTCCAGGCGGACATCGTGCGCTTTCTCTGCGGCGCGAAGTTGACTCAAGGGAAGCTGTTTCTGGTGGGGGATGCGCAGCAGTCGATATACCGTTTCCGCCGGGCCGATCCCAATGTCTTCCGCCAGTTGCGCCTCGAAATTCCCGAGGCCGGCCGTTTGCCTCTGAACCAGAATTTCCGCAGCCAGCCCGCCATTCTGGATTTTGTGAATGCCCTGTTCGTCGGTACGCTGGGGGACATCTTTCAGCCGCTGGTCCCAGCGGTCGCACAGCTCACGCCCTCACCGAGCATCGAATTCCTGTTCGCAGTGGCCAACGCACCGGACGCCACCAGCACTGTTGAGAGTCGCCGCAAGGAAGAGGCCGCCTGGATGGCGCGCCGCATTCGGGAATTGTTGTCAGATCCGACGCCCCGCATTCGCGAGAAAAACGCTGCCACGGGGAGTACCGTCCTGCGGCCCATGCAGGCGGGTGACATTGTCATCCTCTTCCGCGCTCTCAGCGACGTGCGGCATTACGAACAAGCGTTACGCGACTGCCGGTTGGAATACTATTTGGTCGGCGGACGGGCCTTCTATGCACAACAGGAAGTCTTCGATCTGCTGAATCTGTTGCGGTCGCTGAATGAGCCGGACGACGAAATCAGCCTGTTGGGCGTGTTGCGATCTCCGTTTTTTGGTCTAACGGACGACACGCTGATGACGCTGGTCCGCCACGCCCGGACCCTGGAAGACGGACTCGCTGAACCGCCGCTGGCCGAACTGCCAGAATCGCAACGTCTGCTGGTGATTCACGCACAGACTGTGCTGAGCGAGCTGCGAGCGGTCAAAGACCGGCTGTCACTGGCCGGATTGATCACGCGGGCTCTCGATCTGACGGCGTATGATGCGTCGCTGGTCCCGGAATTTCTCGGCCGCCGCAAGCTGGCCAATCTGCGAAAACTGATCGAAATGGCGCGGCAGTTTGATAGCGCAGGTGGGTTCACTCTGGCAGATTTTGTCGAGCGGCTGAAGGGGGCTGTGGCTGAGGAAACAGACGAAGAACTCGCGGCCACGCAAGCCGAATCGAACAACGTGATCCGGCTGATGACCATCCATCAGTCGAAGGGCTTGGAGTTCCCCGTCGTCATCGTGGCCGACATGGACCGTAACAGCCAGCCGCCCCCCAGCCCGGTCGAATTCAGTGCGGAACTGGGGCCGCTGATCGGTCCGCCCGAGAAATTCGGCCGGCAATCCGAAAACCTGGGCCTGCGATTGCACCGCCTGCTGGAAAGCGAAGCCGACGCCGCGGAACATTTGCGATTGCTCTACGTGGCGCTGACGCGTGCGGCGGACTATCTGATTCTGTCGTCCAGCTTGAAGGCGATCGACAAAGTCAGTTCCGGGTGGATGAAGTTGCTGGCCTCGCGTTTTGATCTGCGTACCGGACTGCCCATGATCGATCCGGCGAGGGACCAACCATTGATCCCGGCTCCCTTTGCGGCCAGTTGCCCGGCCGTGTTGACCCACCTGGTGCCACCCCGCTCGCCGCTGCTTCCGCCGGCCCTCCATGAGACCCTGGCACTCGCCAATTTCCGCGAGGCGGTCGAGCAAGCCGAGCCCCTACCGCTGCCGCCGCTGGTACTGCCGGTGGAGATTGATGTTTCTCAGATCCGGAGCTTCAGTGTTTCAAAGCTGGAAGAACTCGACCAGAATCTGCGTACCGGCCAGCCATCCCAGCCCGTTCAACAGGATGAGGACCCCGACCGATCCGAGCGGCTGCCGGGACAGTCGCCGGAGGATCTTGGGACGCTGGTGCATGGCATTCTCGAGCGAATTGATCCCCACGGTGTGGAAGCTCAGATCCCGAAACTGATCGATGTCTGCTGGACGACGACTTTTGCTCCGTTGCCGGCAAGCGTGCGACAAACGGCTACAGAGATGCTCAGTGCATTCTGGGCCTCGCCGCTCATGCAAGAACTGCGGCAAGCCCGCCAATGCTATCGGGAGTTGGAATTCCACTTGGTAATACCGTCCGACCTGCTGCCCGGCAACCCGCGCAGTATCACCGGCAAGATCGACTGCCTGCTGGAGACTTCCGCTGGTGAGTGGGTCATCTACGATTACAAAACGGGAGATCGGTTTGCCGACGGAAACTCCGCCGAGCTGTTGCGGCATTATGAATTTCAATTGGGCGTGTATGCGTGGGCCGTGCAAGTAGGATTGGGGATCATGCCGACCAAGGTGGCACTGGTGACCTTCAAAACGCAAGTCACGATCACCGAGTGGCCCGTCACCGAACTTGCCATCCGCAGCGTCCAGGAACGTGCCGCAGCGGCGGTCTCGAATGTGATTTACTGGTAATCCAAGATCTCTCGCACCCGTGAACCGTACTCCATGTGGCGAACCATCTTGACGCTTAAGCGATAAGCGGGATATCCTTCCCGCCACAACGCACAGTCAGGGTGACACAGAATCTCGACGCAAGGAGGCGATCGTGAGCTGGTGGGAATGGTATTGCAGCTTATGGACTGGGGATGCGTTGCAGTGCGACCTGAGTTGGTGGGTGACGCGCGCGATTGCGCCCCCCCGCTGGCTGACTCGGGGCGCCAAGATCCTGGTCATTGACGCCAATCCCAACGATCTGACCGAACTGCTGGTCTATCGCGGATTTGATGCCGTCGGCCTGGATGCCATCAATCAACGCGTGGTCACGGCCCAGCATTCCACCGATGCGCCGGTCCGGTTTATCGACAAGCAATTGGCCCTGCCCGAACACTACTTCGACCTGGTGATTGCGCGTGACCTGCAGATTTACCGCCAGGATCTGTCGACGACGGGATCGCTGGTCGCGTCGGCCAATTTGCTGTCGTGCGTGAAACCGGGCGGTCGACTCTCGATCCTGGTGCGGCACAAGCCCAGTTGGCAGGACCGTCCGGGTGGCCATTTAAGATCGTGCTTTCAACGGCATTTCCAGCACTTTTCTGTGAATTGCGACGCACGATTCCTTGGCGACGGCTGGCTGCGGTGGAGGACTTGGAACTGGATGCTGGGTGATCAGCCGCGCTGGGGACATTTGTTGGTCTCGGCACAGTTGCCATTCGACACTCTGACTCGGGTCCAATGGCATGAACTGGCACTCGCCGACCCGCAAGCGGTGCTGCCAGCATGTTGTGCCTGGACTCGCCGCCGAGCTGCTCCCGCGATAGTGACGCCCGCACGTGAAACGACTTACACTTCAACGTGATGATTTTTAGAGAGTTCATTTTGAGACCAGTGACTCCCATTCAAAGACCAATTGTGGAGTATCTCGTCTTTGTTTCGATTAGTGTGGATTAGCGTAGATCAGTGTTCCCCAAATGAATTCTACTTCACAACTTTCGAACAGCGCAAACGAGAGAATTCTGATTGAATCAGCCAAAAGAATGCACTTGCTTGTGCTTCGTGCTTGTATTCGCGGTCACTTCGTGACCGGTTTTTTGGTGAGTCTCGTCCGCCTTCCAACCTCATTGAGGCCAGCGTGAAAATCTTCTTCTCTGTCGGCGAACCCAGCGGTGATCAGCATGCCGCTCATTTGATTCGCGAACTCCAAGCGCGGGAGGCGACGATCGAGTGCGTCGGGTTCGGTGGTCCGCTGATGCGTGAGGCCGGTTGCCGCATCGACTTTCAATTGACCGACCTGGCGGTGATGGGCTTTCTACGAGTCTTGCCCATGATCCAGAAGTTTCGACGGGTGTACCACCAGGCCAAGACTCAGTTCGAACAAGAGCGACCCGATGCGGTCGTGCTCGTCGATTTTCCGGGCTTTAACTGGTGGATCGCACGCGCCGCGAAGAGCCTGGGGATTCCCGTGTTCTATTACTGCCCGCCACAATTGTGGGCCTGGGCCTCGTGGCGCATCAGGAAAATGAAGAAGTTCGTCGATCATGTCCTGGCCTGCCTGCCGTTCGAGGCCGAATGGTATCAGCAGCGCGGGGTGGCGGCCGAGTGCGTCGGACATCCGTTTTTCGACGAAGTTGCAGAGAAGGAACTGGATCCCCAGTTCATGCTGGCACAGCGAGTTCGTCAGGAGCGACGGGTCGCCATCCTGCCGGGATCGCGAACGCATGAAGTTCACAACAACTTTCCGATCCAGGTGCAGGTCATGCGGAGCCTGTCGCAAGAATTCCCCGACGTTCGATTTCTGGTCGCGAACTTCAAAGAATCACAACGCGCCTACTGCGAACAATACCTTTGCGATCATGCCCCTCAATTGCCGGTCGAACTGCATGTGGGAAAGCTGTCAGAGATCCTGGAAGTCTCGGAATGCTGCCTGATGGTTTCCGGATCCGTCAGCCTGGAGGTTCTGGCCCGCGGAGTGCCCGCGATCGTGCAATATCAGACAGATTGGCTGCTCGTCATCATGGCTTGGCCGCTGATCACTTGCAAATACATGTCGCTCCCGAATCTAGTGGTTAATAGGCCACTGATGCCCGAGTATTTCATTCTCGGTTCACAACAGAAACCGGTCGCACAAATCTCGGCCCACCTGCAATCGTGGTTGTCGGATCCGCTGGCACTGGCTCGTGCCACCAGACCGCTGCACGAGTTGCGGGACCAACTGGCAAGGACCGGAGCCACCGCCAACGCCGCCCGGGTGATTCTGGAGCGACTTGGAGTTGGCGCACCTCGACGCCAATCGCGTGCGGCTTGATCGTCGCGGCATGCTGTGTGAAACGCTGGAAAAACGATGATATTTCGCTCCCCTCGCCTCGGTACTCCGGGGAGAGGGGACGGGGGTGAGGGGCATTCCGAGCGTCGTTCGACTTGGAATTTCCAATACTTATTGTGTTAAGTTCAATTCAGAGCCGTGAGTCTCAAGTTAATCCGTGCCCCTCACCCCCAGCCCCTTGTATCTTGAAATCTGATGATTCATTCGATCATATGGAACACGGCTTGGCTAAGCCTGCAAAGCGTCGCAATGCGGGTAGCGCCAAGTCGGCCGGTGACAGATCGTCTGCCCCTGGGTCTTCCGAGGC
>CAMAVF010000363.1 GCA_945861445.1 Planctomicrobium piriforme | reverse complement strand
CAACTGGATTCGGCCAATTTCGAAAAATCGCAGGCCCGACCCCCGCCGCGTTAGTCCTTCGGCGACTTCGTGTGCCAGTCAGTGACACTCTGATACTTCTGAGCAATCGTTACCAGCCGATTCTCCTCGAACGCCCGGCCGACGAATTGCAGCCCGGTGGGCAGGCCGCGGTCTCCGAAGCCGTTGGGAATACTGAGTGCTGGAATTCCGGCCGCGTTTCCGGCGCCGCCAATCATGGATCCGCGGAAGGGGCCGAAGTATTCGCGGAAATTTGCGGCGAGGGGCACCGCAACCGCCGCCATTGTCGGGGTGACGATGGCATCATATCGAGACAGAATCTCGTCCACTGCCTTCTGAATGATCGGCCGGATCCGAAACGCGTTGATATAATCTTTGGCGTAAATGAACTGTCCCGCGTGTCCGCCGGGTTGATCCTCGGGAGCCGTCAATTCCCAGACGTCGCCACTGGAAACCAGACCTTCGAACGCGGCCGCCATTTCGCACGAAATAAACGTCGAAGCCACCTCGTTGTAGGGTAATACGGGAAACTCGACTTCTTCGAACGTGGCGAATTTCCCTAGCACTTTCAACGAGGCATCAAAGTTGGCGATCACGGCCGGCTGCCACTGTCGCGATTCTTTGATCGTCGCCAGTTTGTACGGCGTCTTCAGCGTGTCTTTCGGAGGAAAACTGTAAGGGTCCGCCGCCGAGGTCGGATCGGCTGGGTCTTGTCCGGCGATCGCGTTCAGGACCAGTCCGCAGTCTTCAGCCGTACGGCACATCGGCCCCAGCTTGTCCATCGTCCAACTGAGTGCCATCGCGCCGTGTCGACTAATCCGTCCATAAGTCGGCCGCAGGCCGCTCAGTCCGCAATTGGAGGCCGGAGTCATGATCGAGCCCCAGGTCTCCGATCCAATGGCGAATGGAACAACACCGCCGGCGACCGCCGACCCCGGTCCGCTGGACGACC
Organism: Planctomicrobium piriforme; assembly: GCA_945861445.1. Lineage (GTDB taxonomy): Bacteria > Planctomycetota > Planctomycetia > Planctomycetales > Planctomycetaceae > JAKFVC01. Next base: position 6,488 of record CAMAVF010000363.1, on the reverse strand, counting down.
CGCCAGCCCAGGCATTCTTATCCCACGGGTTGAGTCCCGGGCCGGTAAACGTGGCGTTGGCCTGTCGATACCCGAAGCCGCCGGCAATCTCCACCATTGCCAGCTTGGCAATCAGGACGGCCCCCGCTTCGCGCAGCTTGTGGATGACAGTCGCGTCGGTATCAAACATCTGCTCCTTGAGCGGAGCGGCCCCCCACGAGGTCGGAATGCCGGCCGTCGCCAGCAGGTCCTTGGCACCGTAGGGCATCCCGTGCAGCGGACCGCGATCGCGACCGGCCGCCAGTTCCTTGTCGGCTTGCTCCGCTTGCTTCAAGGCCAGGTCACGCGTCACCGTGACGATCGAATTCAGCTCGCGCCCGATCGTTTCGGCACGTTTTAGAAAGAACTCTGCCAGCTCGACGGCCGTGAATTCTTTCGCCCGCCAGCGGCGGCCCAGGTCAACCAGAGTGCCAAATGCCAGGTCGGGGGAAATCGGCATGATGAACTCGTCGTGATCGAATGCGAAATGGAGACCAACACGGATGCCAAGCGCTACCGTCGAGTCTACTTGCCCAATAGGCCGTGACAAAACCGGTTGTGGGAATTTCAGAATCGTGGCATTTCGCACGATTCTGAAATGACGCAGAGGTTTTGTCAAAATCTACAAACGGCGCTTGATGACGCGTAATGGTAACACGCGGTAGTTCCGTTTTGTCTCCTCACGCAACCGAAATTGTCCAAATTCTTTATGCCGGTCAGGATCAATGAAGCGGCCGACGATTTCGTCCTCATCGTATTTCGCGCGACCGATCAGTTTTCCGTCCATCGCATACAGCAGGATTTCGGCCTTATTGACCTCCCAGCTTCCGACCAACGGCAGCCCGACATCGTCGTTCAGATACCACTCGCGGACCGTCTTGGTCCCGCGGCGGACTGGGGGATGAAACATCCACACCTGGCCGGGCTGGCCGGCGTACAGATCGAGATCATTCCAGACGGTATCGCTGAGTCGCGCCCGCAGTTCGAGATCCGCCTTAATGCTCCGTTTACGCTCGGCTTCGGCTTTCTCCTCGGCGGGCGTGGGAGGCTTCTTTTCACCGGTCTTGGGGTCGTAGTCCAGCGGTGCGGGAGTTACCACCGGTTCGGTGCTTTCAGTTCCATCTTGAGCGACAAGCTGACCTGAGGCCGTCCACAACACCAGCGACAACGCGACCAATCCCAGACGTTGTTGATAAACTCTCACCGCTGACCCCTTCCGAAATGTGACGATGTGGCCTATGTTTCAATGTATATAATACTGGAACGTCCGATACCGGAATCCCAACGCTCTGCCGCGTCTTTCACGTACCATCAACAATACCACCGATTATGACCGAATTGTCTCACAATTCCGGAAGACTTCAACGAAAACCGTCGAACTGGCAATCCATTGGTCTGGTTGCGAGCGTCGTGATTGTGTGCTCGTTGGTGTTCCTCTGGCCCAAAACCAATCCCGAAGCCAGTTTTCAACGCGGTCTGGTCGCCTTGGAAAGTCGAGATGTCCCTGCCCTGCATCGCGAATTGCAGATCCTGCGGCGGTATCCCAAGTATGAACCTCAAGTGCAATTGTTGCGCGGAGCCGTGTTTCTCGTCGGTCAAGATCCGCAGTCTGCCCTTCACGAGTTTGACCGTTGTTCTGTCCATCCCGCCACCCGCGTCTACGCGTTGACATTGGCCGGCGAAGCCTTTTGCCGGATGGACCGTTCCGAGCGTGCCATCGGCGTTCTCCAGCAGGCCATCGGTTTCAATCCAAACTACATTCCCGCTCATCGCGCTTTGGCAATTGCCTACTATGACACGGGCTCGCATGACCTGGCGATTGGCGAATTGAGAAAGGTCGCGGAACTCGATCCGACCGACCACCGCCCGCATCGGGTGTTAGGCACGATTCACAAATCCGACGGACGCTACGCCGAGGCCGTTCAAGACTATCGAGCCAGCCTGAGACTCTCGCCGCGACAGCCCACTCGCCAGGCCGTGCTGCTGGAATTGTCCCAGTCATTGGCCCGGTTGCGACGCTATCCCGAAGCGTTGAAGTTTCTGGATCAGGCCCAGGGCTCGGCCGATATCTGGGGATGTCGAGCAGGCTGCGAATATCATGTCGGCCACAAGACCGCCGCGCGCGAGGCCGCAATGAAAGCGGTGGATCTCGCGCCGAATCACCTGGAAGGTCTGATCTGGCTGGGAATCCTCGAACTGGAAGCCGGCCGATTAGTTCCCGCCGCTCAGTATCTGGAACGAGCGGCGAAGACTCACCCGCGAGACGCCACAGCCCGCAAGCATCTGGCCGCCGTCTACCAGCGACAAGGCAATAAAAAGGCCGCCCAGGAACAGCTCAACCTCATCGAAACGCACCGCAATCTCCAAGAGAAACTCACCACACTCCGCGAGCAGGCAGAAAAACGCCCGCAAGACGCATCAGTCCGCTACGAACTGGCAGAAACCGCCCGCGAGCTGCATCTGTACCGCCTGGCCAAGACCTGGTATCAAGCGGCCCTCACCCTCAACCCCCAACATCAAAAAGCCCAGCAGGCCCTGGCCACCCTACCCCAGCCCGACAAGTCCCCGAGCACCGCCGCCCAGTTGTCGCAGCCATTGGACTGAGCGGATCGACTTAGCACTGGGTGGCACAGGTTCTTGAACCTGTGGGAGCGGAGCGACTCAGAGGCAGAGGCTTCCCCGACGTGTGCAATATGATAAATTTGCGCAAGACCGCAAACGAATTGGGAAGCCCGAATGAACCTGAAAGGAAGATTATGCCTACCCCTGTCATTCATCACGGCCGGGTGCTGTTAGAACACATGCTGGCGTCAAACTGGACGTTGACCGAACTGGCCGGCAAGCTCAGCGAACCCGCCGACACGGTACGTGATTTCCTGATGGAGTTCGGCGACATTACACCAGACCTGGCCAAGAAGATTGCCACCCTGATGGGTACAAGCGAAATCTACTAGTTGAACTTGCAGGCGAACTACGACGCCGCACAAGCCAGCGAGACCCTCGAAACCGTCACCAAGGCAGCGTCATGAAAGGCAATGATCTGTCATAAATTTTCCTCGAACATGTGCTAGGCAACCCGCGCAACCTTCCGGGCACGGAGTGACGGGTCTACTTGTCCGGGCCGGGCGGCGAGGGTTCCGAAGTGATTTTGCAGTTCGGCAATGCCTTTCGCAGCGCGGCGACTCCGGTAGCGGAAACCTTCGTGTCAGCGAGGTCCAGAGCCTCGAGCTCGCTCAGTCCGCTGAGAAGTTTCAGCCCGGCATCGTTGACCAGCGTGCGGTTGCAGAGCAACCGTTTCAGCGGCATCCCTTTCAGTGGTGAAAGGTCCTCAACTTGTGTCGCAAAGCAGAATAGTCCCGTCAGAGGCATGCCTTCCAGGGGCGAAAGATCGGACACTTTCGTATTCGCGCATTGGAGGAATGTCAGCGGCATGCCTTTGAGTGGCGACAGGTCTGTCACCCCCGTTGAGTAGCAGTCCAGGACCGTCAGTTTCATTCCTTTGAGCGGTGACAGATCGGTCACTCGGCCGTTGTGGAAGAGGACCAATTCTGTCAGGGGCAGCCCCTTGAGTGCCGAGAGGTCGGTAATCATGTGCGTGGAGTAGATCGCCAATTTCGTCAGTGGCATCCCTTTCAGCGGCGAGAGGTCCGAGATCCCCGTATATCCGCAATCCAAATCGGCGAGCGGCATCTCAGCCAGCGGCGACAGGTCGTCGACTTTGGTATTGCCACAGTGCAGTTTTGTCAGCTTCATGCCTTTCAGCGGCGATAAATCTTTCACCTGTGTCAAGCTGCAATCGAGACTCGTCAGCTTCATCCCCGCTAGCGGCGACAGGTCGACGAGCTGGCCGATTTGATTCGGGCTGGTACTGCCGGCAAGCTGGAGCGATTTCAGTTCCGGCAACGCACTGATGGGCGAAATGTCGGTGATGTGAGGATTCTGTGTCCACAGTTCGACGACCGCGCCGTTTTCGACCTTATGTGAGAACTTTCCGTCAAACTGGGGGTTCAACTCGCGCAGTTTCTTGATCACTTCGACCGCTTGTCCGTCAGCCGACCGCGAGGCCACCTGTTTGCTCCACTGAGCGAAGTCCGCTGGCGATGTCGCGGAGCTGGTGAGCGGTTTCCAGGCTTCCAATCGAACGACGTAGATGGTGGTGTTGGCGTTGCCGGTGACGAGGTGGCGGCTGTCGTCGGTGAAGGTCAGGTCGTAGACTCGGCCGGGGAATGTCAGGCGTTTTTCAACGACTCCGCTGGCAAGGTTGATGATTTGCACTCCGGCGGAGGCTCCGTGCTCCCAGAACGAGGCTGCCAGACGACGACCATCGGGCGAGAACGCCACGGCGGTGGTTCCGGGAATCGTGAAGCTCGTCGTCGGCTTCGTGAGGTCGGACTTCAGGTTCCATAGTTCCACTCCGAAGGAGTAGCTGGCCGTCGCGAGTGTCTGTCCATCGGCGGCCACGGCGAATTGATAGCATAGGCGCGGCGGTAATGTGGTTCGTGGGATGAGTTGATTCTCTTTCACATCCCAAATTTGGATGCGAGGGCCAACACGTCCGACCAGCATGCGTCCGGAGTCGGCAAAAGCCAATTGGTGGGCAACGTGGGGTGACAATTTGATCTCAGCCAGTTTCCTGGTGGGAAGATCGTCTGAATCCCACCCCAACAGTTCGAGGACTACGTCCGTTCCGTTGTTCCGACAAACGGCAAGGCGGTGGCCCTCGTCGTTCAACGCGGCCGAGAGGACGCCGTCTCCGTTGATGCGGCGAGTCGGCATCACGCGATCCGCGTCGCACCGGAGAAGATTTGTTCCACTTGCGCCCGGTGCCATTACGATGAGCTGTCGTTGTGCGGGCGAGGCTCCAAAAACCAAGAATGACTTTGATTCTTCGGCAAGAGCTTGCATGCCGTCGCGTGTCGGTCGCCAAATGCCGACACGCACGGATTCCAACGATGTGCACAACAAACGGTCAACGACTTTGATTCGGCCGTGAGTGGATTGTGGATTCGGAATCAAAGGATCGAGTTCGGTCACTCCGGCCTGCGAAACATTCCAGAGGCGAACCGCTCCGTTATGATGACCAGTAAGGACTGTTTCACCATTGGGTGCGATTGCCAGTGTGCCGATATTGTCCACCGGAAATGAAGCAGAGGCACTGCCGAGCATTTGCGGAGGATCAACGGCGAGATCCCAAACGCGGAACGCACCGTCGCCCGGATAGACTGCCATTCGCAAGGATTGCGCGGCTGCGGCAATGAATCCGATATCGCGAATGCTGCCGACTCGTTGTGGTTCACCGTCGTTGATTTTCCAGAACCAAATGTGGCCGTTGCGATCGGCAGTGGCCAAGCGACCGTCCGACAGGAAGGCGGCATGCTCGAAGCCCTTCGCAGGGGCATCGGATTTTTCGTCGGCGTCGGCCTTCAGAACGGTGGCTTCGCGCGGCGTGTCGCCCCGCAGATCAATCAGATGGACTGCACTTTGGACGTTGCTGTTGTCCGTGAAGCAGAACCACTGCCCATCGGGTGAAAAGCTGCCCGGCGAGATGTTCCCGTGCGGTGTGGGGAGTGCGAACTTGGCGACTCGCTGAGGCACAGCGTCGCCGAGTCTCCACAAGCCAAAACTCTCGTTGGCATCAAGCACCGCCAGCCAATGGCCGTCTGAAGAAGCGATTGCGAAGTGGACTGAATTGGCGTTGTCCTCCATGACCGCCGATTGTTTTTCCAGCGGCGCTCCGTCACGAGGTTTGGCGAAAATTTGTAGCTCGGATTGGTTCGGACCTCCGTCAGCCACGAATGCGGCAATTCTTCCATCGGGCAGAAATGTTGCGGAACCAACTCCAACGCCGAAGGTAAAGAATCGAGCCGGTTGTTTGGGGTCTCGACCGAACAAGTGCAGGCCGTCGTCCGTCGTCAACGTGAATTGAGTGCCATCCGAAGAAACGGACGAGGAACGAATCGTGTTCCAGACACGTCGGCGATGTTGGCCCAGGACGGCGACCAGACCTTCCGGCTGACGTGGGACTCGCTCCGCCTCCGGAATCTGCGCGGGATCAAGGTCATCCCACGCACTGCGGCCCTGCTCGGCAACCGGTTTCCCGTTCGCCCCAACCGGTGCCCCAGGCTTCACGATCATCGGCCCATCGACCTTCAACGCCTGACGCACAGCATCGACCGGCAATGACACCCGACACCCGATGTTGAAGTGACGGTACTTCGGGGAGAAGGCGTGGCGCGTCGATGACCGGCAGAGGGACGCGGAGTGGTACCAATCGCCGCCCCGGAACACGCGGTGGGAACCGGCGGAAAATGGACTGCTTGGGTTATGATGGTCCCAGAAAGCTGGACAGTGAAATATGCTCTGTTTTGGGCACCGAGCTTCTGGAAGGACGTGGATGGGAAAGGCGAGAAAGTATCACAGTTCAGCGTTCAAGGCGAAGATTGCATTAGCCTCATTAAAGGAGAGCGAGA
>CAMAVF010000362.1 GCA_945861445.1 Planctomicrobium piriforme | reverse complement strand
CAACAAGGTCTCGGAGAAGGCTGCGAAGGTGGTTGGCGCCGCAGTCGTCGATGTGAAAAAGCAGGCCGATGCGAAGCCCGCTGACAAGGTCGAAACGAAAGAAGTCAAGAAGTAACGCTACGAACAAAGACAGTCCTACCGATTAATTGTTAAAGGCGATCGTCGCGACGAGTGTCGTGGCGATCGCCTTTTTTCGTCTTTGTGTTTTTTTGCGAAACCTTACCGGCCAATGCGGTGTTGAATAAGCAAGTGGGCCAATCGCGATCTCTGCGATCACCAAAAACAAGAATTTCAAGGGAGTACTTCGGATCCCGTAGCAGCCTGTTGAAAAAGGTGTCTGGAACTTTGCCAATCATACGGAATCGAGCGGTTTTTCGACGTTCGGAGAGTTCCAGACACCTTTTTAACAGGCTGGTAGCGTGCAGTTGCCTCGTTCTGAATTGTTTTTTGCGACGTGCGATTTTCTTGCTCAAATCGTGCTGCTGGTCGATCGAAGTGACTGTTGACGCAGGTGCTTTCGAATCTGATGGAAATCCCTGGGGCGGGGTGCGGTTTCAATCGGATCTGGCGGCTTTGAACGGGATGCCCAGCACGCTTTCCGTGCTGGGAGGATGGCTTGATTTTGTTGAATTCAACTGTCTGGCGGTCTGCGCAACCACGCCGGACCCTGGACCGAACGGGCTGCAGATGTCGCGGACGAGTTGTCCTTTTCGTTCAGCGTGAGGAAGTGTGAAAACATGGAAAACATCCTATTCGTGACTCCGTTGTGGGCTTATTTCGATCCAGGATCGGGAAGTCTGGTATTGCAAGCCGTCGTCGGTGGCGCCGCCGGTCTGGTGGTATTCGCCAAGTACCTGTGGACGACTGCCGCACCGCGGCTGTTTCGGGGGACCAAAGAGCCGGACGCGAGGGATCCGTTCTAATCGCCAGGTCTTGTCTTTCCCATCGAACATCGAGCTAAGCCCAACGGTATGTCGGTCACGTTGAACTACGACTCAGGCTCATACCGCGACCGCGACGGTCGGGTATTTGCGGATGGGGAGGGTGGCATCTGCCGTGCTCTGTCCGCCGGGGCGCTGACAGAATGGAATGTTGTCCGGCAGAGCCGTTTTTTTCGCGAGGCTGTCGCGGCGCAGCGTGTGATCTCCACCGAGACACTCAGCGATTCGCCCGAGATGTCCGATGGCCTGGGGGAAGGTGATTGGGCAGGTGTCTTGCGGCATGCGGTCGTACCGTTCGTGTCCTATCCGTATGAATGGTCGTTCGGGATGCTGCAGGATGCGGCTCGGCTGCACCTCGAATTGCTGGAGCAGGCCCTGGCAGAGGACATCACGCTCAAGGATGGCACGGCGTACAACGTGCAATGGTTTGGGACACGTCCCGTGTTCATCGATGTCGCCTCGTTCGAGCGGCACGTTCCGGGACAAGCCTGGGCGGGATACCGTCAGTTCTGCCAGACATTTCTGTACCCCCTGCTGTTGCAGTCCTATAAGCACATTCCTTTTCAACCCTGGTTGCGTGGTTGCCTGGACGGGATCACTCCCCAGGAATGCTGGAATCTGATGTCATTTCGGGATTTTTTCCGACGTGGCGTCCCGGCTCATGTCTGGCTGCACTCCAAGCTGCAGTCGAGTCGCACCGTTGAAGACGTGGATAATTCGCGAGCCTTGTCAGCGTCAGGCTTCAGCAAAGATCTGATTCTCGCCAATGTGGCCGGACTGAAACGGCTGATCGGCGGTCTCCGCTGGAACCCCGCTCCCTCCACGTGGTCCGAGTATGGCGCTGCGACGGTCTATACCCCTGTCGATCGCCAGGCGAAGGAGGAATTTGTCGGTCGAGTCGTGCATTCGCAGCACTGGAAAATCGTGTGGGATATCGGCTGCAACACCGGTGCCTATTCGCGCATTGCGGCGGAGAATGCCGATCTGGTCGTGGCCATGGATGCAGATTATCTGGCTGTCGAGCGGCTCTATCAAGCACTGAAAGCCAACCCGCAACAGGGTGCGGCCCCCATTCTGCCGCTGGTGAACAATCTGGTTGATCCCAGTGTCGGTTTGGGTTGGCGCGGTGCAGAACGCAAGGCGTTGCTCGATCGTGGCCGCCCGAATCTGACTCTCTGCCTCGCCTTGATCCATCATCTGGTCATTGGCCATGGCGTTCCACTGCGCGAATTCCTGGAGTGTCTGGCCGGTTGGGGAACCAGTCTCATCATCGAATTCGTCTCCAAGCAGGACCCGATGGTGAAGCGGTTGCTGCGTGGACGACGCGACAACTACGCGGACTATGAGCCAGAAGTTTTTGAACGCTGGCTGTCTGAGTTGTTTGAAGTCGTCCACTCGGAGACCCTGGCATCTGGATCCCGCACGCTCTACTTCGCAAAAGCACGGTGTGCATCATGAAGATCGGCCCTTGGACTCGCGGGTGGGCGGTTTGGCGGTCGGACCCGGATCGTCAGACTCGGTCCAGGTTCTTAGATGCGCTGCACGTGTTTGTGCTGTTCAATTTTGCGGTGGCCCAGCCTGTCTATGACCGCTTGAGCGAGCGCGCTTCCCTATTTGTCGATCAGGCCATCGGCCTGCCGGTCGCCTATACCCTGGTGGCAATCGTCTCGGCAGGCCTGCCGGCCGCCATCGTGCTGCTGGAAAGGCTGGCCGGTTGCTGTAGCCGACGTTGCTACGAAACACTGCATTGCGTAGCGGTTGCCTTATTCCTGTTCGTGCTGGCCTTACCCGTTTGCAAGCAGATTTCACCACTGTATGGGAGTGGCATGATCTCCTGTGCTGCAATCGGGTCCGCGCTGGGCACGAGACTGTATTTCAGGTTTCGCCCGATACGCTCGGTGGTGACCCTGGCTTCGCTGGGGATCGTCATTTTTCCCGTGATCTTCCTGCTGCAGTTTTCGGCGAACTTTGTGAAGGTTGCACCCTCGGTGAAGCACACTGAGCGCTGGCAACCCGTGCCCGTGGTCGTACTGGTGTTCGATGAGTTCTGCGGTTCATCGCTGATGACGCCGGAACGGGAAATCGACGCGCAGCGCTTTCCCAACTTCGCGACGCTCGCGCGGGACTCCACTTGGTTCCGAAATGCCACCAGCGTTAATCAGAACACGGTGCAGGCCCTTCCCGCAATCTTGTCAGGAAAGTATCCGACCGTTGCCTATGCTCCAATTTCCGCCAATTTGCCGCAAAACTTATTCAGCATTTTCGTGGAAGAGGGTTTTGATCAGGCCATCTTTGAACCGGTCTCCTCATTGGCGCGACCGGTCGACGAAGCCGGCACCCGCGGCCCCCAAGGACTCTGGTTGCAGACGGGCTTCGTGGCAAATTTCCTGTGGCGCGTCTATTTGTATCATCTCCTGCCGATCGAATATCACGGGGAACTGCCGACGATTCCCCGGCAGTGGTTTGGCCTGCATGAAAATCGAGATGCCGTTCCGACACGCTCACGGGGCGTCTTTCGTTACGAATGGACTGATCGACGCGACGGACAGTTTCGGCACTTTCTGAAATGCCTCGATGGATCCGACAAGCCGACATTGTATTTCATGCATTGCCTGCTGCCGCACCTGCCCTGGTGCTACCTGCCGTCGGGTAGTCTGTATGTCGAAGATGGACCGGACTGGCAGTTGCTCAGCGTGAAAACCGCACGCGGATTGCCTGGCAACTGGGGGCCGGATGAGTTGGAACTCATCAACAACCAGCAACGGTATCTGCTCCAATTACTCTATGTGGACCAACTGGTGGGAAAGCTGATCGCCCGGCTGAAGGCCACGGGATTATACGACCGCTGCCTGCTGGTCGTTACCGCGGATCATGGAATCTCCTTTCGAGCGAATCAATCGCGCCGCGGCATCGTCCCCGAAAACATCGACGAAATTCTATCGGTTCCGATGTTTATTAAACGCCCGGGCCAGCAGCAGGGGACGATCAGTGACCAGGATGTGGAGTCCGTCGATATTCTGCCGACGATTGCTGATGTCCTCGGGATGGCCCTGGGAAGGGAGATGGATGGTTGGTCGGTGTTCGACACCTCACGCCCGCCACGAACCAGGAAAACATTTGGCGACGCCAGGGCCTTGGCGACGGTTGATCCTGCCGTCATTCGCAATTCAAAGGTCCCATTGATCATCCGAGACCGGTTTGGCGAGGGATCGGGGCCCGAATCGCTGTTTCAAATCAGTCAGATTCCCGAACTTATTGGGCGTCGGGTCGAGAGTTTGAAGCTGGCGACGACGGCTCAGATCGAGATGGAATTCCTCAGTCTGGGGGATGAAGTGCGCGTCGGGAAGAGCAGACATGTCCCCTGTTTGTTTGCGGGGCGGTTGCCAGACGAGCGAACGGCCGACGCGCCGACTGTGATCGCCATCGCGGTCAATGGCACGATCCACGCCGTAACGCGAACCTATCTCCAATCCGGTGTACCGAGTCGCCAGTGGTCGGCCATGGTCCCCGAGTCGGCGTTTCATGCGGGACACAATGCAGTCCGCTGCTACAAAGTCACCGGCACGCAGCCCGACTGGTTATTGACGCCGTGCGTGCCGGTTGCACCCGTCCAACCCGCCCCACGGAACGAACGAGGAACCCCCTAACAGCGTGTTTGAAAAGGGAGATTCGGGAGGGCGAGGCTCCCGCCGAGCCTAACACGAGCTTTAGCTCGGCGTCCGCCGGAGGCATTCATAGCAGCCTCCGGTAGTCGCCGACCTGCGGTCGTACTAGGCTCGGCGGGAGCCTCGCCCTCCCTTTTAAAGCACGCTCTAAGGGATGCTCGTCACTGATTGGCCAAAATGCGAATCTTCTGCCGACAGGCCCCCCGCAGTCTTGGCGACTGCGGCTACTCCGCTTGCAACGCTGAGACAAACCTTCACGGCGCAGGGCGACCCGCCCACATTCCCTCGGCTCTGCAATTTTGAAAGGTGTCTAGTTCACTTTTCCGACGCCGGGAGCTTCCTGCACGCTCAAAAGTGCCCTTCTAAAGCCAATTTTCTAACTTTGTCTCCAGATTCAGGGGAAATTCATTAGCGCGCATACAATTGCACCGGCTGCTCAGGGCCGGAGCATCTTGGAAGAAAATAGTACAGCGGAACGGAATTCTTCGTGAGGGAGAAATGATGAGATTACGGGCGATTTCACTGAGCGCGGCCGTCGTTGCCGCGTTGATGATAGGGACACCAGACATCAGTTTGGCTGGGCACGGCGGTGGCGGGGGTGGAGGTGGTCATGGAGGCGGAGGTGGGGGTGGCCACGGCGGAGGAGGTGGTGGGGGCCATGGTGGTGGATTTGGCGGCGGAGGCCACGGCGGTGGCGGGTTCGGCGGCGGACACATGGGTGGCGGCGGCAACTTTGGTGGCAGCCATATGGGTGGCGGCTTTAATGGTGGCGGTCATTCGATGGGTGGCCGGTCGATGGGCGGTATGTCTGGCGGGGGATTCCGCGGGAATGCCGGAGGTGGCTCGTTCCATAGCCAGGCCAATGCCGGTCGTAGTGCGATGAGCGGCCTACATGGCGGATCATTCCGCGGCGGCCAGGCTGGCAGCAGCCTGGGACGTGGCAGTGTCGGACAGAGTGCGATGAGTTCCCGAGGATCTCTGGGGGCCAGCGGTCGCCAGGGTGGTGGTTCATTCATGGCCAATCATCGTGGCGCAACCGGTGGAGTTGGTGCCGGACGTGGGTCCGGAGTCGGCAATTCGTTTGCCGGACGGAATAGTGGAAATCTCGGCGGATCCAGTGGAGCTCGCTTCGGCGGACACACTTCGCTGGCCTACGGCGGTGGCAATTCGTTTGCCGGGCGGTATGGCCAGGGACTGAGTGGCAACCGCCTCAATAATGGCTTCGCCGGGGGCTATGGCCGCAGTGGATACGGCGGCGGCTACGGTCGTAGTGGATTCGGGCTGGGCGGCTTTGGCCGCGGCTACGGCTACGGCGGCGGATATGGATACGGTCGCGGTTATGGTTACGGTCGCGGGTTATTCGGATACGGTGGCTATGGCGGCTACGGCGGTTATGGTCGTCGCTTCGGATATGGGCTGCCGCTGTTCGGTTACGGACTCGGGTTTCGAGGCGGCTTGATCTCCTCACTGCTCTACGGCTTCGGGGGCTATGGCGGATACGGTGGTTACGGCCTCGGCGGATATGGCCTCGGTGGGTACGGCGGATACGGAGGTTATGGTGGGGGATACGGTGGATATGGCGGAGGTTACGGTAATGGGTATGGTTACGGTGGCAACGGGTCGATGAACAACTGGGGATACGGTTCAACGGGCTACAGCAACGGCTATGCCTATAGCCCCAGTGTTTATGGGACCAATCAGTACACGAACTATAACCTGAGTTCGATCGCCCCCAGCCTCTACGCTGGAGCGACACAGCTCGCCGCGAATGTCACTCTGGCCAATGCGCAACTGCAGTCTCCGTCGGCGACTGTGACTCCCGCTTCGTCCGATACAGGAACATTTGCTGACAAGGGCGAGCAAGCGTTCAAGGCGGGTGACTACAAGGGAGCTGCTTACGCCTGGCAGCATGCTGCCGTCGATGATGCTCAAAATCCTGTGATCACCATGTTGCTGGGTCAGGCCCTGTTTGCCACGGGCAAGTTTGACGAAGCTGCAGGTGCCACGCAGGCGGCGATGCAACAGTTGCCCAAAGACAAATGGGGAGTGGTCGCCGGCAACTATAAAGAATTGTATGGCAGCATGCAGGACTATACGGATCAGTTGCGGGTACTCGAAAAGAATGTCAAAGAGAAACCAGCCGATCCGGCCCTGCGATTCTTGCTCGGGTTCCATTACGCCTACCTCGGCTTTCCTCAACAGTCCGTCGATCAACTCGACAAGGTCTTAAAGGTCGCCCCGGCGGACGAGATGGCCAAGCAGTTACGCGATGAGATGAAAGTCAAACTGCCCAAGTCAGTGGTCCCTGCTCCGTAAAACTTTCTACGAAGCAGACGGCTCATGGCTTAAGTTGTGAGACGCAACTCGTTTTGCCATAATCGCAGGTCAACTGAGAATTGACCTGCGATCGCCGTTTCTCAAGGCTGCTTGCGAAATCTGCGGTCTCGTCCCGTGAGGAGTCCGTATGCGTTTGCGACTGCCGCAGTGCGCCCTGCTGTTGATCTGCCTGTGGGCTACATGCCCGCTATTTGCCGCAGACACCAGTCCCACCGCTTACACGACTCCCGAAGCTGCCGCTGCTGACCCTGATTTCGCCGTGCAGGGTGAGTATCTCGGGGCCAAAGTTGGTGTGCAGGTCGTGGCCCAAGGCAAGGGCGCATTTCTGGCCATCGTCTACCGTGGTGGCCTGCCCGGTGCCGGTTGGAATGGGACCGAGAAACAGGAAACCGACGAAGACGCGGCCGGCATTCAGGACTTGATCAAGGACCTGGCCCTGAAGAGGGTCGAACGCAAGAGCCCGACGCTGGAGGCCAAGGCCCCGCCCGGGGCGGTCATTTTGTTTGATGGCCAGGAACAGACTTTCAAGCAACGCTGG
>CAMAVF010000361.1 GCA_945861445.1 Planctomicrobium piriforme | reverse complement strand
GCACCGCGATGGACGGTGACCCCTTCGCGGAAGACGTTCTGGTCGCCGATTTCCACCCGCGTGGGAGCACCGCTGTAACCGACATCCTGCGGTTCACAACCGATCGCGACGTAGGGAAACATGCGGTTGTGACTGCCCAGCTTCGTATGCCCGGTCAGCGTGACGTGATTGTCCAGAATGCAGCCGGGGCCGATGGTGACGTCGGGGCCGACCAGGCAAAACGGGCCAATCTGCACATCGTCCGCCAGTTGAGCGCGAGGATCGACAGAGGCCAGCGGATGGATTTGGGCAGTCATGACCACGTCCTTGTGAAAATCAAAATGCAAGTGGCTCAAGGTTTAAGCAGCATCGCGGAAGCCTCGTGCCTCCCGACAGTTCTGGTGTTGAATCGCACGCACCAGATCGGCGTTCTGCCGATGACCCGTACGCCGACAAATGACGTGGGCCGACAGGTCGCAACCCAGCAGTGCGAAGTCGCCAATACAATCTAAAATCTTATGACGCACACACTCATTGGGTGCGCGGAGTTCGTTGTCGATGACCCCCTGCGGGCCATACACCAGCAAGTCCTGAAACGTCAACCGCTGTCCCATCCCCTGGGCCTGAAACGCACGCGCTTCGGCTTCCAGGATGAATGTTCGCGCAAACACGATCTCGTTCAAAAATATTGCCGGGGTCACGTCGATGGACAGCGATTGAGCCGGGATGGGGGACTCGGCGCCATAGTCCAGTTCATAGCTGATCCGTAAACCAGGCTGGGAATTGGGTTGCACCGAGATTGCCAGGCCCGGTTCTGCCAGTTGCAGATCGAGCGTCACCGGCACAGTACACACTTCGCGACGCTCATCCAGCGTCTGCAGGCCGGCGTCCAGCAGACAGTCGGCAAACATCTGGCTGGAACCATCGCCACCAGGAAGTTCGGGTCCATTCAGTTCGACGCGGCAATTGTCGATCTGCAATCCGGCCAGTGCGGCCATGACGTGTTCGATCAGTTCGATACTGACGCCACGATGTTCCAGGGCCGTACGGCGCGAACGCGGGGCGGTGAATTCGACTCGAGCGGGAATCGGCACGAGTTCCGCCACATCCGTCCGCGTAAAGGTCACTCCGTGATCGGCGGGGGCCGGTAAGAAGTGGACGGTGATCTCAGCGCCCGTCAGGAAGCCGATCCCCGTCACGCGTGCGGGGCGAGCAAGAGTGTGTTGGAACCGTGACGGCATGTTGGCTCCTACGGGCGAAACAGGATTCTCGACCCGCATGGATTCGAACGTGGATCAGACTTGTTCGCGACCTGCTGGCCGGTCACGAAGTGACCGAAAATACAAGCTCGAAGCGCCAGCGAGTGCATTCTGAATGCTGCAACTGAGCGTTGTGCCACGGCTTTGCCGCTGTACTCGGCGGTTAAGCAGTGAGCGCATCGGACCGAAAGCGCACTGCTTAACGACTGGATACAGTCGCAAAGCAGTGGCACGCAACCGGAAGACTCAAGGCGAATGCACTCTAGTTGGTCGAAACACCGACCTTCTTGGGGTCTGGCCTTGCAGCACCACGCGTCGCAGCAGGAGCGGTCGGCTTGTACTGCTTGTTCAGATAGTTCAACACGGCCTCGGTGATGTCGTCATCCTTGCGATTGAAGACAACCTGGCGTTGCAACGCCTGCATCACCTTCTGGGGATCGTCGCCGACTTCGGCTTCGTCGCGTGAATAGCGAATGATGAGCGTATACTTGTAGATCGCCGCATACTTGTTGACCGCATCCAGCACTTCGCGATACACGGTCTGATAGACCTTGGTTTCCTCGCGCATGAACCGGCGTTGCAGGTTCTTGCGTTCGGCTTCGGCCGCACCGGCCAGTTCGGTGATCTGCTTTTCACGAGCGATGAACTGCGGGCTGTTCGGAACCAGTTCCTTCATCTCCGCCTGCAGTCCCTTGATCTTTTCCAGGCGGCCCTTCAATTCCCCGTCAGCGGCTTCAATTTCCGCCTTCAAGTCATTGCGCAAGGCTTCGAACTTGGTGTACTTGCTGAAGAGAAACGCCATGTCGATCAAGCCGACCTTGTGCGGAATCGCCTCAGTCGCGGCGGCCTTGGTCGCATTTTGGCCCCACGCATTGTTCAGGACGAGACCCAAACCGATCATGCAGACAACGACCGAGGTAGACAGAATAATCTTTTTCACGGGCTATGCACTCCTTTGCTTGGCCGCATCGAAACGGGTTGACTCCTGCTAGCCAGGCGATTGTCGAGATCCATGCACGACAACGCCTGGTACTCACCCTTCGGCAACCCGAACGAACCGCGGGTGCGGTTCAGCAGGAGGTGAGTTCCAGCGACAGTACGATTTGTTGTAGGGCGCGATAACACGCCGGGACGGAACATGAGCGCGGGTATTTTGCACTTCCCCGAATTCTCGTCAAGACGGGAATTAGGAATTCGGGAATTTGTCCTGGGCCTGGAAAACGATAGCCGGACGTGGCTACGGCCTGTATACTTCAAGCACTCGCCTGGAGTTGCGGCTCCGAGGGATCGTGGGGCACCTGACACGAATCGTGGTGAGACCCGTGCCGTCAGGCCGGGGGGCCTGTTGTGACTGAACCCAAAACACCCGGGGGCTGACGCCGCCGGCCTCACCTGTCTCCTGACGGATCTGTCTCGGATGAAATTGCTCGAGCAACTCAAACAATTCTTCCAGAAGAAGCCCAAGGTCAATCGGGTCGACGTCACCAGACGCTTCGACCTGATCGGCCGCGTGGGCCAGGGCAGCATGTCCAAAGTGTGGCGCGCCCGCGACAGCATGACCGGAAAGATCGTCGCGCTGAAGGTGCTCGACAAGGAAAAGACCATCCGGCTGGAAGCCCGCTTCACCGGCCGGAACAAGCCCAGCGAAGGGGAAATCGCAATGCAGTTGAAGCACCCCAACGTGGTGCGGACGCTGGAGCATGGCGTGACGTTCGAGAATGAACCGTTCCTCGTCATGGAATTCATCGAAGGGGTTAGCCTCAGCTATCTGGTCGACGTGCAGAATGATCGCATGAAGAGGTGGCGCCTGAATTTCATCATTCAGTTGGGGGAAGCGCTGGAGTATCTCCATCAGAAGAACTGGATCCACCGCGACATCTGCCCGCGGAACGTCATGATTACCGAGGAGAATCAATTACTGCTGATCGACTTCGGTCTGGTGGTCCCCAACACATCGATCTTCCAGGCCCCCGGCAATCGCACGGGAACCGCCAACTACATGGCCCCCGAGCTGATCAAACGCCAGAAGACCGACCAGCGGATCGACGTATTTTCGTACGCCGTGACCTGCTACGAAATGTATGCCCGACGCTTGCCCTGGGAGTACGGTGAATCGCTGGAAACGGTCATGCAGCACATCAACAATCCCCCCGTCGATATCCGCGAACTGGTCAAGAACATCGACGATCAAGTCGCCGAAACCATCATGAAAGGTCTGGAACTGTCCCCCAGCAGCCGCTGGTCCAAGATCAGCGACATGCTGAAAGAATTCCGCGAAGCCGAAGAACGCTTGAAAAAAGCCAAAAAGTAGTCTGCCATAGTAGCCTTCACGTTCCACGTGAAGTCAGCCGGGCGCACAATAATCAGCGGATCGTCACAAACAGGTTGTGGCTGAGCAACACATGGACCAGGTTTTCACGGGCTCGTTGATGTGGGACGGCTGACGGCGGTCGTTTGGACTGGCCTCCCGCGGGGAAGACTTCGGGCTTCGTGGTCTGAACGAGTTCCGTGTTCTGCTGCAGGAATTTTTCACATGCGGTGAACTCGGCGGCTGTCGGGACCTGGGTCAGGATCTGTTCGAAGGCCGCCTGGATGAAGGCATGATTGATCGCGGGTTCGTTCTGCTGGCCGACCTCCTGACTGAGCTGTCCCGCCAGGATTCGGGATTGGTCCAGGGCAAGTGCGCTGTTCATTAAGGCCAAGGCCTGGTGCGGCACGACGCTCTCGCGGCGGCGGTAGCAGGCGTTGGGGTCGGCAAGGTCGAAGACTTCCAGGAACTTCATCTTTTCGTTGGGAGTCGTCCGAAAGTAGAGGCTGCGGCGGAGACTGGTTTGTCCTTCGCCGTCGGGAATCTCGGGACCCCCGCGCTGCAGGTTGAGGCTGCCCGCGAGGCTGAGGACACTGTCGCGGACGACCTCGGCTTCCATGCGGTGCATGTTCATCCGCCACAGGTAGCGGTTGGGTTTGTCGATTTGCAGGTTGGGGTCTGCGGGCCCACTGGCATTAGAAGACATGCGATATGTATTAGAAAGAACCATCAATCGATGCAACGGCTTCATGTGCCAGCCCTGATGCATCAGCTCGACGGCCAGCCAGTCGAGTAATTCGGGATGCGAGGGGCGGTCTCCATTCAATCCGAAATTCGCGACCGTCGGAACAATCGCCTGACCGAAATGCCGCAGCCATAGATGATTCACGGCGATGCGTGCGGTGCGGGGGTTTTCTTTATTGCCAATCCAGCGAGCCAGCGCCAGGCGGCGACCCGTGCTGGACGTGGGGAACTGTTCGCCCAACGGAGCGTACTTGCCATCGGGCAGATCGGCCGCCTGCTGAGCCGCAGTCAGGGCTTGCTGAGCGGCGGCGAGTTTCTTCTCGGCATCGGGCAGTTCTTTGGGAGGGGATGCCGCCGTGCCCGTCGACGTCGACGTCGCTTTCACCGTCGCGAGCGATTGTTCTGCCTGCAGCAGAGCCTCCTGGGCTTTCGCCACACCAACGGCCCGTTCGGCCCGACTGGCGGCCAGGGCGAGAGTTGTCATATCAGCCGCTGGCGGGTTCGCGTACTTAGCCCGCTCAGCTTGAATGCGTGCCGTGACGGCTGCTGCCTGGGCCTGGGCTGTGAGTTGCTTTTTCTCGGCCAAAGCTGCAGCGTTGACTGCCGTTTGATGTTCTCGTTGAACTTCAGCCAGGGTGGGGAACAGGGCTCGGATGTCGAGTTCGTGGAACTCGGCCGCACCGTCATGGACCCAGATGGCAAACGTCCCGGCCTTGCGGGCAATCGGCAGCTCGTAAGTCAGCTTCTGCTCGCCATTCAACGACGCCGTCAAGCTTTTTCCACGGATGATCAAGTCGACTGTAATCACCTCGCCGACGCGGATGAGATCGGTGGTCTTGGCGACGCCGCCTGCCGGATACGCCTGCTGGCCACCGACTCGATGGAACGCCTGGATCCCCTGGCTGGCGTCGTTGACGTGCGTGTAAACGTCCTGCGAGTTGCCCCCGTCGACATAGTCGAAACTGAAGCCAATCGAACGCAGCCCCGCCGGTTGCAGAGCCTTGTATTTCAATCGCACTTTAATGTCGGCTGGCAGTTTGACGTTGGACGCCAGCGTCGCAAAGCTCGTCAACGTCTGCTGGACCACGTGACCATTTTCGTACTTCCAGTCACCGCTGACCGTCTTCCAGATGTCGGGCCGGGGCTGGCTGAACTCATCGTGAAACAAGACAGGTTCGGTCCCACTGTCGGAAGGCGCACTGGCTCGTTGTAAGGCCGCGTCGACCTTTTGCTGCGCCGTGACGATGCTCGCCTGCGCTTTCGCCAATGCGGTTTCGGCGTTCTTGATCTCCGCTTGAGCCTGAGCGATCAACCCCTCCGCGACGACGGGACGCAAGGCGGGATAATAGGCCTCGGGGGGCAGCGACACCGTTTGAATGGCGATGCTGTTGTTACCCAGCGCGGGGGGAACGCCGGGCAGCATGAGGCGTTTTTCATCCGGATAACGATTGTCACCGCGCTGGAAGACGAACGTCTTCACGTCCAGTTCCTTATCGTAAATCCGCGCGAGCCCTTCCTTCAGGACGGGAACCGCCGTGTCTTGTTCGGTGGCGAATGACGCCGACACGTGATCGGTACGCACGTCGTGGGGTTCGAAGAAGGCCCGGAAACGGTAGTAGTCCTCCTGCGAGATCGGATCAAACTTGTGATCGTGGCAGCGGCAGCATTTCAAGGTCAGCCCGAGGAACGCTTGCGACGTGTGCTCGACCGTATCGAACATCCAGACGTTGCGGTCAAACTTGTACCAGTTGCGACCCAGGAACCCCGTCGCGCGCACGACGTCTTGATCGGTCGGGGCCACCTCATCTCCGGCCAGCATCTCGACGATCATCTGGTCATAGCCCAGATCTTGATTGAGCGACTCGACGATCCAATCGCGCCACCGCCAAATGTGACGCTGGCTGGAGCGGATCTGATTGATCCCCCGGCTGCCGTACCAGTCGCTGTAACGCCAGACATCCATCCAATGCCGGCCCCAGCGCTCTCCGTATTGCGGACTGGTCAGCAGCTCATCAACCACTTTTTCAAACGCATCGGGCGCGTCATCCTTTAAGAACGCTTGCAGTTGACCACGCGTCGGCGGCAGTCCGATCAGATCGAGATAGACCCGCCGCAACCAGACCGCTCGATCGGCCGGCGGACGCGCGGTCAACCCACGCCGATCATGTTCGGCCGCAATGAACGCATCGATCGGATTCTGCACCCACGCGGGATTCTTGACAGCGGGGATCGCAGGCCGTTGCGGAACCTTGTAAGACCAGTAATCGCGTGGATTGATCTGCGGTTGCTCGTCCGCCGGGCCCTTGGCTCCCTGCATAATCCAGCGTTTGACAAGATCCAGTTCTTCCGCGTTGAGCGGCGTCCCTTCCCCTTCGGGAGGCATCTGGATGCCGTTCTTGGCGGTCAACATCTCGACCAGCAGGCTGTCATCCGGTTTGGAGGGGACGATCGCCTCGCCGCTGGTCCCACCTTTCAGAATGAACGCCGCCGTATCCAGCCGCAAACCCGACTTCTGCTGCAGGACGCCGTGGCAGGCGTAACACTTCTTCGCGAAGATCGGCTTCACCTGGCGTTCGTAGTCGACATCGTCAGCGGCGAACAACACGGTTCCGTGCAGACAGAGAAACAGCGACAGGATCTGGGCGAGACTTGCGCCTCGCAGCAGGTGGCAAGTGGGCCAGGCTGTCACACGCCGTCGATCAACTGCCATCAGCAACTCCCAAAGTCCAAAACGTGCATCGTCGCGCTCTACAATTCAACACACGAGCGAATCAAATAGTTTATCGTACCAGACAACAGAACGCATCTACGATGCTAAATGCGTTATTCGGCGGGTGTAGCCCTAAAATGGCGGAGCCAGCGAGTACCTGCTGAAATCCGCCCGGCAAGCATCACAAATCGGAGCGCAGCGACGTAAACTCCCCCCCTTTATAAGGGGGGGGCAGGGGGGGTACGAGCGTCGCCCAAGTCGCCTTGCAACAGCGGCACGCTCCAACGAAAGCTTCAAAAAACAGATATTCCAAGCGTTGGCGACACTCCATTACCTGCTCCCTTCGAATTCTTTGGCCCCTTTGATTGCCTGTAAGATGGGCACTCTTGCCCGTCTCCGATTTCAACCCGACCAATCCAGACGGGCCAGAGTCCACGTCCTCCGGTCGAATGCACACGCTCGATTTTCTTGCTCCCTTCGATTTC
>CAMAVF010000360.1 GCA_945861445.1 Planctomicrobium piriforme | reverse complement strand
GGCACATCCCTTCAATTGGACCTACAGCGGCAAACCACTCGAAAAGAAGCGTCGTCCGATGTTCGTTCCACCCCATCGCCGGGGCAAACCACACAAGCCGCGAACAAATGCGGGACCATGCACTGCCATTTGAGAGTTGCGGCACTAGTCCTCCCGAATCTTCCCTTTTTAAACACGCTCTAAGGATTTAGTACCCCCGAACCGCCTGTTCGGCTGCGTCTTCACCGCTGTGAATGGAATCCGGCAGACCGACGCCATCATACGAACTGCCTGCCAGGTGCAGTCCAGGAAAGCGTCCTGCCAGTTCGCGGATGAGTCCCACGCGAGCAAGATGCCCCACATGGTATTGCGGCATCGATCGCGGATAGCGGGCCACGACTTCGAAGTCGGGCGTTCCTGTGACACCCAATAGCTCACGCAGCTCCTCGCGTACCAGTTGCTTGGTCTCCTCGTCGGAGATCCCGAAGTATTCGGGCTGCATGGCACCTCCGACGAAGGTCCGCAGTTGGACACATCCCTCGGGCGCCCGATTGGGAAACTTGCGGCTCGTAAAGCTGACAGCCAGAATTCGGCGGTGCTCGGTGGCGGGGATTACCAGCCCGAAGGCATCCAGGGGATGCCGGACGTCTGCCAGCCGGTGCCCGGACACCACGATTGTTGTCGACGCGTATTCAATCTCACGCAATGCCTGCGACCACTCCACCGCAAACGGTTGCACCAGATCGGCAACGCGGTAGGTCGGCACCGTCAGGATGACTCGGTCAAACACCTGTGGCGGCTGGTCCCGTGCGGTCAGCAGATAGCCACCCGATTCCAAAGGTACGAGGGCCGTCACGGGACTGTTGACGTTGATCTGTATCGCGGGTGAAACACGCTCGGCAAGTGCCTGAATGAGTTCTTGCGTGCCACCCGCCAGGGTGGCGAACAGTCCATAACGCGCTCCACTGGCGTGTTCGTTGGCGGCTGCCGTCTTCGCAGCCGACCGCGACGCGCGGATCAGGCTGCCATGCTCGCGTTCCATCTCAAGAAACCGCGGCAAGGTCGCCCGCAGACTGAGTTTCTCGGGGTCTGATGTGTAGATTCCGCCAACGAGTGGCTGCACGAGCCGGTCGAGGACCTCCTGCCCAAACCGCCGCCGGACAAATCTGGCCAGACTTTCATCAGTCACGTCGCGTTTCGCGGGCAGGAAGTATTCGCACCCCATGCGGAACTTGCCCCACCAACTGAAGATTGGCGAAATCAAGATCGGCCAGACTCGGGCCGGGGTCATCAGTTGGAACCCTTCCGGGACCTCCACGGGCCGGCCCCGTCGCAGCACCAGCGACCGACGGTAGCGCGTGTCAGTCGGAATGAGACGGTCTTCAATCCCCAATCGCCGACAGAGACCGACGGCCCACGGCTTATTGGTGATGAAGGAATCGGGCCCCAGTTCCAGCGTGTAGCCGCCCATCTGTTGCGTCCCCACGACGCCCCCCACGCGCGGGCCCGCTTCGAACAGGCTGACGATTGAAGGGGACGCCGGCTGGAGTTCCAGCAGGCGATGCGCGGCCGCCAGCCCGGTAATGCCCCCTCCAACAATCGCGATGCGCAGCGGTGACGTCATCTTGGGCGGCCCCTGCGGAGTCTTAACAGATCGGGGTCAACAAAACAGCCCGCCCTCTCCTCAGAGAGACCGGGCTGTTCATTTTCAACTTCAGGTCACGCCGTCCATTACAGCTTGGCAACCTTGGCGATCAAGTCGGCAGTCCGGTTCGAATAGCCGTATTCGTTATCGTACCACGACAGGATCTTGATCAACCGGCCGCCAATGACCATCGTCCACGGAGCATCGAAAATGCTGCTGTGCGTGTTGCCGATGATGTCGCTGGAGACGATCGGGTCGGTGTTGTATTCAATGATGCCCTTCATCGGGCCTTCCGACGCAGCCTTCACCGCTGCGTTGATTTCTTCCACCGTGACATCGCGACCCAGTTCCGCGACGAGGTCGGTGATACTGCCGCAAGGGACCGGAACGCGGAGCGAAATGCCGGTCAGCTTGCCATTCAACGCGGGCAACATTTCACCGACCGCCTTCGCGGCACCTGTCGAGGTCGGGATGATATTCACGGCAGCGGCGCGGGACCGGTGCAGGTTGTCATGCAACTGGTCGGCCAGGCGCTGGTCGTTCGTGTAAGCATGGCAAGTCGTCATCAGTCCGCGCGTTATGCCGAAGGTGTCGTTCAACACCTTGGCGATTGGGGCGAGGCAGTTCGTCGTGCAACTGGCATTCGAAATGCACTTGTGGCTGCTGTTCAATTCGCCGCAGTTCACACCCATGACGACGGTCAGGTCGGGCTTGTCCTTGGCGGGAGCCGACAGAATGACTTTCTTGGCACCGGCGGTCAGATGGCTGTCATAACCGGACTTGCCATCCTTCGCCCGGGCGGTGAAAAAGCCGGTCGATTCCAACGCCACTTCAACACCCAGGCTGCCCCACGGCAGCTTCGCCGGGTCGCGTTCGGCGACGACTTTGACCTTGTTACCGTTGACGATCAAGGAATCGCCATCCGCCTTGACTTCACCCGGAAACCGGCCATGAACGCTGTCGTACTTCAACAGCATGGCCAACGATTTGGGATCGCCCAGGTCATTGATGGCGACCAGTTCGAATTCTTCAGGACGAGCTGCCATTGCCCGAAAACTGATGCGGCCAATCCGGCCGAATCCGTTAATACCAACACGCACCTTAGCCACAGGAACAACTCCTCAAGGACACTTGAAATAATCAACCAGTCAGGCCGCACACCGACCCGAGACTTTGCATTCCCTTTAGACGAGCCACGATTATAGGTTTGTCAAGGTTTCCGAACAAGCAACACAATTTTGCCCAGTTCGCCACGATCAATACATGGGAGCTATGGGGTTTATGGGAAGAATGGGGTCAATGAGATCCCTGTTGAATTGCGAACCTCGTTCGGCCTTTTAGACATTAGTCATTAGACATTAGTCATTTCCATCCTCACCCTACCCCGAGTCCGCGATCAATCGCTTCCAGATCTCGCATAAACAACGCCATCTCCGACTGTAGCGTGGGCCGGTCGATCTTCCACTGCGGATTCTCTTCCGTGGACCGGTTGCAGTGCGAAATCAGCAGGCGGTAGAAGAATTTGAACAGGTGCCGGGGGACTCGCAACCGAGCAAGTGTCGAAATCAATTCCGTCTGCGTAATACTGTCCTCGAACCAGTCCTTGATCGAGGGCGTCGTGTGGGGAATCGAGGCACAGGCTGCCAATCTCGCATTGGCCAGGTCGTACAGCGATTCGCCGGTCCATTCGAGACTTTGAATTAGGTTCTGCTTATCGAGCCGTGAGCGTTCGTAGAACTCGCGGTCGCCACGGTTCACGTAGGGATAGACTTCCTTCGGCAACAGCAATTTGAAGCCGATTCCCGGGTGTTTCAGGAATTTGTTGTCGAACATCGACCACAGGAAAGCCTTCATTCGCTCGGGATTCCCGTTGATCAAGTGCGGCTCATCGACGCGATCGACCAGCACCGCGATCGTATCAAAGCCGAGTGAAGTCAGGATCCCCCGCAGCTTGTTGATCAGTTCATACCGATCATCGCTGCGGTCGCGGCTGGGCAGTGGTTGATTGGCCAGTTGCTGCCGTTCAAATCGCGACAGCATGCCGCGCACGGTATTCAGTTGATGGTCGATCACGCGGACTTGCCGGTTGACCTGCCAGGCCGTCCACAACAATCCGGCCTGCCGCTTCAGCCACGGCCCCCAGCCGACGGCCATGATCAGCCAGAACCACCACGTTCCGAAGACGGACATCCTGTTGGCCAAGGACTCGAAGGTAATGTTCCCCCAAATCAGCAGCGTGACCAGCGTGACCAGCAGCCCGCCCGCCAGATCCAATTGCGATTTCCATGTGGAAAATCCCAGCTTGCGGCGTAATGTTTTCCAACGCTGCATCGGCGACATGGCTCGCGAGTGATCATAAAACGTAGCGAGCAGCAACAGATCCCGCTTTTGCAGCGTTGTCAGGCTGTTGATCTGGGCGTTGTGAATCTCGTTGCCGTCATCCTGCCGGACGGGGGGATCGCCCACGATCACGCTGACCAGTTGGGTGACCCCCAACGTCAAAATGGCGTCCATGTGATCCCACAGCCGCCATTGAGCCAGCGCCCGTTCGGGCTGACGTCGCCAACGGGGCAATTTCTCGGCAAAGCAGTCCAGGAACGGATTGAGATCATCGTATTCGATGATGAAGACCCGCTGGCGGCCGTTCTTTTGGTTGTACTGCGTCAGTTCTTGAACCAGTTGCAGCCGCAGGGCCGTCTTGCCGCTCCCCTTCTCGCCAAACACGATTGCGGTCGAAGGTTCCGCCGGGCTGCCCAGGATTTTGGCCCAGGCGGGGTGGTGAGTCGAGTCGAGGCAATGTTGCCGAAACACCTGATCGGATTGAGCGTCTTCTTGTCCAAACGGATTATCCTGGACACCGTGGTGGCCCAGAAATTGGGTAATCTTCATCGTGTCAGCGTTCCTCCGGGAATCCTGCTTCGCCCGATTCCGATCGACTTGCGGTGGTCCGTTGAGCGCGACCGCAAATTACCAAGGCGAATCAACTGGAATGATAACAAAGGCGACTTCCGAAAGTGAATCAACGGATACTTACGTGGCATTCCCGTAGCCTGACTCTCCAGGGTCGGGCTACGGGAATGCGATTTGCTCTGATCGCTAGTGACCCGATCCCTGGATTTGGATTACAATTCCTGCCAGCCCGGAACCGAACGGGTACAGGGAATGGATTTCGCAGTGGGTGCAGTTAAGGGAGTCAATCAACATGTCACGGTCAAATCAACGGCGCAACAGCATTGGGATCTGGCTGGCAGTCTGGTGCCTTGGATCGGTGTCGGTCGGTCTGGCCGCCGATACTCCCTCATCGGAATTCGCGCTGACTTTCCGTCCGACGCAGACCGATGTGGATTATGAAATCCCCAACGCTGCGAATGCCAAGCAATGCAAGGTCACCGTCGAGCGTTATGCGAAAGGCTCGGGCTGGGTTGTGAACGGTCCCGGCGGCGAGGTCCTGCGACGGTTCGTTGATTCCAATGACGACAAAATCGTCGATCAGTGGCGCTATTATCGCGACAGCGTCGAAGTCTACCGCGACCAGGATTCCGACTTCAACAAGCAAGTCGATCAGATGCGCTGGTTCAACTCGGGTGGCAGCCGCTGGGGTGTCGACAAGAACGAAGACGGCAAGATCGACGCGTGGAAAGTCTTGTCTCCCGAAGAACTGTCTCGCGAAGCCGTCAAAGCCTTGATCGCCCGGGATGAACGCTTACTGGGAACTCTGGTCCTCAGCGGTGACGATCTCACCCGACTGGGGCTGAAGGCCGAATACTCCGAAACCATTCGGAAGAATCTCGCGAACCTCGGCGGCCAACTCGAAAAGCTGTCGAAGGTGAAGATGCTGTCGGGCAAGTCGAAATGGCTGCAATTCCAGGGGACGATGCCCAGCACGATCCCGACCGAACAAACGGGCAGCCGCGAAGACGTGATCACGCACCAGAATGCCATGACGCTGGTCGAAATCGACGGACAAACCGGCCTGATTCAACTCGGTACGCTGATCCGTGTGGGTGACACTTGGAAGCTGACCCGCATGCCCCAACCGCTCGAGGGCAATGCGGTGCAAGTGGCCGACGATGGTCTGTTCTCACCGGTGATCGCGGGGAATCAGCCCGCCCCGCAACCGGCCGCCGGCACGGCCGAAAATCCCAAGGTCCAGAAGCTGATCGAAGAGCTGCAAGCCCTCGATAAGAAGACCCCCGGTCCCACCGCCTCCAAGAACGCCTGGGCGGCATTCAACGAACAGCGGACCGTGGCGTTGCGAAAACTGGTGGCGAGTGCCGATACCGTGGAAGACCGTGAGCAGTGGCAAAAACAAATCGCCGACGGAATCGCGGCGGGAGTTCAATCCGACACTTACACAGACGGCCTGGAACAACTCAAGTCGATGCTGGAAGACATCGAAAAGAAGAGTCCCAAGTCGTCGCTGGTGGCCTATTTGACCTACCGCATCATGACGGCCGAATACAGCATCAAGCTGCGTAAGGCCCCGACCGACAAGACGGCCGAAATCCAGGAACAATGGTTGAAATCACTGGAAACCTTCGTCACCAAGTATCCCAAAGAGGATGATTCCCCCGAAGCCTTGTTCCAACTGGGCAGCACGTATGAATTTTCCGGCAAGCTGAAGGATGCCCGGACCTGGTACGTCAAGCTGTCGAATTCGGCCCCGAAAACTCCCTCGGGAGCCCGCGCCAAAGGTGCTCTGGCACGCCTGGACAGCAAGGGGGAAGCCTTCAATCTGAAGGGCAAAGACCTGGCTGGGATGCCGGTCGACGTGACCGACCTGAAGGGGAAAGTCGTCCTGGTGATCTACTGGGCCAACTGGAGCGAACCGCTGGTGAAGGACCTTCCCAAGATCCGGGCTCTCTATGAGCAATATCACGACCGGGGCCTGGAAATTCTGGGTGTCAACCTGGACGCCACGAAGGAAGACGCCAAGGCGTGGATTGCTGAGCATAAAGTGGATTGGACGCAACTGCACGAACCGGGCGGGCTGGAAGGCAGTCCGCTGGCGGTGGAATACGGCATCATCCATCTACCGAGCATGTTCGTCATCGACCGCGACAGCAAGGTGATCTACCGCGGGATTGCCGCGGAAGAGTTGGAGCCGGTCTTCGGCGAAATCCTGAAATCAGAAGACAAGGCCCAAGAGAAAAAGTCCGCGGACAAAAAGGCTGAAGAGAAGGCCGACAAGTAGTCTCTTTGTAGGCGAGCGTCCGGCGAAGCCGGATGGTTGTCAGCGACTTATCGGCAACAACACAGCGTCCATCTCCACAGGCGATTAGGCGAACCGGGCGGCGACGCCCCCGGATTCGTTAATGTGGAGACACTGTAGCCGTACTTCGCGAGAAATCGGTATGTACGATGCCATGGATTCAGACGACACAACCCTGCATCGATTGTGGAACGCCGACTCCAGTACGATCGTTTCGTGTGATTCGATGCCCAACTTGTATCCGTGCAGCTCGAAGAGATGAGCTCGGATGCTTACTGTTGGCTCCCGTGGCATTGGCTGCGGCATTCGGTTTCGGCTGGATCGGATTACAGCTAGGGAGGTTGCTGGCGCTCCAAGTCCCAATTGCAAGATTTGACGTCTTGCTGGCCATGCTTCTCGGTTTCGACGCCTTTGCTGCGGTCGCCTCAGTCAGGATGAGATTCGCAATCAAGATGTCTTACGTACAATGTTGTCTATGTCTCTGCCTGATGTATTTCTTAATTGGGTTCATCCGACTAATGCGTGTTGAGACTTGTGTGCGCCAAGGATCTTGAGCGTCAAGAAGTTAAGATCGCGATAGCCATAAGCGCGTCGTTGCATGAGTTTGATTTTATTGTTGGTTCCTTCAAGGGGCCCGGTGGAAATGGGAT
>CAMAVF010000359.1 GCA_945861445.1 Planctomicrobium piriforme | reverse complement strand
TGCTCCGAATGATGATCAGCCACACGCATACTCGCCTCCATACTCCGAAGATCCATGATCCATGCCCGATTGGCTGGATCGTATGGAGTCTGGGTAGATGGCGCAAGTCAGGGTAGTGGCGCGCGACTAATTTTTGTGGTTGGTATTAGGTGCGGCGGCGATGCCCATCCTGAAACTCAATTCAACTTGCGCCGCCCCGAAGCAGTGCCACGAGTCGAGGGTTTGGGGTCGGGTCTTCAAAATACAAAATTGGCCTCGGCGCTGATCAGGGATCGAGGGCTGAACTGGAGCCAATTTTGAATTTGGAACACCCGACCCCGAATACGCTGTGGAGAGTTCTGGGTCAATTTGGTGGGCCCGTTGTCTGTTTGTATGATCGATTCGTCGATTGATCGCGAAGGAATTTCGGTCCCTGGGAGGGTGAGCCTCCTGCCGAACCGCGTAGTCTGGCGACACTCGATAGACATCCGCGGTTTCCAAGGAATTCATCGCCGAGACGCATGATTTTACCAGAAAGACCAGGTGAGCCCCGTGCCGTGAGGCCGGGGGTAGAGTCGAGACTCCCGTTGCAGAACCAGCATCGAGTGACATCGATCGGCAATCAAAGTCGCTACCCCACCCCAGCCCTAACGGGACTGGGCTCACCAGGAAAATCTCTCATGTTCCTCTTTCACCACACTTTGCAACCAGCAAATAAGAACGCTCGGCAGGTCCCTCGCCCTCCCATCGATCCGAATCACAAATTGGACTATTTACTCTCATAATCGGCTATCGGAAATCTTTCACGGCGTTGCGCGAAGGGGTTGTGCTGGGGACTCGAACTGCGGGATCAGTTCGGGGGCGCCGATCGTGCGCCTTCGGCGAGAGAGGTGATGGGGCAATGGACAATTGATGATGGGGTTTCTGCGACAGAGACAGCGGGGTGAGAAATGACGAATGTCGAATGAATGACCACTGACTGGGTACAAATGTTCAAACAAATCAAAGAACGCGCCAGAATTCGGCGTAGGTCGAGACCGCAGGCTGGCCACTCCAGCCGATTGGGTGGGGTGAAATCAAAGACGGGCAAGAGTGCCCATCTTACGGACGATGGTTTTGCTGGGTGAAGAAATCGATCAAAGAGCGCAGGGAGCGACAAGTTTGAGGCGTTGGCGCTGCGGGCTTGGACACCTCGAAGGGGCCTGGAGACCCATTCTACGCAGGATGCCGAATTCGGAGACGGCCGAGGGCGGCCATCCTACT
The DNA here is from genome assembly GCA_945861445.1 of Planctomicrobium piriforme. Taxonomy (GTDB): domain Bacteria; phylum Planctomycetota; class Planctomycetia; order Planctomycetales; family Planctomycetaceae; genus JAKFVC01. Next base: position 6,246 of record CAMAVF010000359.1, on the reverse strand, counting down.
GATGAAGACATAGTGTCGAAGATGTCGAAGATGCTGGGCACTGCTGCCCGTCTGCATGAGGTGTGTCTCGGGTTCAGAGACGGGCAAGAGTGCCCATCTTACGGACGAAGATTTTTGTTGGCGAAGAATTCAAAGAATTCAAAGAGCGCAGGGATCAAAGAAATCGACTTCTTTGAAAGTGGACGACGGGAGCCGGTCCGTGTGCTCGCTGTGATCACGAAATTGTTGGCGTGTAACAAGATAAGATTTGGCCAATGAAATGGGCGCCATAGGATGTGGCAGTGAACGCTAGAACAAAGAAGTGGAAGAAATCGCAAGATTTGAGCGGGTGATGGATGTGCTGAACGTGGAGACGGGCAAGGAGGGGGAATGGCTAATGCCTAATGACGAATGTCTAAAATGGGGATGGTCATCTTCGGATGAAGGGTGCAAGTGGGTTTCACAGCAAGACTCTGCCGCATTCCGACACGCACACGAGCCACTTCTTTTTAGACATTCGTCATTAGACATTAGTCATTCTCTATCTATTTGTCGTATCTCTTTTTGTATCAATCACTTAACACCTATTTACCCAAATTCACAAACGGCGTAGAATCCCGGCCGTTCAGCACAGTGGCCATGGATGGTCCGGGGCTCTCAAGGATGTTGCGCTCGTTACTACGCTCGATCAGGCAGATACTCACAGCACTCATTGTGCTCGTGGTGCTGGTTTGCTTTTTCGAAATCGGGCTCCGCGTGTATGACTCACACACCGGACAAGTGACGCGTTGCGAGCTGTTCGATCAAGGACTATTGACGAAGTCACGCTTCTGTCACCATGAATTCAAACCCCTGCTGCGAGTCAACATCCCCGAACTGGGCCACGCTGCCGACTTTGAATTTCAGACGAATAGCCAGGGCCTGCGCGGTGCGGAAATCGCGGTTCCCAAGCCGGCGGGAACCTATCGCATCGTCTGTCTGGGAGATGAACGCACTGCCGGGATGGATGTGGCTGAAGCTGATACCTTCTGTCAGCAGATGCAGGAGTTGCTGCAGTCGCGGTCGAAGTTGAAGATTGAGGTGATCAACGCTGGTACGCCCGACTACTGCCCGCTGCTGAGTGCCCTTCAATTCCGGCAGAAACTGATGGCCTCTCAGCCGGATCTGGTGATTCTGAACTGGGACATGTCCGATGTCTGGGACGACTATTGCTATCGGCGCTATACCACGATGGGGGCCAATAACGAGCCGCTGGGCTGTTCACATCCGTTGTTGGATCCGCCGCGGCAGCGCGAACGGCAGCAGGCGATCGACCTGTTCCTGTTGCCCCAGTTTGCGGTCCGGCACGGTTGTCAGGTGTGGGCCGGTCGCGTGTTGCCGCCGCCGCCCAAGGAAATCGACAGTCCCACTGGCAAGTATGCCTGGCTGCAGGATCAGCCACCCGACTGGTCGGTCTATATCCAACAAACATTGGAGGGAATACTGCCCGCTCGGGATCTGGCAGAAGGGGTCGGCGGTTCGTTCCTGGTGGGGATTCATCCGGCTCCGTGGCAGGTGGCGACGACGGCCAGCAATGGCGAGCGAGTTCGCGCTGCGGTGGGCGTGGGCAACGGCGTCGTGTATCGCAACCGGACCCCGTTCACGACAGTCCAGCAGTTTTGCGATGAGCAGGAAATCTATTGTTGCGATTTGTCCCCGGCGATTCAGGCCGAGCCGTTGGCGGTCGATCTGTATCAACAGAGCTCCGCCAATTACACGACCGAAGGCCATCGCCTGGCGGCTCGGCTGATGGCCAGCTTCATCGTTCAGAATCTACAGGGGCCGTGGGTGGGGACACCTCGTCGAGTGCCGCCAGTGACCGGTCCGCGGAATAGCCAGACTGCGAGCCGCGGGGGTCAGGCAAGGGCGGCTCGATAAGTGAATTAGTGAGCCGGGTGCCGGTGAGGTCCCGGACGTCTTGTGCATGATTAGGGTGGTTTTGATGTCATCATCGGATCTCGATAACTGGCCGCTGCTGGTCGATGCGCTTCCCGAGCCGCCTGCCGGTTTGGACCCCGCCGCTCATTTTGACTGGCGAGCCGTCTGGTGTGCTCCGCAGATCGACCCGACGGCGTGGGTCGCGCCGAATGCGGTGGTGCTGGGTCGAGTCCGTCTGAAGGCCCGCAGTTCGGTCTGGTACAACTGCACCGTCCGCGGCGACGGGGAATACATCGAAGTCGGCGAAGATACCAACGTGCAGGACGGTTCAATTCTGCACGTCGATCTGGATTATCCCTGCATCCTGGGTAACCGGGTCACCCTGGGGCATGGTGCGATCGTGCATGCGTCGATCGTGGAAGACGACGCGCTGATTGGCATCTCGGCCACGGTGCTGAGCCGCTGTGTGATCGGAGCCGGGGCGTTGATTGCTGCGGGTGCGGTCGTGATGGAGGGGACCATTGTCCCGCCGCGCAGCCTGTGGGCTGGTTGCCCCGCCAAGAATTTCCGGCAGTTGACTGCGGAACAGATCGGTCGCCTGGACATGACCTGGCGGCACTACGTCGCGAATGGCCAGGCGTGCCTGTCGCGGTTTGGCCGCGAACACATTGAGGCACTCGTGCGGCACAATGCAGTGCCTTAGGATGGGTCCCGATTACACGCGATTCCGTTCGTCTAGTGGTAACCATCGATGAGAGGATAAAGTGCGCCAATAGATCTTCTCACGAGACCGTAGTGCAGAGGCGCGGGAACCACCCCGGCAAGCGGGGTGGCGGGTTGCCTGTCCGCCACTTGGGCTTGTCCCAGTGGTTCCCGCGCTTCTGCACTACCGACACGACCCAGTTTCGTCTGTGGTCGCCGGTTGATGATCGCAGGATCGTAGACCGGACCCACGGCTGTTCGTTAGATTACGGACCGTACACGTTACTTTGAAACTCCCTTGCGCCTCGAGATGTCTATGCCCAAAGTGCTGATTGCTCCCGCCAATTTTTATCGCGTGGCCGCCCCGTATGTGGATCTGTTACGAGCAGCGGGTTTTGAGGTTGTCTATCCCCCCTCGGCAACAAATTCCCGCAACGAAGCGGAGACCGTGGCCTGTCTACAGGGGATGTCGGCACTGATCGCCGGGGGCGAAGTCTTTACCGAACACGTGCTGAGCCAACTGCCCGACCTGCGGGTCATTGCCCGAGCGGGCGTGGGATACGACCGAGTTGACGTTCCCGCCGCTACTCGGCGAAATGTTGCCGTCACGATTACGCCGACTGCCAATCATGAAAGTGTTGCCGAGCACGCCCTGGGCTTGTTGCTGGCACTCACCCGCAACATCGTCGGGCATCATCAGGATGTGCTGGCCGGTGACTGGTCTCGCCGTCCGATGGCCCCAGTTCGCGGGATGACGCTGGGCCTGGTGGGACTCGGTCGCATCGGCCGCAGCGTGGCTGTCCGCGCCCAGGCCTTTCGACTCCGCGTGATTGCTCATGATCAGTATGTGAATCCGGAACTGGCCCGCAAGCTGGGGGTGGAACTGGTTGACCTGCCGACCCTGTTCGCCCAGTCGGATTATGTGAGTCTGCACGCTCCGATGGACGCGACGACCCGCGGGCTGATCAATCAGCAGACCCTGGGAATGATGAAACGGGGCAGCTTCCTGATCAACACGGCTCGGGGGGGTTTGGTTGTGGAAGCCGACCTGTGTGCCGCGTTGCAGTCAGGTCAGCTCGCGGGAGCGGCCTTGGACGTCTTCGAGGAAGAGCCAACACCGGTGACCAATCCGTTGCTGAAGTTGCGCAACGTGATTACGACACCGCACCTGGCGAGTGGCGACTATCAATCGATGGAGGACATGGGAACTGAATCGGCCCGGAATATCATCGCCCTGTATCAAGGCGGCTGGCCCGAGGGTGCCGTCGTCAACGACCAAATCCGTCCGACGTTCCGCTGGTAGTTGTGACCCGTGGGATAGGCTTCCAGCCTGTCATCTGATTGGGGAAACCGACAGGCTGGAAGCCTATCCCACGGTACGGGGAGATCTGATCCATCCGTTGGATCGAATTTGGCGTAAGGTATAATGCCGTCCGCAGACTGATCGCTGCCGCAAGTTCACCAATGACTTGTGAAATCGACGCAAGTTCTGCTTTAGTCTTGATTTACATTGGGAATTCTTCGGGCGCAATGCGTTCGTCGCAGGCAACTTGCAGGAATGTGGTCTATGTGGAAATTTGGTGTGCAGCGTTTGGGTTTCGCCAGTGCGATGGCTTGGTGCTTGATCGGCAGCCTGCTTTGTTTGAACCTCGCAGGTTGTGACGGAAGCGGGGGCAATCGCACACGGGTGGCTCGGGCGCCGGGCAGTCCCATCGATCCCGATGAATTGGTCGGCCGCTGGAAACTGGCCTATGTGCAGGTCCCGGTCGAACTCGACTTCTGCCTGCTGGACATCACTCATCAGGACAAGAAGTTCGCCGTCAAAGTCGTGGCCGACGAACACCACCCCATGAATATCAAGCTCAAGTCAGCCGACATCAAGAACGATGGCCAGGCACGCCTGGAATTCGAAACGGGAGGTCTGACATGGAGCTACGAAGGGCGCCTGGACGGTGAGACCGTCTGGGGGACGATGATGATTCCCAAGTACCAGTTGACGCCCGCAAAACTGGAACGGACCGAGCTGAAAGAACTCGCGCATACCGAACCGCCACAGATTGCCAGTCTGCCCGACCTGATGGGTGCGGAGAATGCCGGCGACAAGTTCGTCGCCATGAATGAGTTCGTCAAGAAGAAAGAATCGTACCGGAGCCCCCTGCTGATCGAAGGCTATGCCAGCCTGGCCAAACACTTCAAAACCGAAAAACTGACCCTGCCTGATATCAAAGAGATCATCGCCGAATATCGGAAGGCGATCGACGTCTGGGGATCGCGCATGGCTCCCCGAGTCGATCTGGAAATCGGCAAGGCGCTGGCCATGCAGAAACTCGAACCCGCACTGGCCAAGGAGTTGTTGGCGACGGCCGAAAAGCAGATTTCCGAAGATTATCCGATCGAATGGAAAACCCAACTGGCAGACAGTTGGGTAAAGCTTGGGGAATACGAGCGGGGCTTGAAACTGCTCGCACCGCTGCAAGAGTTGGACCCGACCAATCCGTTCAACCAGTTGGTGTACGCGTCAGCCAAAGAGCAAGCCAAGCAGACCGACGAAGCATTGAAGGTTTACGCCGGCCTGGCGACCCTGCCGCAGTTCGAACGTCTGCTCTCGTCCCGCGGTGCCGATCCCTCGCTGATCCTGCCCAGCGAAGCCGTGGCCCGGCTGTGGAAGGCCAAGCACGAGGGCAAAACCACCGGTCTGGATGCCTTCCTGAAGGAAGCCTATGAGAACCAGATGCAGCTCTACGTTCCGAAACGGACCATCACGGAGCGCAAGCCCGACAGTCAAGTCTTGCTGTTGGAACTCTTCACCGGTGCGACCTGTGATCCCTGCGTCCCGATTGATATCGCCGCGGACGCCTTGCATCGCGCGTTTTCGTCGGAAGAGTTGATTGTCATCAAGTATCACGAGCACTCTCCGCTGGCCGACCCGCTGGCCAACGATGCCACCGCCGCACGTTTTCAGTTTTATCAGGGGGAGGGCACGCCCATGTTGATGCTGAATGGTCAACCCGTGCCGCAGGTGGGTGGGATGATCATGATGGCGGGCTCTCAAACCAGGCGGCTACGGATGGGATTGGAGCACGAGTTGAAACAGACCACACCGGTCGGGATCAAGCTGGCGGCTACGCGTGACGGTGACGAGATCAAGATCAAGGCCTCGGTTTCCGGCATCACGACGACGGATAACGATCCGCGGTTGTATCTGGTGCTGATCGAAAACGACATTACGTTTTTCGCTTCGAATGGGATCAAGCATCACAGCTGCGTTGCGCGGGATTTCCCGGGTGGCGTCGAGGGGATGAAGCTGAAACCCGGCCCGGAAGTTGACCACGACGTGACCGTGTCACTGACCAAGGTCCGAGCCGACCTGGCCGGACACCTGAAGCAATTCGAAGATCAGGCGGGTCGCGAGTTCCCCTCCAAGCCGATGGCGCTGACCAAGCTGCAAGTGGTGGCCATCGTGCAGAATCAGATCACCAAGCGCTATATGCAGGCGAAACTGGTCGATCTCCCCGACGGACCCGCGTCCGCAGAGCCAGTGAAAGAGCCAGTGAAAGAGCCAGTGAAAGAGCCAGTGAAAGAGCCAGTGAAAGAGCCAGTGAAAGAGCCAGTGAAAGAGCCAGTGAAAGAGCCAGTGAAAGAGCCAGT
>CAMAVF010000358.1 GCA_945861445.1 Planctomicrobium piriforme | reverse complement strand
GGCTGTATAGTCTGATCACCGCCCATGCCACGGCCTGTCAATCCTTAAGAAGGTGACACCATCAACCGGAGAGCCGGATGCAGGAAATCTGCACGTCCGGTTCGGAGGGAGGGGGGACCGAAACCAATCGGTCCTCCCTACCCCTATTTATCGGGTGTCCCTGCGGGACAAATTGCGGGACCTACGCCACTCTGGAATCGCTTGCGAGGTCGCAAGAGATTCGTCATTTGAAAACGGCCGTTTAAGAACATCCGCCGTTTAAGAACATCCGCAACTCGCTAACAACCATCCGGCTGACGCCGGACGCTCGCCTACGAAGAGGCGGTTGCGGCGTAGGTCAGGCTGTGTCCAACTCCCCCCCTTTACACACGATCCCATCCGGCAACAAATCTTTCAGCGCCGTCGCCAGGTATGGCGGTTGAATTCCCAACAGGCCTACCAGTTGACGGTAACTGTTCAAAAAATGTTCGGTGCGTGTCGATGGCTGGTCGCGGCGGATGGCTCGGATCAGCAGATTTTTGGCGGTGTGTTCCAGGTCGATGAATTCGACAACCTGCGTCTGATAGCCGCACAGTTCGAGCAAATTGGCTCGCAGCGCATCGGTCGCCAGGGCCGCGAATCGTTCCTGCAAGATGCCATGTGCCGCAATCGGCGTCAGAGCCGGATCGGGGTTCAGATGTGCTGCCAACTCGTGCTGACAACACGGGACGGCCAGAATCACCGGCGTCTCCCAGCGAACTGCTTGAGCCAACGCCGCATCGGTCGCGGTGTCACACGCGTGTAAGGCCACCATCAGATCGACGTGGCCCAAGCTGCCAAATTGAGCGATGTCACCGTGCTCAAATGTCAGACCGCAACACTGCAGTTCGTTCGCAATGCGCGAGCAATCGCGGATCACTTCCGCCTTGCGGTCGACTCCCACGATCTGCACGGCTCGGCCGCGAATCTGGGTCAGCAAATGATGCAGCGCGAAGGTGAGATAACTCTTGCCGGATCCAAAATCGACGACTTGGATTTCGCGATCCTGAGGCAGGTGCGGCAGGATGTCGTCCACCAGTTCCAGAAAGCGGTTGATCTGCCGGAACTTGTGATACTTGGCCGCCAGCACGCGGCCCTCGCGATTCATCACTCCGATCTCGATCAGAAACGGGCAGGGAACATCCTCGGGAATCAGATACTGCTTGCGTCGATTGTGGGACTGCTCGACCGGCACCTTGGTGGCCGGAGCCGTTCGCCAGGCGAACGAACCATCCCGCTGCCGCTTCACGATGATGTCCGCGCGGCTGGTGAAGACATGCAGCTTTTCGAATTGCGATTCCAGCAGCTCACAGCACAGGACCCGTGCGGCCGTCGGGAGCACGTTGGCGTGCGTTTGCTGAGCTCCCCGAAAGTGTGTGAGTTGAACGCGCTCACCCTCTTTCAGTTGAATCGTCCGAGCGGAAATCTTGCTGATCTCGGAGGGAGCCCGGGGCCGACTCAGAACGAACTGGATCAATCCCGGCCAATACTCAGCCAATCGGGCATCCAGTTCGGCTCGAGTAGCGGCAACATCTGAGGGCACGGTGGTTGGTGATTCCGAATGGAGTGAAGTGGGATCGGCAACGCCTTGAAGTTTTTGCAAGGCGACGTAAGCAATCCATGGGCTCGATCCAAAGACACCCACCCCACCGAGCTCGTCTCGGTGGATCAGGGCCTTTGCACTACGCCGCGGATCTCCGACGTAGTGCAAAGGCCCGCTTCCATCGAGGCAAGCTCGAAGGGGGGAAGAGTCGGGAAATGCACTCGCTTGCGCTTCGAGCTTGTACGAGCCCAACCTTCAGACATGATAGCCTCCCCTGGAAGTCAGCACCATTCGCAGGAATTGGTGGGCGGCTTCGTGAGAGTTCTGACGCGTGTCCCGGTGGTTGCAATATTCAGGGACTTACAAAGTCGGTTGCCAATCGGCGGAACTCTTACGAGATTCCGCTACAGGCTCGCAGCCGATCCCACGACGACGAGCAAACGGCATTCCCACCAGAAGCACTGATCCCATAATGATTTGTCTTTTGTGGAGGTAAAACACTCTGGGGGGCCGGAAAATCGGTTAAGTGTTGCTTTGAATTCTATGACATGAGATGATACGGCCAAGTTCCACTGTAGATTGCCGCATTTTGTGCCTTGAATTCTCCGAGGCAGTGCGTCGAGTCGCAGGGCTGTGGTTTCGTTTCTGAGGCTTATGATGTCTCAAGCTTTATCTGTTATTCAACAAAGTGTGCCGGACGAAGTGCGTCCCTTGCTCAAGCGGCAGTACGAAAGCTGGCAGCAAGGCACTCGGTTGCCTGTCGAAACCATGATTCAGGCGGCGAAGCCTGAGCATCGAGTCATCGCCGCTCAAGCCTTGATCAAGCAGGAAATTGTCCTGCGCGAGCAATCTGGGGAACATCCCAGTATCAACGAATACCGCACACGCTTTCCCGAGTATACGGAAAAATTGACGCGCGACTGGGAGAGCGAACACGAGGTTACAATGGTCTCTCTGCCTCCCGGCGAACTTCCTGCCAAACGTGATTCCCAGTTGGATACCAACCAGGAGGTGTTTGAGAAAACCCTGGTCAGTCATCCGGGTAATGCCGATTCCCGCTCGGGTACCGATTCGAAAACGCAGGCTGGTCGCAGCATGCCGGCCGCCGAAGTGGGGGATCCGGTTGATGAGATGATCGGTCCGTACCGCTTGACCAAAAAGCTGGGTCAAGGGGGCATGGGCGCGGTCTATCAGGCCACCCATACCAAGCTGGACAAGATCGTCGCCATCAAGCTGCTGTCGCGACAGAGCGGTTTGGAAGCGACTGCCGTCGAGCGTTTCGAACGCGAAATGAAGGCCGTTGGCAAGTTGGACCATCCGCACATCGTCCGCGCCATGGACGCCGGCGAATGTGATGGTTTCCACTACCTCGTAATGGAGTACGTCGAAGGTCGGGACGTCTCGCAATGGGTGAAGGCGCGTGGACCGTTCAGCGTCGGGCAGGGGTGTGAAATCATTCGTCAAGCCGCGTTGGGTTTGCACGAAGCGCACTCACTGGGCCTGGTCCATCGCGACATCAAGCCGTCCAATCTGTTTTTGACATCCAAGGGTGTCGTCAAGATCCTGGACCTCGGTCTGGCACGTCTGGCCGAAGGGACCTTCAATCACGAATTGACCCAAAGCGGTCAGTGCATGGGGACGCCCGATTACATGGCGCCCGAGCAATGGACCAACGCCCGCGACGTCGACGGTCGCACCGACCTATATGCGTTGGGATGCACGTTATATCACGTCCTGGCGGGTCGCCCGCCGTTCGGCACTTCCGAACACGAATCACTGGGCAGCAAGGTGCTCGCTCATACGTCCGGGGCCGTGCCCGACATTCGGCAGTTGCGGGCTGATTTGCCCGATCAGGTGCGGCAGATCTTGGATTGCCTGTTGGCCAAGGATCGGGAACAACGATTTGCGACAGGTGGCGATCTGGCCGCAGCCCTGCAGCCATTTTGTGAGCCGTTGCCCGGTGCGGATCCCTTGTCGGGTTCGCAAACTGGCACGAATCACTCCATCTCCGGGATGCGAATTCCCAAGAAAAAAGGGGACACGAAACGCTTGGTGTTACAGTTGGCGGGCTTGGCCGCTGTGTGCGTGGCCGCGTTCATCATCATTCGCGTCCGCGACAAATACGGTCGAGTGACTGACGTCAAGGTGCCTGTCGGTTCCTCGGTCGAAGTGATCGCCGGCGCGGAGAACACCAAAGACGGACAGCCTGCACCAGAAAAGATCGCACAGAATGATAAGACCGGCAATAAGCTGAAACGGGATTTGAAGTCGGCTTCGGTGACCGTCCGGCCGGTGCCCGCCGGCGAACTGCCGGAAATGCAGCCTGAGGTCGAGGGCGGGGATCCGAAGGTGGCTGGCACCACGGAAAAGCCAGCTCCGACGACGACCGATCCAAAGAACGGCAAGCCCGTGACGGCGGTGGTCGCGAAGACGGATACCCCCAAGGACGAGCCGCCGGTTGAAAAACTGGTGCCGCCCGTGCCGCTGCGGTTGCCGATGGCTCCCGATTTGATCGCCAAGCAACAAGGCGCCTGGTCGCGACGCATGGAACGACCGACGTCACAAGCCAATTCCATCGGCATCACGCTGTTGGTCATTCCGCCAGGCGAGTTCGACATGGGGTCCCCACCTGAAGAACTGGCCGGAATTCCGGCAGGTGGTGGCGCTACGGTCAGCATTCCTCAATTGCTGGCATCAGAAAACTTTAAACATCACATCAAGATCAGCAAGCCGTTTGCCATGGGGCAGACGGAAGTCACCGTGGGACAATTCCGGGAATTCATCGCGGCCACTCAATACAAGACGCTCGCCGAACGTGAAACAGCCACGGGACTCACGCTGGGTGAAGGCATCGCGCAGAAGCAGCGCGGTCGCCAGCCGACCTACTCGTGGCAGTATGCCGGTGACATCGCTTTGAATGACGAACAGCCCGTGTCCAATTTGAGCTGGTATGACGCGGTCGCCTTCTGCGAATGGCTGAGTCAAAAAGAAAAGGCCACTTATCGATTGCCCACCGAAGCGGAATGGGAATACGTGGCGCGAGCGGGACTGGGGATGGTGGCCGTGGGGAGCGAAGAATGGAATACGCAATTGAAACAGGGGGCCAACCTGGCAGATGCCAGTGCCGCCCGTGACTTTGCAGGTCAACAGTTTGCGGGAACCGCGGCAGATTGGGATGACAGCTTCGCGGCGGTTGCGCCGATCGGCAAGTTCGCCTCTAATGTGTTGGGTCTGCAAGATCTGGTCGGGAATGTTGCCGAGTTGTGCAGCGATCGATTCGGTCCTGAATACTACCACTCGTCCCCGTTGGAGAATCCACTGGGGCCAGACGTGGGCAATCAGCGTGTCGTTCGCGGGGCTTCCTGGCAGTCGGGTTTGAGCGAATGTCGGCCTGGGATGCGGGGGTTCATCGCCCCCAGCCAGAACCTGATGCAGGTCGGATTCCGCCTGGTTCAGGAACTGCCGGAACCACCGGCCGAGGGAGCCGTGGCAGCGCCTGACACTCCTGCGCGGCGTGAACTGCAAATTGCGGAACGCGTGCTGAATTGGGGTGGCAGGGTCCGAGTCGCTTTCGGCCCGCAGCCGTCGAATGAAATCACCAAGCTGATCGACTTGCCAAAACGCGATTTCACGGTGTTTGCGATTTCCCTGGCTGATACGGGAATGAGCGATGTGGGTTTGCTCCGTCTGAAAGGCCTGACCGCTCTCGCGGAACTGGACTTGTCCGGGAATGCCGTCACCGATCTGGGGTTGGAGACCATCGGTTCGTTCAAGTCGACGTTGCGTAAGTTGAATCTGCAGGGCACGCACGTGACGGGTGCCGGCTTGGTCCATTTTGTCGGATCCAAAAAGCTGGTTGACCTGGACCTGTCCCGTTGCCCGATCACCGACGCCACTCTCGACCCGGTGCGGGGTCTGGTCAGTCTCACTGCCCTGCGCCTGAATTCGACTTCCGTGACAGATAAGGGCCTCGAAGCGCTGAAGCCCCTGTCCGTTCTCAAAGAGCTCTACCTCGCCGATACACAGGTCAGCGGGGCCGGTTTGACCAATCTCAAGCGGATGGAACAATTGACGACCCTGGATTTGTCGCAGACTCCCATCAACAACAAGGTCATGCAAGCCATTGGCGAACTCAAAAAACTGCAACTATTGCGGTTGAGTTGGTCAACGGTCAATGACATCGGCGTGTCGAATCTCAAAGACAGCTATGTGCTCAAGGAAGTCTATCTGCGTGGTACCGACATCAGCAATTACAACGTGGAAATGCTGCAGAAGCTCCGGGGCATCAAGGTGATGGATCTGCGAGAAACCGACGTCACGCCGACCGACATCGAGGACCTGAAGAAGACTCTGAAGACGGCGAAGATTGACTTCTCGAACGGTGACTTCAATGCCCGCGTGGCCAGTCTGTGCTTGTCGCTTGGTGGCAAGATCATGATTGCCGATGATACAGATGGCCCGGCCCGGCCAATCAACGAACTGAAAGACCTGCCGAACTCGTTCTTCCTGGTCCGTGAGATTCATCTGACCGACTTGCCTGTTGGTAACGGCTGGCTGTGGATGGTTCCGAAGCTGAATAATCTGAAAGTCCTCAGATTGAACGGCACACGGGTTGACGACGCCGGCCTGGCAGTCCTGGCGATGGCGAAAAAGCTGGAAAGCCTCACCCTGGACGGCACACGCATCACGGAAGCTGGCCTCGAGCATCTCTCGGCGCTCACGCAACTGAAGACCCTGTCACTGCGTGATACACGCATTCCGGCGGCGCAAGTCACCGGCTTGAAAACCAAATTGACGACGACCGAGATCCAATAGTCGAGGTCGACCGATAGAATCGCTCTACGAAGCCCGGCGTGCGTGTCACCGCCGGGCTTTTTTCGTAAGATGACTGTCGACCCCACTGATTCCACAACGAGGGAGACTCGAAATGACATTGATTCGCGCTTGGAGCCTGTTGTTCTTCTCCTGTGTTCTGACGGCCAACGTATACGGGGCCGCGCCGACGCACAATCTGTTGACAAAAGCAGAAATTCGCGAAGGTTGGATCAAGCTGTTTGACGGCGAATCGCTGTTTGGATGGAAGGCCACCAGCAATGTCGACTGGAAGGTCAAAGACGGCTTGATCGATGCCGCGACCGGCGACGCGGGAATGCTGTTCACGACTTCAGAATTCTCGGACTATGAACTGCGCTGCGATTTCTGGATGGCCAAGGGGGGCAACAGCGGACTGTTCCTGCAGTCGCCGTTTCAACCCAAGGATCCGGCGAAAGATTGTTATGAGTTGAACATCTGCGATGTGCATCCCCTGTTCAAAACAGGTAGCCTCGTGGGGTTGGCCAAGCCCACAAAAGAGGTTTCCGGCGAAGAGACCTGGAAGACGTTCCACGTCACCGTGCGCGGTCCGCACCTGACGATCAAACTAGATGGCGAATTGATTCTGGACTACACCAACCCCAGTCCGACTGCCCGCAACACGGGCTTCATCGGCTTGCAGAAGAATTCTGGCCATGTCCAGTTTCGGAACGTCTACTTAAAACCGCTGGCCTCGAAGCCACTCTTCAATGGCAAGGATTTGACCGGCTGGCGAGTCGTTCCCGGCGGAGTCAGCAAGTTCAAGGTGGTCGACGGAGCCATTCACGTCGAAAATGGTCGGGGGTTCTTGGAGACGACCGACCAGTGGGCCGACTTTGTCCTGCAGGCGGAAGCTCGGACCAACGGCGAGCATCTCAACAGCGGCATCTTCTTTCGCACCATCGCGGGGACCGAGAAGAATCCCTCAGACGGATATGAATGCCAGATTCGCCATCAATGGGAAGGCAAGGACCGCACCAAGCCGGTGGATTTCGGAACCGGGGCCATCTATCGACGCATCGCGACGCGCAAGGTCGTGGCAAACGACAAAGAGTGGTTTACGATGTCGCTGATCGCGCGCGGACCACAGATTTCGGT
>CAMAVF010000357.1 GCA_945861445.1 Planctomicrobium piriforme | reverse complement strand
TTGCGGTACTTATAGGCCAGCGGCGAGGGATAGTCGGCCGTTTCACCAGCCGTGTCCGCATACCGGACCACATCTAGCCAGTGGCGCCCCCAACGCTCACCATACGCCTTCGAGCTCAGTAGCCGATCCACCACCTTGGAGAACGCATCCGGCGATTCATCTTTCAGAAACGCGTCCAATTCAGAAGGAGTCGGCGGCAAGCCTGTCAGATCGAACGACGCCCGGCGCAACAGCATCCGTTTTTCTGCGGGCGGACGTAGCCACAGGCCCGTCGCAGCCAGCTTCGCCGTGACGAAACGATCAATATCGTTGCGAACCATCGCCGACGGATCGACCGCAGGCGGCGTGGGATCAGTCACCAGTTGGAACGACCAGAAGGCCCGCTCGGCAGCCGTGATCGGACCGCTGCGAAGTTCCGGAACGTCGCCCCCCAGCTTCATGCCTTCCGGCCAAACGGCCCCCGCTTTCACCCACTTCACCAGAGCCGCGATCTCGCGTTCCTCCAGCTTCCCCTTGGGAGGCATCGCCATGCCCTCTTCGTGGCGGATGGCCTGAATGATCAAGCTTTTGTCCGGATCACCGGGAATCACCGCGGGTCCGGAATCCCCGCCCGCTCGCATCTTGGAAATGTCGTCTAGCCGCAGGCTCGACTCGGACTTCTTGACCCCGTGGCATTTGACGCAATGCTTCAACAAGACCGGCCGCACACTGTTCTCAAAGAACGCCAATGCCTCACGCGGACCATCAGCAGCCGCCAACGGGGTCTGCAGTCCCCCCAGCAACGCCGTGGCGATGATCAACGACATCCATGTCTTCAGTAATTTGCGAATAGTAATAGTGACGACTCCTGCGATGATGCACACTTGAGCGCGCCCTCTGACCAGATGGCCGGTCACAAAGTGACCGCGAATACAAGCTCGAAGCGCAAGCGAGTGCATTCCGCCTTTAAACTGCCAATGAAAATGCACTCGCTTGCGCTTCGAGCTTGTATTCATCGAACACGCCCTTGCCCGAACGCCCTCCATTATCGCCTCAATTCGATTGTCAGACAATCGTAGTCGGCCAATTCCCGGCGGAACACCGGCGAATTTGTTTCCGGACAGTTGGGCAAATCGCGTCGTAACGGCTTCGGGACCATAAGTTTATCGAGGGTGTAGCCGCTACATGGTGGGGGAATCAATTCTCGGTGACAAATTGCCAAACATCATGCTCCCCTCACCTCGGCCGAAAAGAAGCGAACACGGCAGGGAGAGGGGAGAGAGAGATTTCCACTTTCTCGCATCTGGCGAGATGTTGGTTGAGAGCGTTTGAATCCCAAATCCCTCTATTCCTGTGCTTCTTTAGGCTTCAATGGCCTAGATGCTCGTGGACATGCCCTCGGCGCAAGTGGCGATCTTGTCCATCCACTGTTGCACCTGGATTGCGTCGGCATAGGTTGCTCCGGCAGGGACCGGTTGCTTTCCTCGGACGACTCGGCAGAAGCAGCGCAGTTCTTCGGCCATCATCCCTGTGGCACTCGACGATTCGGTGCGGATCTCCAACGGCATCGGCCAGATTGCCTGCGATTCCCAGACTTCGATGGGGCGCGGATTGGGGCTGATGCGGGCGGCCCAGCCCTCGCCGAAGACTTCCATTCGGTCAAACCCGCGCGGGGCCATGCCGCCGGGGGTCATGTACGACGAGACGAATGTCGCCAGCAAGCCATTCGCCCATTTCAGTTGCGCCGCCGCCAAGTCGATCTCACCGCGTGTTGTCCGATGATACTGACCGGTGATTTCCACCGGATCTGCGCAATTCGCCAGGATTTGCACGCAATACAGATCGTGGACCATCGTCGCCTTGAGAGGGTTCTCGCCGGCAAACTGGGTGACGATGCTGGCCGGGCGGTGCCGGACACAGTCGATGAATGACAACGGGGCGCGTCGTTGAACTTCTTCTCGCAACTGCCGGAATTCACTGTTGAACAGCAAGATGTGTCCCAGCATCAGATTGCTGGAATCGGGCTTAACGAGCGGTGCCAGCGTGAGTGCCTCGGTCAGATCTTCTGACACGGGCTTTTCCAGCAGGACCGTCTTGCCGGCCTCCAGAAGCTTTCGAGTGACCGCCACATGGGCCGATGTGGAACTGGCCACGACCCAGGCTTGGGCGCCAGATTCGCGGATGGCGGTATCCAGATCGGTCCAGCCGGGAACGGTCGGTAACTCTTTGGCGAGAGCTTCGAGACTTGCGGTGCGACGAGCGACCACTCCAACCAATTCGGCTTCCGCGAGCCCGGCCAGTGTGAGTGAGTGAAGTCGGCCAAACCGTCCGAGCCCGATGACGCCGATCTTGACCGGTTGGGAAGGCTCACGCGTGGTATTCGCAGAAGGGACGGACATGAGACAGTTCCTATTTTCGCAACGCCATAAAAAAACTTCCGGTATCAATACAGATACCGGAAGTCGTTTGGGTTTTAGCCAAAATCGTATCCGTAGGACGAACACTCCTGCCCGTCTGTGAGCTCGAACTTGCCAATGCAGACGGGCAAGAGTGCCCGTCCTACCACATCAGCAAATCTGTCGCTCTGGCTAATGATGATCCGCGGCTTGTTCTTCAGCGACCGTGGCGGGCTTGTAGCCGCCCATCGCTTGGAAGTAGGCAATCAGGATCAGATAGCCCACGGCCATGGCGGCGGGAACCGCTGCCGTCCACTTCAGAGCCATCTTGCCGCCATGCAGACTGGCCGCCTTAACGACGGGCTTGTCGGTCGCGGCATGGGTTTGGGCATCTTCCCACCAAGCTGACAGTTTCTTCAGATTCTGAAGTTCCTTGTCTTCTGATTCATTGCGAGTCTTCTTTTCGAGAAGATCCTGATCAATCTTCAATTGCTTGCCATCATTGTTCAACGTCGCAACTTTCTGACCATCTAGACCGGCAATCTTCGGGAAGAACAGGAAGCCATTTAGGTGGTCGGCCTTGTAACGGTCATAGGTCGAGGGCGAGGCTGCCTGCAGATCCTGGGTCGCGAAATAGTCTTGTTTGTAACCGATACCGGGGCCACCCAGCAGGCCCGCCGACAGCATGCCGACGCCACCAACCATGCCGAGTGTCACGGCACCACCGCGCGGGAATCGTTCGGAAACAACACCCAGCATCGTCGGCCACAAAAAGGTCTTGCCGAAGCCATACACCGTCGCCGCGACAATGCACATGAAGACCGTCGTCGAACTCCCCAGCAGCGTCAGTCCCACGGCACCCAGGATACCGCTGACAAACAACAGTCCCAGGGGCGAGATGCGATGCACAATCGGACCCGCGAAGAACCGCAAGACAAACATCAGGCCCGAAGTCCAGATGAACAGCAACAGGCCGTTCTCCGGACTTTCCATGATCGAGCCGGTGATATTGCCAATCCAGCTATCAGTACCCAACTCGACATAGCCCACCAGCGCATGCAATACGAGCAACATCAACAACACCGGAGCCAGGACTTCTTTGAGCATGGTGCCGACAGTCACGCCGGCTGAGCTGGCTTCCGACTTCGGGAATTTCTGTCCGACCATCAAGAACCCATAAATCAGCACGGGGATGCCATACGTGGCAATCTGAACTTCCCAACTGATCATCTTGCCCGAGGCATTCAATCGTTCGAATAGTACCGCCAGCAACGCACCGAGAATCAATCCGCCCGGCCAGCCGGCATGCAGGATGTTGAGCCAGTGTGTCTTTTCCTTGGGAAACAGCGTCGCCGTGAGGGGATTGATGACCGCCTCGCAGGCGCCGTTCCCCAGTGCAAACAGGAAGCAGCCGATCCAGAGGCAGTAGTACGCAGCCTCGCGGCCGACCTGGTTATAAACGGGCGTCGCCGCCACTGTCACAATCACTGAAGACAGATGCAGCACGAAGGCCAGGGCCATCAGCCTGCCATAGCCGACTTTGTCGGCGATGAAGCTCAGCACGATGATGGTCAGGCCGAAGCCCACCAGGCCGCCGCCGGTGATATTGCCCAATTCGCCCTGGGTAAATCCAAATTGTGCCGCCCAATCCTTCAGGATGGCACCACGGATCGCAAAGCCGATACCCGCCGCGATCAGCGTAATGAAACTGGCCCAGAAGAGCCGTTTCTCGGTGGACGTTGTGGTCGATACACTGCTCATCGGTACGTTTCTCCCTCGCCAGTTGCCAGAGCCACTTGTTGCAAACCTTACCCGAGGAGAACGCACGAACGTCAGTGCCGTCCGGGGTTTCGGGTTCAGACAGTTTTTCTCCAGGCAGCCGCGATGGAGACGTTATCAAATGGAGATCCATTGGATTTGTCTTGTTGCTGGCCGCGCACGGTAGAGAAGACGAGCAGTATACGGGTCTGTTGATCCGTCTTCAACCGATGGACGATTTGAACCCCAATCGCGTAGTGGCTGAGCGATGTTCCGAATGATGATTGCGCGGTATACTCAGGGTTTGGCCGACTAAGTCCACCCTGCGGAAGAAAATTCTCCCCTCGCCTCGGTACTCCGGGGAGGGCTGGGGGTGAGGGGCACGGTTAACCAATGATGCTGAGTCCTAGATTTGCAAGGAGAATGGCCTTTGGTAAATGGCAGTCTCAATGACACTCGCAGAACCCCTCACCCCCAGCCTGACGTGTTCAACGTGATTGGCATTTTCTATCCCGTTTTAATTCACTCTCAAGTCACAACTCGTTGTAGCCGCATCTCGCCAGAGTGCGGGCCTCGCCAGTCACTCGCCCGCGTTCTGGAGAAACGCGGCTACAACAGAAGCAACCCATAACGGCAATCGCAATTTTCCTGTAAGATCGTCGCAGATTGAGCACGTCACCCCCAGCCCCTCGTTTATTATTGACGTCTACCTAACACATACTCGTTCCACTTATCGTGAGATCATTCGCTACAGTGACTGAGACTTCTGCCTGCCCCAAACTTCCTGCCCTGCAGTATGGTAACTTGCCGCTGGCTTCACGCTTTTTGCTGTCGCCACTGGCTGGGTTCACGAATCTGCCGTTCCGCCGGATTGTCCACGGAGTTGGCGGTGTCGGGCTCTGCACGACCGATCTGGTCAATGCCCGAGCTCTGTTGGAAGGGACTTCCAAGAGCCTGGAATTGATCGCGACTTGCCCGGAGGATTCACCGCTGGCGGTCCAGATTTTTGGTTCCAACCGTGAAGAAATGGTCGCTGCCGCTCAGTTTCTGGAACGGCGTGGAGTGGCCTCGGTCGACATCAACATGGGTTGCCCGGTCAGTCGGATCACCAAGGGAGGCGCGGGTGCGGGAATGCTGTGCCGGCCGGACGAAACGGTTCGCCTGGCAGAACAGGTGGTGCGATCGGTGCAGATTCCGGTGACCGTCAAAATGCGGCTGGGCTGGGACGATCAGAACATCACGGCCCCCGAGTTTGCCCGTGCGTTTGAACAAGTCGGCGTGGCGGCGATTGCCATTCACGGACGGACGCGGGCCCAGGGGTTTTCTGGCACGGTCAGCCGCGAGGGAATTCGCCTGGTCGTGGAAGCGGTCCAACAGATTCCGGTCATCGGGAATGGCGATATTCGATCGGTGGCCGATGCCGCCCTGATGTTTGCGGAAACGGGCTGCGACGGGATTTCCATCGGACGGGGCGCCCTGGCCAATCCGTGGATCTTTCCGCAATTGGTTGCCTGGGAGCAGGGACGCGAGATTCCACCGACGGGCAATTTCGACCAGCGGCTGGAATTGCTGCAAAAGCAATTCGGGTATCTCGTCGAGCAAAAAGGGGTCGAGCGGGCGATCATCTCATTCCGCAAGATGGGGCACTGGTATCTCAGTTCCATGCGGGTCGCGGCGTGGCTAAGGAACGAATTTCAAACAGCCCGCACGCCCGCGGATTTCGAAGCCGCAATCAGCCACATCGCCCAAATGGGGCCGAAGTATGGCGACCGGCACGGCGTCTTGCCAGAATTCAAGATTCCCGTGCCGTCCGGGCCGGTCGAACGCTGGTAGCTGGACTCTCCAGAGTCGTGATCCCCGAGCTTTCAGTTAATGCGCTCTCACTTGACCGGTTACTTCAGCATGTCTCGGTTAACAACGGAAACCTTCGAGAAGCGAACCCGTTTCGCCGCACCGGCGGACACGGTGTTTGACTGGCATTTGCGCGACGGTGCGTTTGAGCGGCTCAATCCGCCATTCGAACCGGCAAGAATTGTCGCACGCAGCGGTGGCATTGCCGACGGCGGTCGAGTGGAACTGCAGGTGCCGGTCGGTCCGTTTCGTCAGAGTTGGATTTCCGAGCATCGTGGTTATGTACCGGGAGTTCAATTTCAAGATGTGCAGATTCGAGGCCCGTTTGCGTCCTGCGTTCACACGCATCGCGTCGAAGCGGACGGGCCGCATGCGTGCTATCTCGACGACAAGCTGGAGTACCGGCTGCCGTTCGGCCCCCTGGGTACGTTGGGGAAAGCCTTCGTGACCAGTAAACTGCAACGCATGTTTGATTACCGCCATCGCCTGATGGCCGCCGATATCGCCGCACATCAAAACGTGCCGGCAGGAGTCACTTCGATGAAAATTCTGGTAGTGGGAGCAACTGGCCTGGTGGGATCTGCTCTGGTGCCGTTATTGACGACCGGAGGCCACACCGTCCA
Source organism: Planctomicrobium piriforme (assembly GCA_945861445.1). Taxonomy (GTDB): domain Bacteria; phylum Planctomycetota; class Planctomycetia; order Planctomycetales; family Planctomycetaceae; genus JAKFVC01. Next base: position 907 of record CAMAVF010000357.1, on the reverse strand, counting down.
CAAGCTGTCCCGCAGTAACTCGCAGCGCGATTCAAAGACCATCGTCTGGGACCCCACTGCGGGAAAGATTCCAGTCAACGAGTTGGAAGGCTTCGACGCCGTCATCCATCTGGCCGGCGAAGGGATTGCCACTCGGCGCTGGACTGCGGCCCAGAAAGCCAGAATCCGCGACAGTCGGGTGGGAGGGACCAGCCTGTTGGCCGGTGCCCTGGCCAAGCTCAATCAGAAGCCGAAGCACTTCTTGTGTGCGTCCGCGATCGGTTTCTATGGCGATCGGGGTGACGAGGTGTGTGCGGAAACCAGTGCTCCCGGAACGGATTTTCTGGCGGACGTCTGCCAGGCATGGGAGAAGGCCACGCAGCCGGTTGTCGATGCTGGCATTCGCGTGGTCAACATGCGGATCGGCGTGGTGATGTCGCCACAGGGGGGAGCTCTCAAGAAGATGCTCACCCCATTCAAGCTGGGGGTTGGCGGGGTCCTGGGCAGCGGCAAACAGTATATGAGCTGCATCACCATCGACGACGTGGGGGGGGGCATTTATCACTGTTTGACTCACGAAGAATTGACGGGCCCGGTGAATCTGGTCGATCCCTACGTGGTGACGAATCGCGATTTCACCAAGACCTTGGGCCGCATCCTGCAGCGCCCCACAATCTTTCCTGCGCCAGCATTTGTCTTGCGTCTGGCCGTGGGAGAAATGGCCGACGCGCTGTTGCTGTCGAGTACCCGGGTCGTGCCCAACCGGCTGCTGTCGAGCGGCTATCAATTCCGCTTTCCCGATCTGGAGTCGGGTCTGAAGCATGTCCTGGGATTGAAGTGAGCGCGATGACGGCCAATGGGAGGGTGAGGCTCCTGCCGAACCGCGTCGTCTTTCGACACTCGATCGACATCCGCGGCTCGGCAGGAG
>CAMAVF010000356.1 GCA_945861445.1 Planctomicrobium piriforme | reverse complement strand
TGGGTGCGGAACTGCCGGTGCGGGGGTGTTATGCGGAGTCTGATCATCCTTTCGAGGAAGGGGGCGCGGCACCGCTGCGCAGCCTGATCGTCGACAATTGGAAATACATTCGGTCGCCCAAACCCGAATTGTATGACCGGACCGCCGATCCGCATGAGTTACACAATCTGGCACAAGACAAGCCCGCAGAGGTGAAACGGTTCGATCAGGAATTGCACGACCTGGAATCGGAATTCGTGCTCCGGGATGCACCGACGGTGGTGATGACGCCGCATGACAAACGCAAACTGGTCAGCCTGGGCTATACGTCAGGCATCACGACCACCAAGGCGGCACCGACCGACCAACTGCCCGATATCAAGGACCAGTTACCACACTTTAATGCTTATACTGATGCGCAAGGGCTTCTTGCAGTCGGCAATTACAAGGAGGGTGCCAGGATCCTGCGGACGGTCGTGCAGGCTGCGCCCCAGTATTTTCAGGCGTGGTATAATCTCGGCGTGGCTGAGCAAGTCTTGGGAAATCTCCCGCAGGCGGAAACGGCGTTTCGCAGGGCGGTGGAGATTGACGGAAATGCCACGGCTCAACTGGCATTGAGCAAGATCTATCTGGCGCAAGGCCAGGCAGCCAAGGCGATCCCGCATCTGGAGCAGGCTCTCAGCCTGCAACCCGAGCTGGTGGAAGCCAACGGCCTGCTCGGCGAGACATTTCGACTGCAGGGGGATCTGAGCAAAGCCCGCGAGTATTACGAGCGCGCTTTGGAACTCAATCCCGATCACCTGCCGGCCCAGAAGGCGCTGCGCGCCTTGCCGTGAGTCGCTGTCTTCGTGCGTGAGAGCAGTGACTGCAGGTCTGGACTGTCTTAAGTGTGTGAGGGTATGAGAGTGTGAGGGTGACGGGGTAGGAGTTGAACTGATCGTCGATCAGACAAGTCCTGACCCTCACACACACTCTCACACTCTCACACCACGCGAGACCCCGTGATCGCTGAAATTGCAGCCAGCTCCCGATATAGTAGGAGCCGCACGGCACGAATCGATTGAAATGCAATCTCGAATCGAGCTTCATATCCTCGTTGTCACGGGAGAACGGCCCCATGAGTCAATGCGTGAATGGCAGCGCGAACCTCGCCCGAGGTGGTCGCAACTGTCGAGTCTCTTTTCTGCTCTGGTGCGGTCTATTGCTGGGGGGATTGATCCCGTCAGTTCTCCTCGCTGAGGGCATCGAGCCGGCCAAAGACCGACCGCGACCGAAATCGCCGGAAGAGAGTGCCCGCTGTGTGAAGTTGCCACCTGGGTTTCGCCTGGATCTGGTGGCTGCCGAGCCTCTCGTCCGCGAGCCCGCTGCCATGGCGTTTGATGCGCGGGGCCGACTGTATGTGGGTGAGATTCACGGCTACAACCTCGACGGATATCTCGACATCGTCGAGCTGAATAAGACGGGAAAGCTCGACCGCGAAGTCCGTCGTGTCCGCCATGCGACACCGGAATCGCAGGCGGCGGCGAAGAAGGAAACGTATGGGACGGTCCGGCAATTGCGCGACACTGACGGTGACGGCCGCATGGATGTCTCGGATATCTGGGCCGATCGCCTGCCCCCCTGTTATGGAGTCATTGCCGTCCGGGATGGCGTCATTGCCGTCTGTGCTCCGGATATCGTGTTCCTGGCAGATCGAGATGGCGATGGGAAAGCCGAAATCCGCGAAACACTCTTCACTGGCTTTGCACGCGAACTGATTGAACGCGGCATGAGCAACCCGCGACTCGGGCCCGATAACTGGATTTACGTCGCGGCGGGTGGCGGAGGCGGGGTCATCACCGGACCCAAACTGTCGGAGCCCGTGACAATCGGTCAGACCGACTTTCGCTTCAAACCCGACGGCAGCGTGATTGAACCGGTGACCGGTCGCGAGGGGATGTTCGGACTGACGATGACCGATTTCGGAGATCGCTTTCATACCATCGTCACCTACGTGATTCCGCTGCCGCATCGTTATCTGGCACGCAATCCTTACGTCCAGTCGCCGGCTGCAGACGTGGGCATCAATCCCAGCCGCGACTTGTTCCCCATCAGTCAACCCGATCCGTGGCGGCAGATTCGCGGACGCGATCCGGCATGGGTAAAGTTTTACGGAGCCGCCGAGACACAACCGAATGGCCATTTCACCGCCTCGAGCGGGCAGGTGATCTATCGCGCCGACCAGTTTCCCCCCGCCTATCGCGGGAACTTCTTTGTGTGCGATCCGGCCAACAACCTAATCAATCGCACCCTACTAGAACGGCGCGAATCCGAGTACGTGGCGACGCGCGCTCCCGAGAACGAAAAGACCGAGTTTCTCGCCTCGACCGACCAATGGTTTCGACCGATGAACTTGAGCGTCGGGCCCGATGGCGCGATCTACATTGTCGACTTGTATCGCGAGATCATCGAAGATTTTTCCGCGATTCCTCGCTTCCTGCAGCAGCAGTACATTGAAAGTTTGATTGCGGGTAAAGATCACGGACGCATCTGGCGCCTGTCGTGGCAGGGCAAGCGGACGACCCCGCGCCCCGCGACACCCGTGCGTCTCGATGCCGCGACGATTCCGGAACTTGTCCAAACTCTCGATCATCCCAATCATTGGTGGCGCGACACGGCTCAGCGTCTGCTGGTCGAACGGCAGGACAAAACGGCGGGAGCCAACCTGGCCCAGATGGTGCGAACAGGAAAGTCTCCCCAGGGGCGAATGCAGGCACTCAATGCCCTCGACGGACTGGGGCTACTGAAGCCAGACGATGCACTGCACGCCTTGAGCGACGAGAGCTATGGTGTGCGGATCAGCGCCCTGCAGTTGGGCGAACGCTGGCTCGATCAACCGGCCATACTCCAGCGGGTCGTGAAGATGGTCGACGATCCCGAACCGCGTGTGCGGCTGCAAGTTGCCCTAACCCTGGGAGAAAGCACGCAGCCGAGTTCCCTGGACGCCCTCGCGAAACTTGTCATTGAACATGGTGAAGAACGCTGGATGTCGGCCGCTGTGATTACGTCGATTGCCAAATCAGCGGATGCCTTTCTGGCGCGCTTGCTGAAGGTGGAACAGCCGACAGCCGGGATCGCCGCGTTGATCCAGCCGATCACTGAAACCATCGGTGGCCAGCGCGACGAAGCGGCCCTGGCGCGGAGTCTGCAGGTCATCGCCGACTTGAAGGGAACCGCTCCCGCGAGACGTCAACTGGCTCTGCTGGAAGGTCTGCAACGCGGATTGGAACGCGGTAAAGCCACACCTGTCACGTCAGACGCAGTGGTTCGCGGAATCGAGCGTTTGTTGGCCAGCTCTTCCGTGGATGTTGCAGAACAGGCCGTGCGTGTGGCCGGGCTGATGCAACTCAGCAAGTCGCCAGCCATGCAGGCCGCCTGGTCCAAAGCGGGAACCCTCGCTCGTGAGGGAGCCCAGCCGTTGCCCAATCGACTGGCCGCCGTCTCCACATTGGCATTCGCCCCGTGGGAACAGCAGAAGTCACTCAAAGAACTGCTCGACGCCCGCCAGCAAACTGAACTGCAACTTGCAGCCGTAAAGGCCATGAGTAACTCCAGCGATCCCGCAGTGCCGGAATCACTGCTCGCCAATTGGACGGGATTGGTTCCCAAGGTCCAGGAAGCCATCGTGGATGCCCTGTTCGCACGTCAGGACCGGCTTCCCGGCCTGTTGGATGCGATTGAACAGGATCGCGTGCCGGCCGTAACACTCAGCGCCCTGCGGCGTGAGCAATTGACCGAACATTCGAACAAGGCTCTCCGTCAGCGGGCGCGGACCTTGCTGGCCACTCGCGCCAACGATGAACGAGTCGCGGTCGTGAAGCGTTATGTCTCGGCGTTGACGCTGCCGCGCGATCCGCGTCACGGTGAGGCCGTCTTCACCAAGACGTGTGCCAAGTGTCATAAGCTGGGTGACAAGGGGCTGGAAGTCGGTCCCGATTTGCTGGCCGTCCGCACGCGTCCCGATGAGACGCTGCTGGTGGATATCCTTGATCCATCGGGCTCGCTGGCCCGTGGCTATACCGCCTACGCGATTGTCACCACGGACGGCAAGGTCCATACCGGACTGCTGGCCGGCGAGGCCGCCACCAGCGTGACCTTGCGCAATGCTGCCGATACGACTCCCAAGAATCCAAAGGCCGCCGTCGTGGAAAACACGATCTTACGCAAAGACATTGACGAAATGCGGGCGATGACGAAATCGATCATGCCCGAGGGGATGGAAAAAGAGCTGACTCCCCAGGACGTTGCGGACTTGATTGGCTTCCTGAGGCAATCCTTGGGGCCGGTGGTGAGTCCTGATGTCGTCTTGTTCGATGACGAACCAGAGTTTCTGGCCGCACTCACTGACGGCGACTCCCAGGTCAGCCTCAGTCGTGACGACAAACATTCCGGAACCGCGGCGCTCTTAGTGACATCCGGACAGAAACACAAATCCGTGATTCCCGGTTGGGAATATCGCATCGTGGAAAACCCAGCGGCGGCAGAAAATCCAGCGGCAGCGACCAAAGATGCGAAACCCTCGCCACCACGTCATTTCCGTTACCTGCGTTTCGCGTGGAAATCGGCCGGGGCGAAAGGGGTGATGTTTGAACTGGCGGCGAGTGGTGCCTGGCCACCTGCCGATCAGCGTCTGCGGCGACTATACAGTGGCCAGAACATGACCAAATGGGCGGCGACGCAGATCTCGCCAGATGTCCCATCCGAATGGACGGTGGTGACGATTGACCTGTGGAAAGAGTTTGGGGAATTTACGCTGACGGGAATCGCACCGACTGCCATGGGTGGTTCGGCGCTGTTTGACAGGATCGAACTACTGCCAGTATTGCCCGATCGCCCCACCACTAGCGGAACGGGGAAATAGAGTAGCAGAATTCGTAAGAATTCTGACGCGAGCCCCAATGGTGACGAGGCTCCAGGACTGCTGATAGTCGGTTCGTTAGCGGCGGAACTCTTACGAGATTCCGCTACAGAAGGAACGAGGAACCATATGGGCCGGTCGCTGAAATTCGCTTGGTGTCTGACCTGTTGTTTCTCGACACTCCCCCAATTGCTCTGGGCCGCAGACACTCCCGAACAGATCGTCACGCGCGCCAAGGCTGTCTTATCACGGTTGGAAGGGGATATCCCGCTCAGCGGCTTGCGTGAACCTGTCGAGGTCCTCCGTGACCGCTGGGGGATCCCTCATATTTATGCCAAGAACACTCCCGACCTGTTCTTTGCCCAGGGCTTCATCGCGGCTCAGGATCGGTTGTTTCAAATCGATACCTGGCGCCGCATCGGACTCGGCGAAACGGCGGCAGTCACCGGCATGCACGCCGTTGAGGGGGATCGATTCGCGCGGTTGATGCTCTATCGCGGAGACATGCAGGCAGAATGGAACAGTTATTCCCCTGACGCCCTGGAGATTGCGACGGCGTTCACTCAAGGCATCAACGCGTACATCGACCAGTCTGCAGAAAAGTTGCCGATCGAGTTCCAGATACTCGGCTACAAACCTCAGAAGTGGAAACCGCAGGATATTCTCGGCCGCATGTCGGGCATCATCATGTCGGGCAACTGGCAGCGTGAAGTGGCCCGCGCGCGATTGATTTCCAAGATTGGATTGGCCCAGGCACGCCTGATCGCACCCACCGAACCGCAACGTGATTACGGACCCGCGCCGGGTCTCGATCTGCAATTGATTGGGCCGCAAGTCGTCGACAGCTATCTCGCCGCCACACGCCCCTTGAAGTTCGATCCACCCAACTCAGAAAGCAACAATTGGGTGGTGGATGGAACGCTGTCGACATCGGGCAAGCCGCTCCTGGCCGGCGATCCGCATCGCACGATCGCCTCTCCGTCGCTAAGATATCTCGTGCATCTGAACGCCCCGGGATGGAACGTGATCGGCAGCGGGGAACCGGCTTTGCCGGGCGTCGCCATCGGCCACAACGATCAAATCGCCTGGGCCTTCACGATTGTCGGCACCGACCAGTCCGATCTGTATGTCGAAGAAACCGATCCGGCCGACCCGCGGCAGTATCGTGTGGGCGATCAATGGCTGCCGATGAAAATCGTCCACGACGTAATCCCCGTGAAGGGACGCGAAGCGGTGCCGGTCGAATTGCGGTTCACGCGTCACGGGCCGGTGATTTATCAGGATGAGCAGCGGCATCTGGCGTTCGCCTTGCGGTGGGCGGGCAGTGAGCCGGGCGGTGCGGCTTATCTGGGCAGCCTGGCCGTCTCCCGGGCGAAGAATCGCGACGAGTTCCTGAAGGCGTTGGAGTCGTGGAAGATTCCCTGCTTGAACTTTGCCTATGCCGATGTAACGGGCACGATTGGCTGGGTCGCCGCGGCCTTGACTCCAGTGCGCAAGAACTGGGATGGCTTGATCCCCGTGCCGGGTGCTAAAGGCGAGTACGAATGGCAGCGATTCCTTTCAGTCTCGGAACTACCGCAATCATTCAATCCGCCGCAGCACTGGCTGGCCACTGCCAATCACAACATCCTGCCTGGCAATTATACCCGTGAAATCAGCTATGACTGGGAATCGCCCTTCCGCTTCCTACGGATTCAACAGCGGCTGACCGAGAAACCGCAATACGATCTCGCCGATTTTCAACGGATTCAACACGAAAGCACCTCATTGCCAGCCCAAGCGCTGGTCCAACTCATGAGAGACATCGAGTTGCCGGCCGAGGTCGACAAGTTCGCCACGCTAATTCGGGAATGGGACGGCCATCTCAGTAAGGATTCTGCCGCCGGACCCCTGTATTCCGTCTGGTTGCAGGAACTGACAGACGCGTTCTACGCAAATCAGATCCCCAAGGACGTGCGTACCGACCGTGGTGATCTGCGCAGTATCGTCTCCTTATTGAAGCATCTGAAAGACCCGAACGCAGCCGTCTTCGGTCCGGAGCCCATCCAGGGACGCAACACGCTGGTGCGCGAGACATTCGCACGCGCCGTCACTCGCACGCAAAAACTCCTGGGTTCTGATCCCTCGAAATGGCGCTGGGGTCAATTACACACCGCGACATTGCGACATCCCCTCGCGGCTCTCGGGCCGAACTACCAGCAGGCTTTCAATCTGGGGCCTGTTGAACGCTCCGGAGACAGCCATACTCCGAACAACACGCGGTACAACGATAACTTCGAGCAAATCCACGGGGCTTCCTACCGACACGTGTTCGATCTCGCGGATTGGGACCGGGGCATGGCAACCAGCACACCAGGACAATCCGGGCAACTCGGCAGTCCCCATTACGGCGACTTGTTGCCCCTCTGGGCCGACGGCAAATACTTTCCGCTCACCTACAGCCGGGGAAAAGTGCAAGAGGTCACCCAGCACCGCCTGACCTTGCATCCGCCGGGTGGCAAATGAGTGACGGAGTAGCAACCGCCTCTTCGTAGGCGAGCGTCCGGCGTAAGCCGGATGGTTTTTAGCGAGTTTCGATTGATCTTAACGGCAATTGCGGGAGGACAAACCTAATGCGACCTTTCAGCACAAATCACGCATCTGTGATTGATCCGAGTCGCCA
>CAMAVF010000355.1 GCA_945861445.1 Planctomicrobium piriforme | reverse complement strand
ACCGCAGCCGATCTTCCTCAGAAAACGTCAGTCGAGTCATCCTTGACCCCTCACTCATCCTGCCCATTCCCCATCAGACACCAACACCCATCATCCCAAAAAACCAACGCCTCGCCAAGACCTCATTCCTTGCCGCGCGAAGTATATTTCACATTGAATCCCAGTAATGGTGTGACCGTGGCAACTTCCAACTACATCGCCTCGAACAGCTCCAATGAGAACATTCGGAATGAGACATTCAACGGTCTGTTTGGATGTAGTGGAGATGTCGCAGCCTGCACGACGAATCGGCCCCCCATTGCCATTCGCGATATTACGGACGGCCTGAGCAACACGCTGGCGCTGGGTGAACGAGCCTGGAATTCAGGTAACATTCAATACAATGCCTCGACGATCTATGGCTCGAAAGATACGGATCCGGCCACCACTTCCCTGGGGATGACGACGAACCACGGGTGCGGGATCCGGCCCATCAATTCGACTGATACCTCCAATGGCCCCCGCGGCTTCAGCAGCGTTCACGAAGGGGGCGCACAGTTCCTGCTGGCGGATGGTTCAGTGCGCTTCATTAGTGAGAACATCAATCACAACACCGATGCGACCGTCAACAGTACGTTCGAATACCTGATTGCTCGGGCGGATGCGAATACGATTGGTGATTTCTAGAAAACATTGATGTGCCGATGGCGGTGCGGCACTGTCGGCAATCAATTCCCGTTGTTGAAACGGCCAGCACGGCTGTTGTTGGATCCGCAGTAGGTCCAGCCGCCTGAAGTGAACCTGCGTCGCTTCAGGCGGGCATCCTTTTGCGAGTGGTGTCTGATTCGCTTGGAGGGTGCTTGAAAAAGGGAGGGCGAGGCTCCCGCCGAGCCGAATACGAGCTTTGGCTCGGCGTCCGCCGGAGGCATCAAAGAGGGTTTCTTGCGGTCGCCGACCTGCGGTCGTACTAGGCTCGGCGGGAGCCTCGCCCTCCCATGATCCAGCGTTTTCAAACACGCTCTAAGGAGTGTGGCTTGGGAAACGCGAGCTGCTGCGGGCTGATGCAGGCAGATTTCGTAAGGGACCCGGCAGTTTTGCTATGTTGTTGAGTTGTTGTGGGGAGTACGTTGGGTCGATGATTGTGAGCGCAGTCGGTTCGCTTTTCTTCGTAGTCCAGCGCATTTCTGGTGCGTGGATTCAAGTGGGTCATCATCGTTTTGAGTCTTCATTTCCCGGTTCGTTCCATTCAATTGCGGAGAGAGTCATGTCTCGTCGGCGCTCGGCATTTACACTTATCGAACTCTTGGTTGTCATCGCCATCATCGCGGTCTTGATTGCTTTGTTGCTGCCGGCTGTGCAACAGGCCCGCGAGGCGGCACGGCGGAGTCAATGCAAGAACAATCTGAAGCAGCTCGGTTTGGCTCTGCACAACTATCACGACGTCTATCAAGTCTTCCCGTACGGCCAAGATGCTCGCCTAGGAGGTAGTGGTGGAAATTGGGCCTGGGGGGCTTCGATTCTCCCGCAACTCGAACAAGCGTCCCTGTTTAATGCGTTAAATGTCGGAAACATAGACTTCCTTACAGAATGTACGGACGCGACGAAACTCGCCTTGATGCAAAAGCCACTCGCCGTCTTCCGCTGCCCGTCGGACACGGGTTTGCCTACGAATTCTGCACTTACGCTGAATCCTGGGTCCGTGGTAGTGGCGACATCCAATTATGTCGCCTCGAATAATTCCGCAGACAATGATCGTGACAATACGTACAACGGGATGTTTGGAGCTACGGGTGGGGGAAGCCGGCCGCCTGTTGCTTTGCGTGATATTACGGACGGGACCAGCAACACGCTGGCGATCGGTGAACGGGCGTGGAATTCGGGCGGTATTCAATACAACGCAGCCATCTTTTATGGCACCCGCGACACGGATGAGGCTACCAATGGTGTAGGCATGACGATGAATCACGGCTGTGGCGTAGTGCCGATCAATTCGACAAGTTCCAATGGACCGCGCGGGTATAGCAGCGTTCATGAAGGGGGCGCTCAATTCCTACTCGCCGATGGTTCGGTGCGCTTCATTAGCGAGAATGTCAACCATAATACCGACACGACCGTCAACAGCACGTTTGAGTAGGTGATCGGTCGGGCGGATGGTAATACGATCGGTGACTTCTAAGAAACGCCGTCAAGACCTTTGCGGCAGTTCAGGACCGTTTAGATTGTCGCGGTTCTGAACGGCGCACAAGCGGCTTTGTTGGGGATTCCAGGTCGCTTTAAGGTGCGAACGGTATTTCTCCCAGGAGCGTGATTTCGGCTCTGAAGCGTGAGTCGGAATCGCTCTTGGGCATCAAGCAGGCTCTTGAACTGCAGTCGTCTGCTGGTCACTCTGGCAGTGGGCCATGTGCGCATTGCTTCCAATGAATCGCAACAGGGAGAATGGTGATGAGTACGAGCCGTCATGATGTCGTCTCCAGTGGCTTGCCAGGATTGTGGCGTGGTTACGCATTGATATTTGCCAGCCTGGCCTGTGCCCTGCTGAGCTGCGGTTGTGGATCGTCCGACGTGCCGGAAACAGGTGAAGTCAAGGGCATCGTGACGCTGGATGGTGCGCCCGTGCCGAAAGCCACGGTGACCTTCGCACCTGAAGAAGGCCGGACGTCCACCGCTGAGACTGACGACAAGGGAGAATATGTCCTGGCGTACACGGCAAAAGTGCTGGGCGCCAAAGTTGGCAAGCATACGGTCCGGATTTCGACATTTCGGCCTGCCACTGGTGATCCCGGTGATGCGCATCGGGTCGAAGAGGTCAAAGAGAAGATTCCCGCCAAGTACAACACCCAGACGACCTTGTCTGAAGAAGTCGAGCCCGGCAAGAACGAGAAAGACTTCGCGCTGGAGTCCAAGTAGTCGGGATTCGCGACTGTCGTTCTCACGCTTGGTCCCAGTCGCGAACTCCGCATGAAGGCAGATCGATTTATGAGTGTTTCGGATGGGCGCGTCACGCCCCTGGAATTGTCCGTTCGTCAGCGGTATGTGGTGCTGGCGGCAGCGTTTCTGGGATGGATGTTCGCGGGGCTGGAGATCTCGTTGTTCGTGTTGATTCATCGTCCTGCGATGGTCAGCCTGATGACCGATGCCGCGCTCGAGAGTTCGCCGACGCAGCCGGTGGTGATTAATGAACAGGCTGTGACCCAGTGGTTTGCCTGGTATCAGGCCGCGTTCCTGCTGGGTGCGGCCAGCGGGGGCTGGATCTTTGGCCTGCTCGGTGACCGTCGCGGACGAACCCGCGCTCTGGCACTCAGCGTGCTCTGTTACTCGTGCTTTACCGGGGTCAGTTACTTCGCGAGTTCACCGTTTGAATTGTTGATCTTGAGGTTTCTCGCCTGTCATGGAATCGGCGGTGCCTGGCCGAACACGGTGGCCCTGGTCGCCGAGGCGTGGCCCGATGTGTCCCGACCGTTTTTGGCCGGGATATTGGGAACGGCGGCGAATGTTGGTCAGGTGCTGATTGGCGTGATTTGTTTGTTGAACCCTGTGACTCCCGAGTCGTGGCGCTGGGTCTTGCTGGTCGGTGCCTCGCCGGTCGTGATTGGCATCTGGTGTCTGCGTGGCGTGCCTGAGTCTGTACGCTGGTTGATGGCCCGCGATCAGGCCACCAAGAACTCGGCGGGACCATTACGAGAACTCTTTCGACCGCCACTCCGCCGTCTCGCATTCATGGGAATCCTGCTGGGTGCGATTCCGGTAATCGGTACCGCGGCCAATTCCCAATGGATCGTTCCCTGGACCGATCAAGTGGCGGCTCAACAACGATCCGAAGTGAAGATCGGTGCCGACGGCAAGCCACTTCCCAAGGCGAAGGCCGATCCAAAGTCGAAAGCCCGGACGCAAGTCGCGCGGGCCAGCGGCGCCGTGTTCGGCAGTTTGCTCGGGGGCATCCTCGCGGCGTTGTTGGGAAGACGGACCACCTATTTCCTGATCAGTCTGCTGTCACTGATTACGAGCACGGTGATTTTCGGATGGATGCATCCGCTGGATCCGTGGTTTTACCCGGCGTCGTTTGTGTTCGGTCTGGTCGGGGTGATCTATTTTGGATGGTTGCCGCTGTACCTGCCTGAATTGTTTCCCACACGTGTCCGAGCCACGGGGACGGGGATTTCCTTTAATACCGGGCGGGTCGTCGCGGCCTGTGTCGTGCTGGGGACCGGGCTATTCGTGCAGGTATTTGGCGGAGATTATGCCAAAATCGGGCTGTGGACGGGTATGATTTATGGTGTGGGGATGATCATTATTCTGTTTGCACCACGGACCGACGGCTCCAGCTTGAAGGAATAGACCTGATCGCCGGATCTGTGGTGCCGGTCCTGCCGGCACGGAAGGGAGCGTCTAAGTTGCGTTATCGACCACTGGGAACAACAGGCATTTCCGTCTCGGAGATCTCGTTCGGTGCAGGGCCCGTGTCGGCACTGCTGACCGACGGTACGTTTGACGACCGGCATTCCGTCGTCTCGCGCGCCGTGGAATTGGGCATCAACTGGTTCGACACGGCAGCCGGCTACGGTGCCGGGAAATCCGAAGCGAATCTGGGTGAAGCCCTGCAACTGGTGCGCCGGCCGCAGCCCCTCCATGTCGCGACCAAGGTGCGGTTACTGATTGATCGGGAAACCGACCTGCGTCCGCTGGTGGTGTCGTCGTTTCGTGAGAGTCTGCGGCGGCTGAAAATGCCGCGCGTCACCCTGCTGCAATTGCACAATTCGGTGACGCTGCGTCGGGGTGATGAGCCCACCTCGATCACCCCTGAAGACGTGCTGGGTCCGCATGGGGTTCTGGCGGCGATGGAAGATTTGCGAGCTGCGGGACTGGTGGATCACTTTGGACTGACGGGGATTGGTGATCCGGAGGCGTTGCGGCAGGTGATGCGGTCGCGGCGTTTCGCGACCATCCAGGCACCCGTCCATATCTTGAACCCCAGTGCGCTCGTGGAAACGCCTTACTGCTTCTGCGAACCGGACTATGGTGGTTTCTTACGCGATGCCAAAGAACTGGGGTTGGGCTTGTTCGCCATTCGCGTGTTTGCCGCCGGGGCACTGCTGTGCGAGCCCCCCTCGGCCCACACGCACCGGACGCCGTTTTTCCCGCTTGCCTTGTATAAACGCGATCACGCCCGAGCCAGGCGTCTGAGCGAAGTGTTGGGGTCCGTGAAGTTGCTGCGCGAACTGGCATTGAGATACGCCCTGACGCAACCGGAACTCGATTCGGCCATCATGGGATTTGGGAAAGTCGAACACGTTGAAGAAGCCCTGCGGATCAGCCAGATGGGCCCGCTGACGGCGGCGGAAATGGAACACGTCAATCTGCTACTGAGCGACCTGATCGCCACAGGTATTGGTGATGGTTCGGCATTGGAAACGCAGGGTGCCGGTGCCGCACAATAAATTCAGAATTTATGTCACCCAGATGCACTACGCCGTGAAGGATTGTGATGTAGCAGAATTCGTGAGAATTCTGAAGCGTGCCCGAGCGGTTGCGATGTTCAGGGACTTACAAAGTCGGTCGGCAATTGGCGGAACTCTGACGAGATTCCGCTACAAAATCCTGCACGGCGTAGCCAGATGCGGGGGACGAGTTCCGTCTACTCGTGCGAGTTTGAGAAGTTGAGAGAGTGTCATATGAGTCATAACAGCACAAGATTAGCGCCGGGATTCGAAGAGCGTACATCCAACGATCTCCTCCCCCCTCGCCTCGGTACTCCGGGGAGAGGGGTCGGGGGTGAGGGGCACGATAGTCTGCTGACTTGCATTTGTTACTCAACGCTGCCCAAGACGTACGTCAATTCGAAATTCGGTTCGAATGTTGTTCGCAGACCCCTCACCCCCAGCCCCTCTCCCCGGAGTACCGGGGCGAGGGGAGATAGAATTATCAACACGCTTCGCTCAGCACCTGGAGTGAACTCGCTTAAGGTGACCCTCGCTCTAGTGTTGCTCGTCGCCAGCGTCCCGGCCGCGGTGCGTGGTGCTGGTCCCGATTTTGTGCGGGATATTCGGCCCATTCTGGCCGAACACTGCCTGCAGTGTCATGGTCCTGACGAAGCCAAGCGGAAGGCCGATCTGCGGCTTGATCTGCGGGCTGGAGCCATCGCGCCCCTGGCGGACGGCGGGGCGGCGATTGTGCCGGGGAAGGCCGCCCAGAGCGAACTGGTGCTGCGCATCGAATCCGACAAGCCCGATCAGGTGATGCCGCCGCCGCAATCCAAACGTCAGCTCACTCCGCAACAGAAGAAACTGCTGCGACAATGGGTCGATGCAGGTGCGCCCTATGCCACACATTGGGCCTATCAAAAACCTGTCCGGGCGATTCTGCCTGCCACGAAAAACGCCACTTGGTCCCGCAATGAAATTGATCGGTTCGTCCTGGCAAAACTGGAAGCGGCCGGGTTGCAGCCAGCTGCTGAAGCTGATCGCACCACGCTGATCCGTCGGCTGTCGTTCGATTTGACGGGTTTGCCGCCGACGATCGCCGAGCAGGACCTGTTCTTGAACGACATGCGTCCCGATGCCTATGAGCGACTGGTTGACCGCCTGCTGGTCTCACCGCACTATGGGGAAAAGCTGGGCCAGGACTGGCTGGATCTCGCCCGGTTTGGTGATTCGACGGGCTATTCCGATGACGGTGAGCGACTGAGCTGGCCGTATCGCGATTATGTCATCAATGCGTTTAACTCGAACATGCCGTTCGATCAATTCACGATTGAAAACCTGGCGGGCGATCTGTTGCCCAATGCGACGCTAACGCAAAAGGTGGCGTCCGGATTCAACCGGCTGCACCGGCATAATGAAGAAGGGGGTTCGGACCCGGAAGAATTCCGCGTGGTCTATGCCGTGGATCGTACCAGTACCACGGCGACCGCCTGGATGGGCCTGACATTCGGGTGTGCTCAATGTCACGATCATAAGTACGACCCGTTCTCGCAGCGCGAGTTCTATCAGTTCCTTGCGTTCTTCAACAGTTTGAAGGGCGAGGTCCCCGTCACCAAGGGACCGCATCCGCCGCAGATTCGAGTTCCCAGCGAAGAAGATCAACAGCGACTGGCGAAGATTGATGGCGAAGTTGCCACTCTGGAACGTCAGGCGGCCGAACTGCAGCCCGCCATCGACAAGGCATTTGCAGCCTGGCAGAAAGAGCTTCCCGGGGCCACAGCTCCCAATGCGAAGCCCACCGGCAAGACCGGGGCCGCAGGAGGACTGTTTGCCAGGACTCGTCACAAGGCGTTCTTCGCCGATACGCGGCTGGCCAGCCCGCTGTTGCTCGACCAGCCGTTGCGGGCGACGGGCCGCATTACGATTGTCCGCTCGGTCAACAACGTGGTCGACATCGGTCACTTTTCGTCGAGTGATGTGACGGGAACCGAAGTGGGTTTCTCGGTCGCCGAGGGGCCGCGATTTTTTGGCTACCTGTCGCTCGGTGGTACGGCTCGATCTGCCACTGCACCGATCCATGCCGAGCATGGTGTCGACTACAACTGGATTTACACCTACGACCCGACCGGCGGAGCGGATGACC
>CAMAVF010000354.1 GCA_945861445.1 Planctomicrobium piriforme | reverse complement strand
CGGCGTCGTTTCGCACTTTCGACTAGGATAATTACCCCTGCTTCTTCCACCTGCGTGACAAGTTTTAAGCGTTGGTGAGAATAATGCAGGCGTCGGAAAAGAGTCTCGGCTATCGCAATTGACCGTTCCAAGTCCTTGGAACACCATATCTGCGCAGCGGGACGCGGATCATCATGAGCGTCCCAAATATCGTTTTCTGACAAATCAGCCGTTGCCTTGTAATTCAGGGAAATCGGGTCGGTCGCCCCCGTCATATCATCAAAGTCGATGTTAATTGTGTGAAACCGATTAGTGTCAAATTCATTTTGTTCGAGTTCATCGTCGATACCATCAACCATTTTCACGCTCACCATTCGGCTGGTAATTCATCCACAACACTTCCGTTCTTTTGGGCTTCTCCTTCGCCCCTGACGCCTTGCAATCAATTTCACGCTCGACACGACGCCAGCCATTCGACGCTGCTGCATCGTCGTACATGGCGTTGGGATAGCCACTCAACAGGAACTTCCCTTCGAGTTCTTTAAGGGCAGCCAGCAGATCGGCATGATCGTCGGCCGTCATTTCGACAGCATAATCCCCCGTCGTCACCCGTGTTTCGTGTAGATATGGCGGGTCGAGATAGAACAACGTGTTCGGCGAATCCTCCCGTCTAATGACGGTCACGGCGTCGTCATTCAGGATCACCACCCTCTTCAGCCGGGCATGAACTTCAGCAAGGCCATCAACGGCGGTGAGCCAACTGCTGACCTGTTCGTTCATGTTCCGCCGAGTCCGATTCTTGCTCAGGGTCGCAAAGTCCCGGCGAAGTCCTTGCCGACTTTGGCGGCACCGAATGAAGAACTGCACGGCGCGTTCCACATCGCTTCCCGAATCGACCTGGGCTTCCGCTGATCGAAAAAGTTCCTGGGAGAACGGGGTGGCCTCAACGGCCCGAACAAAATCAGCAAACATTTCCGGCTTGGAAAGGACACGCCAGAAATTGCTCAGTCCACCGTCCAAGTCGTTCACAACCTCGCTGACCCCCTCGTACTGCTTCGCCAGCAAGACCGCCAAGCCACCCGCGAAAGGTTCGACGTAATGCAGGTGTGGGGGCATGTGGGAGATTATCTCTTTTGCCAAATATGCTTTTCCGCCGTGCCATTTCAAGGGCGGGGTGAGTGATCCATTCATTCCTGTACTCCGGTATGTGGCAGATCGGCCATAAAATCACCGTTTGGATACGAGCAGTTGGCGCCGGGCCATCATTTTTTAGGACGGATTCCTGGTCGTCGAAACCCCGTCTCCTCCTTGTATTGCCTTCCTGCTTCGACCGGATCAAACTTCTTGTATCGCTTACGTTTCGGCTTCCGATGCTGGTCGAGGAGCTTTGCTACTTCTTCGTCGCCATTCATTAGGGCAATGGCCTGCTTGTTCGACAACTTGAATCGAGTTAAATCCATTTGGTCGGCGGAGAATAAATCCACCGAATGAACCCCCTGTTCCCATCGGCAGGTTCTCGGTTCGTAAAACGCCCGCCAGATTCTTGCGACGGGTTGCGGGCCAAGGCGAACATGCGTGAATGGGCAATGGCTACCATCCGGCAATACTCTCACCAACTTGTAGCGGATGCGCCGAATCGCACTTGTTGGGTCGAGGTAGTATCGGCTGATGCCGTCGCCGGTGCGACTGAAGTACGGATAACCCATGCGCGCCCATTCGCTTTCGCTAAACAGCCCCGCAGCCCGTGCCGCATCGTTGCAAAAGTATGCACCGCATGGGCATCGAATTAGTTTTCTGCGGCGGCTCGCCGACCAATTGCCGGATGCTTTCGTGTATTCGTAGTCCGACACAAGCCTATCCCCTGTCGCAATCAATTTGTCAATTGCTTCCTTTTGAGTCATTAGCCCCACATCCACCATGTGCCTCGCCCGTTCCATTGCGATCCCGTGGCGGCTGTTGTTCTTGATGACGATTGGGCAGATACACAGGCCGCGCCGCATCCATTCCTTAACAGATGCGGTCTGTGCGTGGCCTTGCAATCTCATGATTCGTGCGCGGCACAGTTCGTCTCCAGGACAGATGACCGTCTGCCCGCACCCACAGGTGCAAAGAAAGCTGCCATAACACTCGTATGGATCGTCTTGCCCGATCCTGCCAGAACCGCCGTGAGCGTGGTTACTTCCCGCTTGGCAGTGGCGCAGACGAGAAACCTCTTGACGAAGTTCGTCGAAATCGGACAACTCAAGCGTTTCATACACTGTATTTGCAGTGTTGTTGCCTTTCATTCTTTTACTTTCCTTTCAAATGATGTTTCATTTCCGCGATCTCTTCGTCGGTCATGCCCAGGCTCTCCCGAAGTTCCTTTTGTGCGCGCCGCTTATCCCGAATGGCCGTTTCCATTTTCTTGTTCATGCCGACCTTGGCGACCGCCATTTCCACGTTGAGGCCGCGCATCACCCACTTGAGGGCGAGCCGCTGATCTTCCGGGTCGGTCAGTTGGGCGGTGATCTCCACGGCTTCCTGCGGTCGGAGGGCAGTCAATTCCGACAGCTTGTGGTTGGAATACTCGTCGAATCCAGATCGCAAGGATTGCAGTTCGAGTTCTTCGATGGGGTCAAGCATGACTGTTTCTCCAGACGTTAGTTAAAATCAGTAACTCTTCCGGTTCCCGTATTGACCGTAACTGACAGCGCCTTAATGCTCGCCTCGAACGCTTCCTGTGAAGGAAACACCTGTTCGGGCGCCAGATCAACACAACTGCCGGATGCGTCTTCAAGCCGCCAATGTCCATTCTGGAGCTTCCCGATAACAACTGCGGGAATGCAAATCCGCCACGCACCTTGCGTAAACAAGTGGGCGACGACATTTTGGCCTTTGCTGTATTCCCTATTGTTCATCAGTGATTTCCTTTCTCGCTTTGGTGGTCGTGAAGACCAGTACCAACGGCAAAACGCCGCCTTGCGACTCATGAGGCAGCGGCCTACGCCATTGACGAATTCCCACCGCCCCGTCCCCAAAGAACTTTTCTCAGAATATGTCAACACGAATTTGAGTGTTGGAAACTCTTGGGACATGGCCTGTACGACTGGCAGCGGTGGAGACCAAGCCGTGTCAAACACGCACTTGACGGACCTTTGTTGAACGTCGAAACGCGATGACTCCACGTTCCATTTCGTACCCCAATTCTCACAGCACCATTCGTAACCGCCCTGGTTGAAACCGTCTATTGGACGGTCGCTCCAATTGAATCCGGGGTTCTGTTTCTCCCATTCATGTGCAGCTTCATCTGCGAGGCGATACTCTTCGGGATAGGGCTTCCACTTGTTGAAGTCCAGCGTGGCGCCGGCTCGCAACAAAAACCTACGTCGCTCAGTAGCGGACCCGGTAATCCGCAACGTGTCTTCGCACCAATTCGGCATAGTGGGTCGTCTCCTAAAAACGAAAAAACCTCTGGCGTGCGGCCCCAACTGGAACATTCCAGATGGGGCCAGCACGCCAGAGGCATTTCGCCGGTTACGACCGGGGCTTGGACTACATGCTGTATTATCGAACAACCAGCACGCCAGAGGCATTTCGCCGGGTTACACCGGGGCGTGGATTACATGCTGATTGCATAGCTTTGTCACTGCTCAACGAATTCTACAAAACGGTGACTGCACATTCAAGATGTCTTTTAGCCCACATTTCCCATTTGACTTCCCGCGCTTTGGCATGTGATTTGCGCTACACCCTGGAAAAGCAGGGGTATTCTCGCGCTAGACACGGGGGGGGGGCGCGTTGTTATGATGGCGAAGATTGCGAGTTTGGATCGGTTCCAGGCTCAAGCCAAATGGGAAATGTCGGATTACTCAACATTCGGCGGCGGGACATTTCCCTGGAAGAGTCTTTCGAGTTGCTGGATGATCTGATCGGCCGCGTAGAAATCTCCATCCGTGACCAGCCGCTTGAGATCCTTCAATTGCTCCAACACACCGTGTCAGCCCATCGGAAGAACGGATTGGGACTGCAGCCAGTTGTAGAGGTGATAGACCGCATGCCAAGTGGCGCCCTCGTCGAGACCTTCCTGCGGATTGCGGCGGGAATCCTCAGCAGCCGCGCCCCAGTCTAACGCTGCACCGACACCATCCACATAAACGTGAAAGACTGCGGCCTCGATCATCTCGGCGGAGCATCGGGATAGGCCGATCGGAATGCAGCCATCGCGGCAGCAGGCATGTCGGGACGTTCCAGAAGCGCATGCACTCGATCAAGCGCGCGAGTTGTGTCAATTCGCTCAGACATCGAAGAACCTCCTCGCATGAGAATGACGATCGACTGCAATCGGTGGAAGTGTAGACACTCTCTTGCCTGGATGGTTCAAAGATATTCGGGGGGCATGGTACACTGATGACCTGCTCGAATTCCTTTTGTGTTCGTCACGCCAGCCTAATTCTTGCGAGTCGCCGTGGGTTCACACTCACTTGCCAATTCCGAAAGATGGAAAGCATGTCTCAGCACCCGACGCGGCGGCAGTTTCTACAGCAGGCGGCGGCAATTCCCGCGGCCTCGGCGGTCGCTCAACTGGCAGGCCTGCGGAATACCGCTGCGGCAGAAGAGCCGTCCGAGAGGAAGCTCGACCTCCAAGCTCCGCAGAATGTGCGGCAGACGGACATTCTGTATGACCCGGCGATGTACACCGCGTTTCCGCACGTCGTCCGCTTGAACAAGGACGAACTGCTGATCGCGTTCCGGCAGGCGCCGCGCGAGGATCGGATTCGGCATACGAACCCGCGGTCGATCATCACCATCATGCGGTCGTATGACCTGGGGCAGACGTGGGACGTCAAAGGTTCGACGCAGTTCGCCGCGGGAGGTGGCCAGGAACTCGCTTTGATCGCGCTCGGGAACGGTCACGTGGGCGGACTGTTGGCGATGCATGAAGTGGTGCCGATGCGGGAGGCCAAACGCTCGGGGCTGTCGTTCCTGTATCCCAACGAGTATCCCCACGGCAACGTCGGCGGATTCTGGTGCTGGAGCAACAACGACGGTCTCTCGTGGAGGCTGAATCACAACGTTTTGTTCGCCCCGGGGATGCAGCCATGCGCTCCGCCCATTCGTTTGCAGTCCGGAGCGTTACTGGCTCCCATCTATGGCAGCGACAAAAACGACGGCTTCGAATCGGCGCTGGTGTATCGATCCGACGATCTGGGGAAAACCTGGTCGGGAAAGACCGTCATGGCAGACGGAAACCCGTCAACGCGTCCCTACTACGAACCGGCGATCATCGAGGTCGCCAGGGATCACGTGCTGGCCGTGCATCGCGTCGGACACACACCGACCGGAAATGATTCGCTGTTCTGGTGGAACGAATCGCGCGATGCCGGCAAGACCTGGAGCCAGCCGGTGGAAACCGACATTGTCTCTGGAGCCTGCCCGCGCCTGCTAAAACTCGCGGATGGACGTATCCTGCTGACCTACGGCCGCCGCTACAAACCTGCGGGCTTGCACGCGCGACTCAGCAAAGACGGCGGCAAAACCTGGAGCAAGACGTCGTGGGTGCTTCGCGAGTTCCCCAAGAGCGACCAGGGGTACAGCTCGTCCGTCGAAATCGCACCGGGCAAGATCTTTACCGTCTGCTACGCTCAGAACGAGAATGGCATCACCGGCATCACGGGGACGTTCTGGGATGTGCCGAAGGCTTGAGTGTTACAGGCCATCGGCTTGGTTTGGCCGTCGTATGTTCGGCCAGGTGTTATTGACCTTCTGACAAGAAGCCGCCCTGCTGTGTGTCACGACATTCTGCACTTTTCTGCGCGAGTTCTCGCCATTGTAGCCCATCCGGGGCGGGAATTGCCATGCGGCCAATTGATCCGCGTGCTGCGGGTACGATGATGAAGGCATGGCAACCACAACTCGCACGCAACGCCGTTACGACCACCGTCTTCGGGAACTCGTCTGCACCACGCGGGACATCGATTTTTAGAAGATGTTGTGCTGATTCGTACAACCACATTGTGCTGTACAGCACACTAAAGATGTGGCGTTACGAGGTCCGCGAGTGCAAGTATATCTACATCGGTTATTTCCTGCACATCGGACTCTTTGGACCGAATGCGTTTATATGCTTCTGCCATTTCCTGCCATTCTTCATCAGTAAACGGCTGATATTCAATATGGTAAGGTAATAATAGATACTCCATTGTCTCTTTCATTGTAGATACAGTTTCACCACCACCGAACCTGTGTTGCATATCCTTGTGGATACCGTACCGTCTGGCTTTACCTTGTGATTGTGATTTATCCGTTTGTCGCACATGCCACCTGTGTTCTTCAAGAACAATAATCCAGTTCCAGTCCTGCAATATCCGAATTACCGTACTCGCCTTACGGTCACGATCACTGCCTACTTTTATTCGATGCTCCAATAGCAGCTTCTCGATAAAGGAAATTGCAATTTCACCATCATGGCCGGAAATCAGGCGCAGAATATATTTGACAAATGCCGCAGTGGTGGAAATGTCAGTCTTGAGGACGGCACGAATATCTTCCAGTTTCTGCAATTCTTCCGGCGCCCAGTCGAAATCCGGGCCAACCTTCATCGCGCCAGCGGTGATTTTCCAAGTGGTTTTGTCGAACGGATTAAATCCGACCTCTGACCATTTCTCGTAGGCCGCGTCCAGCTTTTTACGGGACTCGATATTCTCCGATGATGGCGAAGAATGATCGTCAAAAGCTGCGGACACGTTTTCATTTACGACACGGCTTACCATCGCCCGATTTCCAGTCGAAATCCGGTCGGAAAATGATTTAGTCGGCAGTGCGTCGATCATTTTCTCAATCGCGCTGACGGCATTTTCCTGGGTGTCGAAAAAATACGGTGCGATATTCGATAAAATAAGGATGGCATTATTTAATGAATCCGGTGGAGTATTGTCTCCCGACCAGAATTGTTGGATATTCCTGGCGTAATTGTTCTTTAATAGCGAGGAATGCTGTCGGCGTTTCTGTTTATTAACCGTGGCGCCAGAAGCAAGGACGTTATTAACCGTGGCATTTTCCTGGATATTGTCGGAAATGGTGACGGTGCGCGGTCGAAGGCGGGTCCGAATATATTTGTATATTTCGTCCCTGGGCATGTAAGCGACGGGATTCTTCATCCAGCGAATATATCGCTCGACATCGACAACGGATTTCTTACGGTGGGTAATTGTTGGGATCGGCCCATCGGTCAGCATGGTACGGCCACGGGAAAATGGCAGTCGTAAACCAGCCTGGGTATTTGGAAAGAGTTCCAATTCCCCCAGCGTCTTCATCCCGGCTGCTTTCGCACGCATTTTCAGATCGGGATATTTCGCATCCAAGGCGACCAGTGTGGCGCGAAGACCGTCACGGTATTCCCGGTACGGCTGCGGTTTGGAAAACACCTGGAAAAGATGAACGCCACCCGCGTTCTGATCGGCGACCTGAAAATGCCAGCCGTCGCGCCCGTGGAATTCATCCAGCAGTGCGTTAAGTTGTTCGAGGAAAATCGCCGGATCACCGTTGTGAAGGTCGAGGTCAATTCCGCCAAAATAGGTGCCTTTGCCGCCGCTGCG
>CAMAVF010000353.1 GCA_945861445.1 Planctomicrobium piriforme | reverse complement strand
CCGCAGCCGATCTTCCTCAGAAAACGTCAGTCGAGTCATCCTTGACCCCTCACTCATCCTGCCCATTCCCCATCAGACACCAACACCCATCATCCCAAAAAACCAACGCCTCGCCAAGACCTCATTCCTTGCCGCGCGAAGTATAGCTCACGGCTGGAATGTTGTCCAAACGCAACAGTCGCAGAACTTCGGAAAGAGACTGAAAGTTCCCGGGATGATCGGATCAGGCGCAGCCGCGATACAGTGACGACTGTGCCGGATTGCAGGGTTGGAGCGGCTGTAATGCTTGAGCACGAGGAATCGACGTTGGCGTGACTGGGTACGGCCACATAGCAGTGGGACGCAACTACTACTGATACTGAGTAATGTGCCACTGCTTTGCCGCTGTACTCGGCGGTCAAGCAGTGCTTTCATCAATCATCCTTAATTGCCGTCTTCCCGTGCGGCGTCTTATTCCCCGCTGCATCAAGGGTCACGACCACAATTTTATTACACGATGAAATGAGCTGCTTGGTCGTCTTGTTGCGCGCTTCGGCCTTCATCTCCAATGAGGTTGTTCCGAACCGAGT
Source organism: Planctomicrobium piriforme (assembly GCA_945861445.1). Taxonomy (GTDB): domain Bacteria; phylum Planctomycetota; class Planctomycetia; order Planctomycetales; family Planctomycetaceae; genus JAKFVC01. The sequence continues at coordinate 7,043 of CAMAVF010000353.1, read as the reverse complement.
CGCGACGACACCGATTTCGATGATGTCACCGCAGGCTGCCGGAACGTGAAACTGGAAATCGCCGATGTAGACGGTCGCGATGTTCAATGACTCCAGCTGGCAGACGGCGTAGATGTAGGCTTCCTCATCAATCCATGACACCAGCTTGCCACCGAAGAGTGTGTTGCGCCCATTGAGATCCGCGGGCATCACCATCTTGCGAGATCGATATTTCAATTGGAATCAGTTCCTATGTCAGCAGGGTGCGATGCAGCACGGTCGCGAAGTGACTGCAAATACAAGCTCGAAGCGCAAGCGAGTGCATTCCCTTCGATTCAGCCATGAAATGGCACCGGGCCACCCTACAGGGACTTCAGGTATTCCAGAACAGCTCGCTTTTCATCCTCGCTGAGGGCCTCGGGAAAACGATGTCCGGCTGCACTTTTGCTGGCTTTAGACGTATCGAAATACTGGCGGCGGTCGCCGGACAACAGTCCTTCCGGGACCGTGTCAGAAGTCGAAATCTCCAAGCCCAGACGCTGCTGATCGTAGCCTGTCGGGGTCCGTTTCCAGACCTTCGGACGTGCATCAGCATGCATTAGATGCCAGAGGGTCGGGACCGATCCGTTATGCAGATAAGGTGCCGAAGCCCAGATGCCGTGGAGCGGCGGGGCAAGATAGCCGTTTGGCAACCAGACGGGATCGGCGGTGTTGTAATTGGACAGCCAACTATGCTGGAATCGTTCACGATAATCGGGCTTCAATGCCTGCAAGCGAACGGGATCAGTTCCCAGAATGTCCAGACTGACGATCTTTTCCGGATACGATTCTCGCTCACCATAGGTCCCGTGGCATTTCGAGCAATGCTGATTGAACACAGTCCGGCCGGTATCAGCTAATGCCGTGTCGATCGTCCACGGATACTTGGGAGCTTCCAGGGATTCAATCCAGGCCAGAATGTCGCGAAAGTCATTTTCCCATCCAGCGAGGATTTTCTCGTCGTTCCGCGGTAACAGAACGAATTGGATCAGCGGCCGATGATGCTTCTTCACGAGTCCGTCGTAATAGAGACGAGACTTCTTCTTGACGTTCCAGAACGGTGGAGCATCAAGGTCGTGATGTTGCATGACCGGGATGGCAAATTTCTTCAGGACCCGCATATCCGCATCGCGTTTGGCTTCGAGAGCCACGCCGAAAATGACGGAATTGGTCGTGCCATTGGTCGAACCGAGCGGCATACCGAGCTGTGCCATGTCCATGTGCGTCAGCTTTTTCCCGAGTCGAATTTTGGTGGCTCGGACGTCTTCCACCAGGGTCTCCAGCCCGAAATTGGAGTTAGGCAGACCGAATGTCGCCTTGCCATTCACCTGTCCGCCGTGGCACGACAGGCAATTCATCACCCATCCCCCCTGACCGTCGGGAGTATAGCCCCACGCCGGGCCCTCACCCGGATGGTCGGGCGACTCGATCAACCCATACCGGGTGAAGGCCAGTTGCCGACGCACAGCCGGAGTGGCATCACGCGCCTGGTTACGGAGGTCCTTCGGCCACGATTTCCAGAGTTCGTCGAACACCTGCTGATCAAAGTCCGGCGGCAAATAGGGCTTGGTCGTCAACAGTTGGTAGCCCCGAGCAGCGGACGGTGTGAAGGCAGCCACAGGGCCTGTCCCGGAATCCTGGGCACACAGTGGCACACCCCCAGACACCAGAGAAATTCCCCAGACGACGACATAGATGAAGAGCTGATTCAGCTTGAACGGCATAGTTTCGGCGATCGCAAGAATTTTGTGACGGTTCCAGTTGCAGAGGCGCATCGAACGGGCTCGCGCGTGATTCGACGCTACTAATACCCCGTTCCCAGCGAGTACGTTTTCGACTTGGCGAGTTTTTAGCAGATTATCCCCCGTAGGCTCCGTAACGTCTGAGCCCCCAAGCATAAACGGCACGATTCAATAACCACAATGCCAAGACCCAGCCGGTCGCCGCCGTGAGGTGCCAGGCCAGTCCGCCCGCTGAGAATTTCCCCAGAATGATGGCGGCTGGGAAAAAGGCGAGATACTGAAACGGCAGGTAACCGACGATCTGGCCCAGGATGCCCGGCAACCAGTCCAGCGGCAGCATGTGCCCGGACAGAAAATACGTGAGCATCATGAAAATGAAACTGATCGACCCGACCTCCAGCAGCCAGAACGCGCAGAGTCCAATCAGGCTATCCAGTAGGAAGCCGATCAGAAATGCCTGCATCAGGGAGACGATCAAGGCCACCCATTCGATCCCCGTCGGCACGTGGGTGAAGAACGACCCACACAGCCAGAACAGCAGCGCGAACGGTCCCGTCGCCACCATGTAATAGACCAGCTTATGGGCCACTCGCGACCAGAAGTAGAACGTCTGCAGGTCGACCGGCTGTGTCAGATAGCGTTTCAGCGATCCGTCGCGAATCTCTTTGGAAATGTCGCGTGCCAAGCCCGGCATGCTCGAAAAGGCTCGCCCCACCATCGTCAACAGATAGTAGGCGACCATTTCCTGATACGAATACCCATTCAGCCGGCGCGTGCCGTCGGTCGTACCGATGTCAAAAATGGCTCCCCACAGGCAGATCTGGGTGATGATCGGCAGGAATCGGATAAACGTGGCAAACGCAAAGTCACCACGATAAATCAGCCGCTCTTCCAATGACGTTCGCAGCAGAAACCAGTGAACTCGAAACATGCGGAATTCCGACGGACTTTTCTAGGTGGTGGGTAGTTAGGAAGTGAGTCGGACGTCAACCGAGTGATTGTCGGGTATGAGGGTGACAGGGTGTGAGGGTTTCAGTGTAGGAAAAGTTACGGGAGTAGCATAATACGCGTTGATTGCGATTGCTTTTACATGACTTTTTCAGCAGTTGAGAAAGAACGACATCTCTCTCCCCTCGCCCTGGTACACCGGGGGGAGGGGCTGGGGGTGAGGGGCTTTGCGAGCGTCATTGAAAGCCCCTCATTCCAGATGCCATTTTCCTTGCAACGTCCGGACTCAACTTCACCCTTTGATCGAGCCCCTCACCCCCGCCCCCTCTCCCCGGAGTACCAGGGCGAGGGGAGAATCATTCGCGACTTTTACCACATCACTCTCACACCCCGTCACCCGTCACCCTCACACCCTCACACCGTTTCCATTGTGAATGAGCTCCCACGCGCAACTCACAAACGCGGCTACTTCGGACGCAACTTCAATTCTTGTTCGGCCAGCTTCATGTCGGCATCGGTCATCATGCGCGCCAGGTCGCGGAAGGTGATTTTCGGCTTCCAGCCGAGGAGACGCTCGGCCTTGGCGTAGTCGCCGATCAACAGGTCAACTTCCGCCGGACGATAATACGCGGGGTCAATCGCCACGTGATCCTGCCAGTTTAAATCCAGGTGTCCGAAGACTTCGTCCAGGAACTCGCGGACGGAATGCGTTTCGTTGGTCGCGATGACAAAATCATCAGGCCGCTCTTGTTGCAGCATCAGCCACATCGCTTCGACGTAATCTCCTGCATATCCCCAGTCGCGCCGGGCGTCGATGTTTCCCAGGTAGAGCTTATCGACCAGGCCCAGCTTGATGCGCGTTGCCGTGCGCGTAATCTTGCGTGTGACAAAGGTCTCACCGCGACGCGGGGATTCATGATTGAACAAGATTCCGCAACAGGCAAACAGGTCGTAAGCCTCGCGGTAGTTGATCGTCTGCCAGTGGGCGTAGAGCTTTGCACAGGAGTACGGGCTGCGGGGATAGAATGGCGTCGTTTCGGTTTGGGGCGTCTCCTGCACCATCCCGAACATTTCGCTCGATGATGCCTGATAAAACTTGATCTTCCTTCCGATGCGTTGTTGAGCATCGCGGACCGCTTCCAGCAGTCGCAGGGCACCGACTGCGACGACATCCGCCGTATACAGGGGCATGTCGAACGACACCTTGACGTGGCTTTGTGCCGCCAGATTGTAGAGTTCATCCGGCTGAATGCGTTCGATCAATTCTCCCAGCCGCGTGGCATCGGTCAGGTCGCCGTAATGCAGTTGCATCCGCGTGCCGGAGACATGCGGATCCTGGTACAGATGATCAATGCGGCCCGTATTGAAACTGCTCGCCCGGCGCACGATCCCGTGGACGTGATAACCCTTCTGAAGCAAGAATTCCGTCAGATAAGAACCATCCTGACCGGTAATCCCGGTGATGAGCGCAACAGGATGACCTTCGGAAGTGGGCATTTGCGGGATACTTTCCAGTCTGAAATTCTGACCGTGTCGTCAATCGTCAGTCGCCTGCGAGCATGCTCGTCGGCGCCCGCACACGTCCGTCATTCTGCAACCTTGATGGCTGCGAGTAAAGCATGTGCAAAAAACAGCAGCCCGAAGTCATTCGACTTCGGGCTGCTGTTGTTGAACTTGCTGGAGACGGTGAGCCGATGCCCGAGCGTCTGATGTTCTATTACCTCTTTAACTCCAACGGTTGAAACTCCGTCTTGGACTCGGCGACTTCCACAATCAAGTCGGTTGTATCCGCCTTGGAATATTTCTTTGGTAAATCGTTCGGTCCCGCGTTCGGACTCTCTTTCCTGCCAACGATCGGATAGTGCAGGACGAGTACCTTATACTTGCCTGCCGGAGCACCGTCGGCTTTCGAGTAAGTACCTACCTCAAATGTCCCATCGTCTTTCGCCGTCGCGGTGGGACGAACCGTATCCGGGACCTCACTGTCTTGAGGAATCAGAGAGATGACGGCCCCGGCCACCGGATTGCCCTCGAATTTCACGATGCCCTTGGCAGGATAGACGATTTCCCAAGATTCCTTGGCTTTTCCGCAACCCGTCAGCAGCACGCTGCAGAGCAACAATGTCGTGATAGACGGCTTTCGCATTAATACACTCACATTCATTTCACTAAATCCTGTCAAACTCGATGAATTGACGATTGTTAGAACTCACCGGTGATCTCGCCGCCAGCCGGTGTGCACAGCGCGATGAACGTATTGAAGTTGATGTTCTCGCTGATGAAACGCACGGCTCCATCACCCAGCGTGAAGTGGGCTCCACCGACATGGAACGAATACGGTGAACTCGTGCCGTGCACGCCGAACACATACGGCGCCGCCGTGTAGGGATACGGTGTCAGTGCACCGATGTCATAGCCGTTGGTGGCATTGATCGCGACTGTTCCCAGCAAGTCGGTGCCGTCGGCCTTCTGGCCATAGATCATGATGTCGCTCGCCGGCCGGGCCCAACCGCCGGCATTCAACCGGTTCGTCGGCAGCGAACCGTAGGCCTTGCCTCTACGAAATACGGCTGGCCGGCCCGCGGATTCCGCGATCGCGAGCGTATTCGACAACCCGTCAGTAATATCGCGGAACTTCTTGCCGTGCGCTATCACGAGACCAGTCGTGGGATCGATGGTCGCGTTCTTCGGAAAGACACCAGCTACGTATTTTTGGGTGGAGTCGGCCGGGTCAGTGTACAAACTCGGTTGCGTGTTGGTCGTCAGCGAGTTGGAGTAGACCAGCGGTGAGATCCCATAAATCGGAGAATAACTGCTGGCGGAAGCGACGGTTTGCGCCCAACCGGAACCAGCCACGGGGCTCCCGTCGAGGATGCCCGCATTGATATCCGAAGGGCAATTAAACGCGGGAATCTTGGTGCTCGACAAGGTGTTGTTGCTCGGACTTCCAGTCGTATTGTCCCAATTCACGGCCTGGTTGTACTGATTGTACAACCCGGCTTGATCGAGATAGGGCAAAAGCTGAGTCAACGCGGCCAGACGAACCGTTCCGGCTGCCGCGGGGCGAAGACTGCTCGGAAGAGAGGAGTAGCTGCTCTCGAAATTGTGGAACGCCAGGCCAATCTGCTTGAGATTGTTCTTGCATTGCGACCGTCGGGCCGCTTCGCGTGCTTGCTGGACGGCGGGCAACAGCAGGGAGATCAACACCGCAATGATGGCAATCACCACCAGCAATTCAATCAGGGTAAAGGCCCGGCGTGCTGCGGGCTGTGATGCATGGGACTTGGGATCGAACTGTAACCGACGCATGAAAAGACTCCTCATGTCTAACAAGAAGGAACACGACGAAAAGATCCAAACCAATCAGCCCAGACCTGGGTGCCGGCGGATGGTCAGTCCCGGCAGGCTGAGGTTTGCCTGACGCGGGTCAGGCAGGACTTCCTCAACCGGTATGATCTGGATGGACCGACGCACGCCGGTCCAGGTTAGCAAACATGGCAAGCGACTCGCGTCAATCACGGACGCAGATTTCGCTGCCGCTGACATCTTTCATTTTTCTTTCGAGCAAACTTTGCGAACGACGACTTCCTGATCAACTCAATTGGTCTGCAGGCAGCCGGACGTCACATGGTTCAAGCGGGACAACTAGCAGGTTCAGCGGGGAGTAGGATTGAAGATTTCAGCCGGCGGGTCGTACTGGTAAATCGGAAGGAATTCCTCAAGTACGACCGCCTGTCGTTAATTATCACTCCCTTAGTCGAGCATAGTATCGTCGTTGTCGTTGCGATCTGTCAAGTCAAATATCAGTGAGTTTATTGGATTTATTTTGCCCTGAATTTGAATTGGACTAACGATCGCTATAACAAACTGATTTGTATGCACTTAGATTGCTCATGCAACTGTCTTCTGCACTACAGAGACGTAATCGAAATGACGATAAAACCGATTGCAACTGCCGTCAACAATGTTGCCGGCTGCAGTGCCAAGTGAAGTAATGCCGTAAGGTCCGACCGGAATTGGCCGAATTCCGGGTGTGCAGCCAACGTGAGTTCTGGACCATCTTCTGCATCAAAATCGAGCATGATTTGTTTCCTGGAAATTGTGTTGATAGAGAATATTCGATACGCAAGCGATCCCCTGCGGGATCTTGAAACCGCGCCCTACCACAATGCTTGATGGCGAATTGGCAGACGCGAATGGAGTACAAGCTCAAGCCGAGATTTGCCCAGGGACAGCGTTTTGCGAGCAAGGAGTACCTTGCACGGAAGATGTTCCCCGAGTTCGGCCTGACAGTTTGTGGGCAGAGTGAATGGCTAACAACAACATGTTGACTGG
>CAMAVF010000352.1 GCA_945861445.1 Planctomicrobium piriforme | reverse complement strand
GCCCAGCGGCTGATGAATCATCCGAGTTCGGCAACCCCCGTAGAACGGGTCTCTATGCTCCTTCGAGGCGCCCCAGCCCGCAGCATCTTTGCCATCTTCGACATCTTCGATATCGTTGACTCCCATGTCTTCGTCCGTAGGATGGGCACTCCTGCCCGTCTTTGAACCCGAGACACACCACATGCAGACGGGCAGCAGTGCCCAACATCTTCGACATCTTTGCCACCTTCGACATCTTCGACCGCAGGTCTTCATCAGTAGGATGGCCACCCTCGGCCGTCTCCGAATGCGACATGCACGAATACAGACGGGCAGGAGTGCCCATCTTACGGTCCGGACACGCGCCAAGCTGAGTGCTCCCTTTGCACTCTTTAAATTCTTCAATCTGTCTTGAGTCTACTCTCCACTCACTCCCATCAACTCTCTCGCCGCAGGCGCACCATCGGCGCCCCCGAACTGGGCGCGCATCTCGAGGCCGCCGTGCCCTCGTCGTGGCGTTTCGTTCGGAATCTCTTTCGTCCCTGCCGGGACTTGCCGTGTCGTCGTGTCTCGTGTCCCACCGTTGAAACGGTGGGCTATCGGGTGTCCCTGGCGGGACGAAGACCACCCTTCGATCATACAACACACCGTCAATCTCACCAAAACTGCACGCCCCTCGGGATGTCGTGGCGTTTCACACGAAAATCATAAACAGCCCCACCAGTCCGATAATGGCGATCAGCATGGCTACGGTGAAGCTCAACGGCCACTGCGTCAGGACCGGCGATTCCTTCCGCCGAAGTCGGCGAAGTGACCGCCAATGAGACACTCCAGCAAGCACGGTGGAACCGAGCCCCACACCACCTGCCCTCAGCGGGGAGCTAACGAATTCTCAAACGCCTGGATCTGCTTCATCGCGGACGGGAAATCCCAAAATCGGATCTTACTGTCCGCACATCCCACCACCAGTTCCCTGTTATCAGGACCCAGCACCGCGCCGAGCACATGAGTCGGGCATCCGCCGTCCTACGGTGGGGCAGGTTTTTCCGTTGCCGCATTGGGCCACGGCTCCATCAATTCCGTGTTTTCGAGCCAGAGTGCGAAGTACGGTTCTTGCGACTTCCGTTCACGCAGCAACACTAGAAATGGACGGTCGAAGTGGAACTTGCGGATTGGCGGTGGTGGCGGTAGTGGCGTTGGCTCAATATCCGCTGAGATGTCAGTTTCGATCTCAGCCGTCGATTCGAGTTTCGCGCCGCGCTCGTTGAGCACGAAGGCGGTTCCCTGCTCGGCGCTGGCGATCAATTCGGGGCGACCGCTCTTACTGTACGTACTGCCAACGATCTCGATCCCAACAAGGTCGTCGTATTTCTGCTGGATGTTGAACGACAGTTTCGGGACCCGCAAGCTTTCCCGGTGATCCAGGTTGAATCGCGTGTGCTGGGGATTGGGCGAGGTCACTCGTGCCAGCACCTTGTCCATCGTGGCCTGCAACGTTGATTCGGCCGGAATCTTGGCGAGCAGCATTACGTCGCGATCCGATTGAGTCTTGAGTTCGATGATGAAATCTTCGTCCGTGCGATAGTCCGCGATGTGAACCAGGCTATGAGCCTCCAATGATTGACCGAACGAGGCCACTTGCGCCGTCTTCGATCCTCTGGGGAACGATAGTGGTCCCGTGTTTCCATTGAACGCATCGGCGAACGGCAGGCTCTTCAAGAGATAGGCGTAGAGTACGCGCCCCTCCTGTACGGTCTCGGCCGGCGGTGTCGACGGTCCTGTGGCACCGGGAAACCGCAGCTGCAGCTCCTTCTTCATTTTCACGACGTCGGCTTTGTCGACGGTCTTGGCGAAAAACGATCCGGGATCCAAGTTGTCCAGCGAAAACGGCACACGATTCAATTCGGTGGCGATCGCCGGCGCCGGATCAACTGCGACGGGCTGATTGGGAGACTTTCGCAGTTGATCCCAGGCGATGCGGAATGTCGCGCAATACAGACAATTCCGGCCGGGCAAAATGGGCATGGTCGGATACGGCAGGACGTCGGTCTTGGCGAACGAAGACGCATCTCGCGGCTGTGGAAAGTCCGCGTCAGGTGCGGACTTGGTTTCACCCGTGGGACCGGTTCGTAGCAAACGCCGCAGCGTTCGTTCCGAAATTGTGTCATTTAGTGCACGAGTCACTCCGTCGGCGAACACAACTGCGGCACGATCATACCGGCCAGTCAGACGGGGGCCGGTCGCCGCCTTTCGCCACTTCGTCGCCTGCTCAATTGGAATGTCTCGTGGTTCCAGCCAATTGATCTCGGAATCGGCGCACTCGACCAGCATGATCGTTTTCGACGTACCATTGTGGAACTCGCGCAGGCGGCTGCTCGAAGTGCCGGGCCAGGCGGTATATTGTCCGGTCACTGCCAGAAACTTCGCAGAGGATTCGCCCCGAAAACCGAATGCCCCCGGCATGCGCGAGCCAAGCTGAGCGTTGTGCGGACCGTTCCAGGGTTCGTCAAATCGGTACGCGTCGTAGAGTTTTTGCTCGCCCAGTTCGGGCAGGATGTAGACTCGCCAACTGTGCCACGGCGTGCCATCACTGCCCACGGTACAGGCCGGAGGAAAGCGCTGGCATCGATCATGATAATTGCGCAGCGCCAGCGACAACTGGGTGAGATGGGCTTTGCACATCGCAGCATGGCGAGCCGGCTTTACCAGGTGATCATAGGCAAAATACACGAGCACCAGGCACACTGTCGAACCGCAGAGCCATCCCAACGAGCGAAGTTTGGAATTCACGAAGTTCTCCTTGATCGACAACGATGTCGTGGCGTTTCAAACGAAGATCATGAACAGTCCCACCAGTCCGATAATGGCGAGCAGCATGGCTACGGTGATGCTCAACGGCCACTGCGTCAGGACCGGGGATTCCTTCCGCCGAAGTCGGCGAAGTGACCGCCAGTGAGACACTCCAGCGAGCACGGTGGAACCGAGCCCCAGGACGATCAGCGCGGTCCCCATTGTGATCGCCCCCTGATGCAACCGGACGGTTTCAGCCGTTGGGTGTTTCTCTTCGAGCGTCCGGAAAAAACCGACCATTCCGAAGCCAAACCCGGCGATAGCCAACGTGGTTCGGATCCAGGCCAGCGTCGTACGGTCCATCGCCAGTTGCGTGCGAAACTCGGCCATGGCCGTCCGCTGTTGAGCCAGCGGCACCCGCGGATCACTGGGACTGGGTTCCTGATTCATGACAAGGTCTCGTTGAAGAGAGTAGATACGACCGTCAAATTGATTGTGACAGAATATCAAGTCTGAGAAAACAAGCGATCGATTCGAGATCATGTGCTGATTGCGGGTTGCGTTGCAAGCTTGCAGCTTCTGTCGAATTCGGCTACGAACACAGCGTTCTCGATCTCCTCTGGAACTGCGAGCGGTTCGTGTCGTAGCGGGGGCAGTGGGTTTACGTGTGAAGAGGTCGGCTGATGGAAGTGACGGACCATACCTTTTTTCCGACGCGGGTGGTGACAATCCAATTCCCGGACACCGGCCCCCTGGATGCGGAGCTCTGCGATCTGCTTGAGCGCCGGCCGGAACTCGACGACCGGTCCAACTTGCACCCCGACGCGCTGAATTTGCTGCGTCTGGCGGACACCGTGCCTGCGATCGAACAGCTCCGGTCGATGTTCATCACAGGGGTGAAACGCTGGTTGGAGGCCGAGGGAATCGCGGGACCTGAGGGGATCGATCTGTTGCTCTTCAGCAACCGCATGGGCCGCGGAGAGTCTACGATCGTTCACAATCACAACACCGACCTGAACGGCGTCTATTATGCCCGCACGGCGGTTTCCGATCGAGAGCCCATCTGTCCGGCCGACGGCGAAGACTATTTCGAGGCTGGCGACGGAGTGCTGGTGCTCCACGATCCGCGCTTCAATGCAAACCTGACCTCCGTCTGTCATCGCGATCACATCAAGGTCTTTCCGCGCCCGGGTCTGATGCTGATCTTCCCCGCCTACGTCTGGCATTCCGTAACGCCGCATCGCGGCGAATTTCACCGACTTTCGTTTTCGATGAACTTCACGCTGCGCTGGCCGGCCGGCTCGGCGGAGCAGCACTCGTTGAAGTGATGGTCCGGATGACACGCATTGCATTACCACTGGCGTGAAAGTGTATCTCGCAGCGAAAGGAGCTGGCCCTGACCGTGAGATAGAGCCGCTTGATGCTGTGTCGGACCGGCACATCGACACTTTGAATCCTCAGTCCTGCTTTCCGGGTTGGAACAAAGAGTCCGGAATATTGCTGCTGCGAGTTGGTTCTCACCGTTATGCGCCCCTGTGTGTTTTTGTGGCCAAAAGGGTCTTGACCCATTGCGGACAGGTGCTATATATTGTTGTCTGGGTGCAGGGATTTCATGCTCCGCACCTCACACGTTGCAGTGAGGCATCAGTCCGCCGGAATTCAGGTCTGGCGGGAAAAGGCCGGGGTATCTCATATTTTTGGGATAGACCGGCCTTTGCTTTTGAAAATCGCCCTTGGAATGGGAACCGTTAGATTGATCATGGCGATTCGACCAACATTACCGATTTGGCTACTGGAGTCGGGCCCCCACTGGGCGCGAACTCTCTTTGTGCTGATCGTGCAGTTGTGTCTGGCCACACATGGAACGGGAATCGGCGTCACTCTGTCGACTGTCGTCAGCCTGGCGTCAGAAGAATGTAATGAAGAGTTGAAGAGCGAGGTTGAGGTCTGCGCTGCATCCCACAAGTGCGGGCGCCTGCGATTCGCCTCGCCCCATTACGTGCGCACTTCGCAACGACGTCTGCATCCGACGGTCACCGTCTTTCATGCGCCTCCCCTGGCGCCCAGCCTCCGCCCGACTCATCTTCTGGGTGCGGGAATCGCTCTCCGTTGTTAGGCGCGGTTCGGTACGCGCTGTTGGCCCCCAGTGTCTCATTCACAACGTGAATGTTCGCTGATTGTCTGTGCCCAACTCCCTCGCCTAGACCGCGTTGGTGCCCCGCCGCGCCCGCATCGCACACGGAGTCCATATGTTCGGAACCACTGTCTCAAAAGACCGTGCCGATCTGGAAACCCAGATTGGCCGCGCATTCATTCGTTTAGAGAAGGAATACATGGGACGAGGCCCCTTGGAAGCCAAAGCCTATCTGCTCGATGACATGATTCTAGTCCGTCTTAAAGGCGTCCTCACACCCGCCGAACGGAAGCTATCCGAATCCCAGTGCGACCGGGGGGTGTATCTGGTGAAACAGGTACGCAACGAACTCCTGTCGTCCGTTCGACCCATGCTGGAGGCTGTTGTCCGCGACATCACCGGGGTCCAGGTGCAAAGTGTACATGCAGATATAAGCACCAAGACTGGTGAGCGGATCATTGTGATTACCCTTGAGCATAAGCCCAACCTTGGAGATGGCGACCGCGAGCGGCCGATCGACCGCGGCCGTATCGAAAAGATGGCCGTCAGAGAGGACGGCGAATAATCGCCTTTTAGTTCTGACGACACGTAATCGACGCAACCAACACGTGCGTCCCATACCAGTTGATACACATTCGATGCTCTCCTGCTCTTAGCTCTGGAGATGGGGAGCGCATTGAGATCCCATCTTTCACGCCGAAGCCCGTAGGGATCACCACGTCCACGGGATCAAGGCGGTCAGCCGCAATTTCACAGTTTGCCGGCTTATATTCATTTTGACAGAGGAGAATCAACCATGCTCCACGACTCGTCCCAAAATCGACACATGCTCAGTCATTTCGTGCCGGCACATCAGCCGCGCCGACAGATAATCAAATCCCAAAAACTTTCGCACATCTTGATCCCCACGGCCCTGCTCCCCAGCGAACACCCGGCCGTGAGCCTGGGTCTACAGATCGCAAGCACGGTCGGAGCAATGGCCACGTTCTTACACATTGTCCCCCGCCCCTCTGTAAACGAGCCGTCAAATCCCTGGAACTGGCTCGATGCTCTCGACAACCTCCACCAGTCGCTGAACCCAGTCGTCTCAACTCAAGCGCGTCTTGCGCATTTGGAAGAAACCAGAGGACGAGTCACTGATTATCTAGAACGTGAACTCCAGGGGTATTTGCAGAGCGAGACCGAGATTGAGGTGGAATGTCGGGAGGGAGATGTTACTGAGGAGATCCTACGATTTGCGGCGACTGAGTCAGTTGATCTAGTAATCTTATCCAGTAGTCTTCACTACTGGGGACTCCCGTTTGTACCACCTCGTATTCAACGGTTGTTGCAGCAAATGAACAAACGCGTGATCGTGGTTCGCCGCAGCAAGCTGGACGAAACAATTCGATCTCATAATTCCCCCGGTCGAGCCGAACACGGCCAATAATCGACACCCGGTTTTGTTCATGTGCATCCTAACGTGTTCAAGATCGACTCGCCGTATTATGAGGGCCGTCTGAATTGGGAACCCGGTCTCACATGGACGGCAACGACCGGGACGAGTCGCGGCACTGCGCCCAACACTATTGACACGACCTGCCGCCATGCCGACCACCAGTGTTGGCCCAACGACATTGATCACCCTGCCAGGAACAACGCGAATGAATAATCAAGTTCGACAAGGATTCTGGCACGAGTCATTCGCCCTGCACGGGTCGGTCACACCCAAAGTGATGCCGGCGGTTCTCATTTTCGGCATCATCGCCGGCGGGATTTTGGGGGCCGCAACGCTCGCAGAAAGATTGTTCGAAGTACGGATCGGAATGGAGATCCACCCGTTTGAATTCGCGGGTGCGGCTTTGGGGTTGCTGCTCGTACTGCGAACAAACTCTGGCTATGACCGATGGTGGGAAGCGCGAAAACTGTGGGGAAGTATCGTCAACCAATCGCGCAACCTCGCGATCAGCGCCATCGCTTACGGACCAACGAACCCGCAATGGCGTGATCAGTTTGTTCGCTGGGTCGCGGTTTTTCCGAACGTAGCTCGTCACAGTTTGCGAGGAGAACGTCCGTCTGATGATCTCGCCAATCTGGTCGGTGCGGAGAATGTCGATCAAATTGCGGTCGCCGATCATATGCCGGGTTTCGTGGCCTTGAGGCTCGCGGAAATGCTGCGTGAAGCCTGTGACAAATGGCAGATGGACAGGTTTGCCTTTATCCAATTGGACCGCGAGCGAGCTTTGCTGATCGACCATATCGGGGCGTGCGAGCGGATCCTGAAAACTCCCTTGCCACTCGCCTATTCGATCAAGATTCGACGCTTTATTCTGCTGTTTCTGTTGACGCTGCCCTTCGCCTTGCTGCATCGGTCCGGTTGCGATTGGCTCGTTCCCGTGATTACGATGCTCGTGGCTTATCCCCTGCTGTCGCTCGACCAAATGGGGATCGAGTTGGAAAACCCATTCTCCACAAGCAACCTCAGCCATCTGCCACTCGGAGATCTCTCTGCAACAATCGAGCGCAATGTGATGGGGGTCTTAAAAGCCAACCAGTCGGCTGCCCCTAAGACTACTAGTTTGAAGACTGAGTGGCACTCCCTCGATTTCTCGCCGTTGTCAATTGGCGCTTGAAACGATACCACTCGTTTGCGCTTCAAACGATACCATTCTTGCCTTGGTGTCTTGAATGACCGGTAGTGGTATCGTTTGACCTGTTATTCTTCGGCAGGCGACCCGGTTGGCGCTTTGGTACCTTTTGGGC
>CAMAVF010000351.1 GCA_945861445.1 Planctomicrobium piriforme | reverse complement strand
TACGGAACCAGCGACCGCTACGGCGAATACCCAGCCACACGCCCCGTCACACCGGCCGACGTCACCAAGACGGTCTATCACGCGATGGACATTCACAACTTGGAAGCGTTCGATAATCAGAACCGACCGTATAACTTGCTCGACGAAGGTAAGCCGCTGGTCGAACTGTTCTGAAGGTTGGGGCCGTGCTGAATTACCATTTGGAGTTCGCAATTGGAACTGTTCAAATCCTGGATCAAGGAAGACGGCCCGCGACTGCAGGGTTCGCGCGACCTCGACAGCTCCAAACTGCAGTCGCCGTGCATCGTGCGCCTTCCTTCGGGAGGCTATCGGCTGTTCTATACAGCGATCGGACCTGCGAAACCGTATCCGGACTGCCAGGGGTATATCCTGAGCGCAGCTTCCAAAGACGGGCTGACCTTTGAAAAGGAACCGGGGGTTCGACTGGCGCCCCAGCCGAAGATCCCGCACATGTCGCTGCGAGTGATTTCGCCATCGGTTGCCGCATGTTCCGACGGGCGCTGGCGAATGTATTTTGAATCGCGAGGGCCGGCAGATATTCCGACCGTCATTTGCAGCGCGATTTCGTCGGACATGCTGCACTGGGAACTGGAGGAGGGGATTCGGTTCCAGGCGCCGGGCGGGGTGGGCGGCGTGCGGTACCTGGCATTGCCCAATGGTCGTGGTCGATTTTGTTGCTTCGAGTCGGTGTACGGTTCTGGAGGCCCCTCCCATGGTCCCCGGACCTCTCAACGGATCGTAAGTGCCATCACCTCGGACGGACTCCATTTCGAGAAGGAACCCGGCGATCGCGTACTCGACCGGCAATCCGAGTACGACTCCGCCGGGATCACGACCGGGGAGGTGATTGCCCCGACGGACGCGAGCGGCCCCTGGACGATGTTCCTTTCTGCCTGGCAGGTTCCCGCTCCGGGGGCCGAAGTTCCGGTCCACCCAAGCCACGACGTCGAGGCCATTGCGAACGGACGCAGTGCCGAGTTCGCCGCCGCCTCGATTGCCGCGGACATGTCGGGATTTCGGTCGCGGATCTTCGTGTCACGCTCAACGGATGGTCTGACGTGGGGGCCTCTGGAGTTGGTTCTGGAAGGGGTGGGGTACGGTGGCGACGGGCTGGATGCCGTTCACGCGGAGGATATGTCTCTCATCCAGACCGCACCGGGCCGGTATCGCATGTACTATGCCGCGTGTGACGCGCGGGGACGGTGGTGTGTTGCCAGCGCGATCAATGGTGTCCTTTGACCCGGTCCACCCAACGCCGTTAAGGAGTCGTCGCCGCAATGCGTATCGCCGTCGGTGGAATTGAACACGAGACCTGTGGTTTTGCAGCGCCATCGCCCACAGCAGATGCGACGACTCTGATGTCGGTCGCGCGCACCGTGAAATCTGGCGAAGAACTCCGTTCGCTGGGCGCTGCCAACACGATTGTCGATGGGTTGGTGCGCGGCGTCCGCGAGACCGGGCATGAGCTTGTTCCGCTGTTGTGGATTGATGCGATCACCAGCCCACCTGTCACACGGGAGAGCCTGGAGAGCGCCATCGAAGACTTGCTGGACCGCCTGCGAAAGGCGCTCCCCGTCGATGGCGTTTTGCTCAGCCTGCATGGGGCGTTTGCTGCTGAGGGGGTGGATGATGCCGACGGAGAGGTCTTGTCCCGAGTCCGTCAACTGGTAGGTCCCAGGGTTCCCGTGATGGCGGTGCATGATCTGCACTGCAACATCTCACCCGTCATGGAACATTCGGCCAATGTGATGGTCGTCGAACGGACCTATCCTCACGTCGACATGGCCGAACGGGCCGTGCATGCCGCGCACATCATGGCGCGGACCGTCGCTGGCGAAGTCCGCCCCGCCATGGCGGTGCGCTATCTGCCCTTGCTGTGGTCGGCCGCCCGGATGATTGATGCCGAACCACCGATGAGCGACGCGGTGCGGAAGTTGCGGGAACTCGATCAGCGTCCCGGCGCATTATCAGCCAGCATCGGGGTGGGATACCAGTGGATCGACAATCCGACGGTCGGCACTTCCGTGATTGTCGTCACAGACAACGATAAAGCACTGGCCGAGCGATACGCCAACGAGTTGGCAGAGTGGGTCTGGGAACGCCGCAGCCAATGGCAGCGTAATCCACTGCAGCCGGAGTCGGCGCTCGCGCAAGGCGAGCAACTGGGAAAGTACCCCATCATTCTTGCGGAGCAGGGCGACAACACCGGCGGTGGGGCTGCGGGAGACGCGACGGAGATGCTGCGTCTGTTCATCGAACGAAGGCTGATTCCTTCGGCGGTGCTTTACATGGTCGACCCGGAAGTGGCCGCTCAGGCAGTGGCTGCGGGCGCCGGAGCGGAGATCGACATCCTGCTCGGAGGCAAATCGCAGCCGCTAGTTGGTCCCCCGGTGCCGATGCGGGTTCGAGTCCGCGCCGTGTCGAACGGGCGGTTCACGTACGATGGTCCAATGTGGGCCGGAGTGGTCGGCGAAATGGGTCCATCGGCCTGGCTGGAAGCGGACGGCGTGCATGTCGTGGTGATCAGCGGCCGTCATCAACCGGTCGATCTGGCCTTCTGCCGCAGCCTGGGCCTGGATTGCCGTCAGATGCGTTATCTGGCAGTCAAGTCGACGGGTCACTTCCGCTCCGGATTCGCCCCCATTGCCGGTTCGATCTTCAATGTCGACACCGCCAGTACGCTGTCGCATGATTTTCATAAACTGCCTTACACACGCCTGGGTCGCAGGATGTATCCGATTGACCCGGAGGTTCGATGGAATCGATGAACTTCATCCAGAAAGCAGATCATGAGTGACCCAGTTGAATCGTCCGTTCCGGAATCGGCGCAGTTCCGCAACGGGCTGGTGTTCATGATTGCGATGTCACTGACCTATCTGATTGCCCCGGTGACCTATGTGGGCGTGTTGCACGCCACCATCCTTGACTCGCTCGAGGCCAGTGACACAGTGGCCAATCTGCCTGAAGCGGTCTACTTGTGGGTGACTCCGCTGCCGTTGCTGATCGCCTGGTTCTGGCCCTCGCCCAAACTGCTGTGTCCCATGCTGACCTGGGCACTGATTGTGAAGGGGGCTGCCGGAGCGCTGGCGGCGCTGGTATTTGCGTTTGCTCCAAAATCGTTCTGGATTCCAGTCCTGATCATCCACCCCGGCATCATCGGGATTACGGGGGGAGTCCAGACCATGTGTCTCTGGGAGTTGATCGGCCGCGGCATGACTCCGGAAGTGCGGGGTCGTACGCTCGGCTGGACCTTCGGCATCGGGCCGATCTTTGCGGTGCTCGGGTCGTGCGCTTCTCAGTTAATCCTGAAAGGCGATTTCCTCGGAATGTTGAAGGTGACTCCGATCCCGCAGCCGTGGAGTTATGTGCTCTTGTTTGGAGTGTCATGTCCTGCGATGTGGTTGTCCGCTGTCCTGGTTCAGATGGCTCAGGTGCCTCCGGTGTCTGAATCTGAGTCTGCACCGGAGTCCGGGGCGCAGTGGAAGGATATCTTGAGCGGGCTTCGGTCCTACTTCCTGAATCCCCTGATCGTGACCGCAGCCATCGGATTCCTGCTGACTTATGGAGGCACGATGATCATGAACAACATGTCTCTGTATGCCCGCGAGACACTGGGTGAAGCCCCCGAGAAGTACGCGGGAATTCAGCTCGCGCTGCGATTCGGATTCAAGTGTCTGATGGGCTTCGGATTGGGTTGGCTGGTCACGAGGATGCATGCCAGAGCCTCGCTGATCGCCACGACGTCGATCTGCATCGCAGGGATCGCCTGGGCTCTGTTTGTGCCGGGCAAATGGTATCTGCTCGGCTTTGGACTTCTCGGTGGGGGCGAACTGTTCTACGTGTACTACCTGAACTACATTGTCAGTTGCTCGAAACCTGCACGGATGCGCGAGAACACCGCCTACACCAACCTGATCACTGTCACGATTGGAATGATGCCGATTGTTTTTGGTCTGGTGTCTGATCGATTCGGCCTGCGAGCGAGTTTCGTTGCCGCGATCGGCATCCTGGTCGTAGCACTGATCCTCGTACAGTCACGCCTGCCGAAGCAGCCAAAGGTTGCTGACGCAGGATCAGACTGAGAATTCCCCACGACGCTGCTTTGCTCTGCCGTTGGGAGACTGACCACTGACCACTGACCACTGACAAGGACCAACTCCATGTCGAACAAACGCTTTCCCAGTGGCATCATGGCGACCTGCTGCATTCCGTGGGACGAGAACGGTCGCTTTGCCGAACGCATCTTTCGTCTCAATGTGCAACACGCTCTGCACGGTACGAAGTTCCTGTATGTCTTTGGCACGGCCGGAGAAGGCTACGCGGTCACGGATCGCCAGTACGAGGAAATCGTGACCGCCTTTGCCGACGAGATGCGCCGGGGAAAAGCCGAGCCGATGGTCGGCGTCATCGATCTGTCCCTCGGCACGATCATGGAGCGCATCAAGCGGGGACGTGACCTCGGCGTGCTCCGGTTCCAGATCTCGCTCCCCAGTTGGGCGGCGCTCAGCGAGAAGGAGCTGTTCAATTTTTTCAAGCATGTCTGCGGCGGATTTCCCGACTGTCAGTTCATGCACTACAACCTGCCGCGAACGAAGCGAATGGTCACGGGTAAGGAGTACGGACGACTTGCGGCGGAGCACCCGAACCTCGTGGCGACAAAGAACTGCGGCGACTCGCAGTCACACCTGCGGAGCCTGATCGAGGACGCTCCCCATTTGCAGCACTTTCTCTCGGAAGCCGGCTATGTCTACGGATCGCTGTTCGGAGAGTGCGGGATTCTGGTCTCGTTCATCATGAACTGGCCAAAGATCCGGGCTCTGTTTGAAGCGGGCCAGCGCCGCGACGTGGCCACGATGGTCTCGATTCAGCGGGAAGTGGACATCGTCATTCAAGCTTTGTTCGAGGCGATGCCGGATGATCGCATCGACGGCAGTTACGACAAGCTGTTCGAGAAGATGTACGAACCCGACATGCCGCGGCTGCTGCTGCCTCCCTATATCGGTTCCAGCGACGAGGAGTATCACCACTTCGTGCGTCTGCTGAAGGAGCGGCTCCCGGAATGGGTGCCTCAAACCTCCCAGAGGTGAGTCGAAACTCCGATCCGCACTTGAATTGAAAGGCTCACGCCATGAATTCCAGCGCCTCGATTTCCGCAATCGACGTTCACGGGCACTACGGCGTCTACACCCAAGTCGACAAGACCGAGCTGTACAACCGGATGATGTCCGGGGACGACCACACACTCCATGGGACGTTGGAACATCGTTTCGATCGAACGGCAAGTCGCCTCGACCCGATGCGTAAGACCCGTTGTCGGCTTCAAGCGGCATGACAGCCAGAAGACGTTCTTGCCTGCGTTGAGCACACGCTCGCCGCGAAACGTCACTTCTTTGGCCGGCTTGGCTGGCTCTCCGATGGACGTTGCCGACGAGAACTCCTCTTTGTCGCCGGTGGAAAACAGCGTGAGCGATTCGAGATCGCCGAGATCATGTCTCAGAATCAAGAAGCAGGCGGGCCGACATCCAGCGCCGACAAGACGCCGATGAGTTCTTGTTCGAGCGTGGCGAGCAGTTCGGTGGCGTTGTCGAACGATTCGGTGCGGCCGAGGAATTCGAGGGCCAGTGCCGCCTGGACAAGTGGCTCCGCTCCGAAATAGCTGACAGAGCCTTTCAGCGTGTGCGCGGAGCGTCCCAGCAACTTAACTTCGGTGGGCCTTCACCATTGTAAATGGTCAGCCGCACCGTGGCATGCTCTTCGAACGCTGCGAGCAACTCGGCGTTCGTTTTCGGTTCAACAATCGTGATGATCTGGCTCCTGAAAGGGACAAGGGGGTAACCACGACTCACCCCAGTCAGACTGGGGACACTAATGGCCACCACCTCACCGCCCACTCCGAGCGTTCTAAATCCTCACCTGAAACCTTGTACCACCATTTCCTTCATCAAGCGTTATGCTGCATTCCAAGGAAAGTGTATACTTGGACTGAGAATCGCGTTATCGGGCTGCCAAACAGCGAGCAGACTCTCAAGTAAGCCGTGTTCAATTGGTGACCTCGCCCGTTGGGAACGGCCTACAATGTCAGCATTTTACGTCGCAAAAACGCTACTTGCCTTGTCCGCTGGGGCGTGGTACTTCAACCCCAATATGCACGTATGTATAGGATTGGCGGATTTGGAAGGACTGAGAGTATTTCAGCCCGAAACCGTCTCGACTCTGCGCCGTTTCGCTCGACTTGCCGACCACGATCCCCGACGTGTGGCGGTCTGGGCTGTTCTCGATGGCAGCGCCATTGAGGCCGTCCATTCTTTACTGGAGGCTGCGGATTACACAGCCGCCTGGCGCTTCTTACAGAATCATTCCGCGCACTTGGGGCGCCTGATTTAGCGGTCGTCTCTGGCCCGCTGGATTCCGTGTGACAGAACTACGAAAAGCTGCTAACGGAATTGATCGAGCCACGGCTCGCCCTGCTCTTGCAGCTTCTCTCGGGTAGACGCATTCACGGACCTTTGCGGGCTTTTCGTCAGCCTGCCCCCAGAGGTCGGTGGTCTGAAGGTTTTTTACCGTTGTTGCACGTTGCGGTTGAACCGTCGAGTGGTGTCGCACACCGCTGGATGGTTCGACCGCGTATCGAAATACCAGAGCCAACGGTCGCCGAGTCATTGAGCGGAACGAGACCGAGGCGATGAATGTTCGTCGGATGTTCCACCTCTACGCTTTCGAGAACCACACGCTGGAAGGCATCGTGAATAGGTTCGCGGCCGAGGGCGTTGTGTATCGCCCTGGCAACCCTGATTGGAGTCGCACGTCAGTCCACAACATGCTGACCGACCGGGCGTATATTGGCGAGATTCGCTATCGGGGAAATTGGTTTCCTGGAAAACACGAGACGATCATTGACCGAGCCACGTGGGACCGTGTGCAGTCGCTACTCGGAAACCAGAAGCAGGTCACGCACACGATGACCTTTGCGTCGGACCTGATCGAATGCGGGCACTGCGGTCACAAAATCACTGGCGAATGGAAAATCAAGCAGACGAAGTGCGGACCTCGCGACTACCTTTATTATCGCTGCACTAAGTACAACAAGCCGGATCACCCCCGCACCCGTGTTACCGAAGCCGAACTCGACCGGCAGGTGCTCGCGTTTTTCGACACGATTCGGATTGAAGATGAGAATGTTCGCGATTGGTTCCGGGCGGTGCTGGCCTCGAAAATCAAAGATGCTCAAGCGGATTCGCGTGCCCAACGAGCCGAACTTCAACGGCAGGAATCGTTGATAGCCGGGCAGAAGGACCGCTTACTGAACCTTCGCCTTGATGACCAGATCGACGAGGATACATTCGGCCGCAAGCAGACCGAACTCCGAGATCGACTGGCCTCAATCATGCTCCAATTGGAGGCTCTCAACCGGAGTCAGGGCGAAAACGCTGAATTGGCATCGAAGGTGTTTGAACTTTCTCAAACCCTTCGCCAAAAGTGGCTTACGGCTGACTATGCCGAGAAGCGTAAGATCCTGGAAATCGTCTGGTTGAACTGCCGACTCGTTGACGGAACTCTATGTCCCACAATAAGAAAGCCCTTCGACATTCTTGCCGAAGGGCTTCCTGTTCCACAGAGTGGAGGCGGCGGGAAT
>CAMAVF010000350.1 GCA_945861445.1 Planctomicrobium piriforme | reverse complement strand
AGCAAGTTCGACAACCTGTACGGCTGCCGTGAGTCTTTGGCCGACGGCATCAAGCGTGCCACCGACATCATGATCGCGGGCAAGATTGTCGTGGTTTGTGGGTACGGCGACGTGGGTAAGGGCTGTGCCCAGGCCATGAGCCGCCTTGGAGCCCGGGTGATCATCACCGAAATCGACCCCATCAACGCCCTGCAGGCGTCAATGGAAGGCTATCAAGTGGCTCCCATTGAAGACGTCGCAGCTCAAGGCGACATCTTCGTCACCGCGACCGGTTGCATCGACGTCATCCGCAAGGAACACCTCGACGCAATGAAGACCAATGCAATCGTCTGCAACATCGGCCACTTCGATTCAGAAATCGAAATTGCCTCATTGGTGAATGATCCGAAGATCAAGAAGATCGAGATCAAGCCGCAGGTCGACAAGTTCGTTTATCCGAACGGCAAGTCCATCATCGTGTTGGCTGAAGGCCGCCTGGTGAACCTGGGCTGTGCTCACGGCCACCCGTCCTTCGTCATGTCCAACAGCTTCACCAATCAGGTGCTGGCCCAGTTGGCTCTGTGGGACACGAACAACAAGTTCGAACTCGGCGTCCACATGTTGCCGAAGAAGCTGGATGAAGAAGTCGCACGACTGCATCTGGCAAAGTTGGGTGTCAAGCTGACGACTCTGACGGCCAAGCAGGCCGAATACATCGGCGTGCCGGTGGAAGGGCCGTACAAGCCCGAGCATTACCGGTACTAGAGCGGATTAATTTTGATTTGCGCGTCTTCGTAGGCGAGCGTCCGGCGTAAGCCGGATGGTTTTTAGCGAGTTTCTGTTGGTCTACAACGCCACGTCCCAAATGGCAAACTGATAAACTCTAACAAAACCTCTACGTCAGTTCAGAACCGCGTGAAATATTGCGGTCCTGAACTTCCTACAACTGGTTTTGTTAGGGCTTCAAATACGACCTGTCAAAAAAGCGCTCGTATCTGATTGAAGTGAGTCGCTAACAACCATCCGGCTTACGCCGGACGCTCGCCTCGGAACGCTCATCACTTCGTGATGGCGCGATTGATTCACTTCGTCGCGGCAATACCACGTAGCGGTTTCGTGGCCGTCGAGATGATGGCCTCATCCCACGTCGTGCGCTGAAAGGCGGCACGTACCGCGCGATTCACCGCGCCGTCCCAATCGGCGGAGTTTCGCGCCGCCCAGCACTTGGCGAGCGCCTCCAGCAACTGGCGATTGATCTGGTCGATCTGTGGTCGCACGACCTGCTCGAGATCGGGTGGATTTTCAAACGGGGGATGTTGCTGAGCCGTCCACTCTTGAAAGGTCTGTTCCTGCACGTGCTTCGCCGCCGTCATCTGGGCCCGGAAGAATTCGGTGACAAACTCAGCCGGCAGTTGCAGGGCCTCGCCATCGGCCGCAAGTTTGGCAAGTAATGACTGCTCCCGTTTCTCATCAGTGATCGGCAACTTGCGGTTCCATTTGGCCTGGGCCACCCCGGGCATCAACTCCAGCCGCCGAGCGATCAGCGTGCAAACTTCCTGCAGATGTGTTTCGGCCGCAGACTGGGGGGTGACTTTCGCAACGGGCGCGACCGGTTGCGAAGGACCGCTGCAGCCGGCGAGCAACAAGAAAATGAGCAGCCAAGCCGTCACCGGATAACGCGGGCGAGAAGAATGCTCGATTGGGTGTTCAGAGCTCAAAATTGGCCTCGGGACGCGCAGCAAACATTGAGTGGAGCGCTTCGACTTATCATTATTCAATAGATGCGAGATAATGAATCTTCATCTCCCCTCGCCTCGGTACTCCGGGGAGAGGGGTCGGGGGTGAGGGGCACTCCGAGTGTCGTTCGACTTGGATTTTCCAATTCTTATTGTGTTACGCTCAATTCAGGACCGTGAGTCATAAGTCAATCGTGCCCCTCACCCCCAGCCCGCTCTCCCCAGATTACTGGGGCGAGGGGAGATAAATCATTCCATACATCCACTTTTAACAACAGCCATTCATCACACCACTCACAACCTGCATCATTCCCTGCGCAGCACGACATCTTCCGTCTTAAATCTCACCTTCGGATGCAACGCGGCCTTGTCATCGGCGGCGCGATAGCCTGCCGGACACGCCACAACTGTGTTGTAACCCAACTCATCAAGACCCAGCACCTGATCGTACTTCGCCGGTTCAATCCCTTCCATCGGGCAGGTATCGATCCCGATCACCGCGGCCGCCGTCATGAAATTGCCCAAGGCAATGTAGACCTGGCGGGTGGCCCATTCGTTGATATCAAATCCCGGCGGGGGCGGTGCCAGATTCTTCGCCATCATCCGATGAAACCCGGCGAGTGAATCCACCGGCACCCCACGCACCTCGGCCACGCGCTGCACGTAGCGTTCGATTTCCGCCAGCCCCAGGTCCCGCTTGATGGCGAACACCACCAGGTGCGAGGCTTCAGTGACCTGCTTCTGTCCCCAGGAATGTGTGACGAGCTGGGCACGCAATTCCGGGTTGGTCACCACGACGAACTTCCACGGCTGCAACCCATAGGACGACGGGGTCAAGACCAGCGTTTCTTCCAGCACACGCCATTCCGCCGCAGGAATGCTGCGAGTCGGGTCGAACTTCTTCGTGGCGTAGCGCCATTGCAACTGCCGCAGCAGAATTTCATGAGACACAGAATGCATGGAGCCCCTTCAACCAAGGCGTGAAACCGTGTTGGCGAATCTTTTCGGGCATCATAGAGACGGGTGCGAAAATCGAGAAGCCAGACTGCCACGATCTGCCCACGTGTGTTGGTCGGGCGAAATCGAGATCAGGTGACACAGTCGAGATACCGCAGTCCAAAGAAAATGGCCTCCCTGTTTCCAAGGGAGGCCATCGATTTCAGAACTTCTGTTGCTTCACGAAGTCACATCTCAATCGGCCGAGTCCGCCGCCTGGGGATTGGTGTTCGCCTTCAAGGGGGCGCTCTTCGCACCGGCCTTGATCGCGAACAGTGCTTCCTTGCTCGAGATGAACAACACATTGTTGGCCACGACGGGCGTACTGTAGACCGAGCTTTCGAGGCTGACTTCATTGATGACGTTCTTCTTCTTGGACAACTCGAAAATCTTGACGTCACCATTCTCCGTACCGCAATACACCTTGCCCTCGACGATCAACGGCGAACCCCACGATGCGTCCAGCGTGTCGTGCGTCCAATACGGCTTGCCGTTCGTGGCGTCCACGCAATGCACGACGCCCGAGAAGTCAACCACAAACAACAGATCGTCTTCAATGGCCACCGTCCCGATGGTGCGGTGCATCGTTTCTTCGAAGTCCAGCTTCTTGTTCGTGTTGAGATCATACGAGTCATAGTGCCAGACCGCTCCGGAATTGGGGTTCGCCTTGACGAAATCCCCTTTTTCCTTCTCTGCCGCTTGCAACCGCTTGGGCGGAATGACGGTGGAAGGATCCTTGGAGTTGAAGACCAATTCGGTACTGATGTCACCGGTTTTCGTCGGGTCCAGGCACCACAAGTGCCCCCCCCCTTCACCGTGCTCCGGATCCTCACCCACCGCGAGGTAAACCAATCCGTTATAGACCACGGGCGTGCCGATGAAGTGGTTGCGAGTCGCCCGGCCGCCGAGCAGATACTTTGACTCCTTGGGGTTGCCGTCAAACTTCCACAACAGTTTCGACTTGCCGTTGCCATCGCCCTTCGGATCGAAGCTGTACAACCAGCCGTCGCCACCCGCAAACAAGACCTGGGCTTGCCCATCAAACACGCCGTAGGCCGGAGACGACCACTGGCCATGCAACACGTTGTCACCGGGCGAATTATCTGACCACAGCACCTTTCCGGTGTTGCGATCGATGCACACAAAGCTGGCAGCCTTCGGTTGCGGCAGTGCAAAGTGGCCTTCATCCACACCGTTGCCGGTATTCACGAACAAATAATCGCCGACACCGGTCAACGAGCAACTGCACATGTTGTGCTGCGAGATCTTGAGCTGATTCATCATGTTCAGCTTCCAGATCACGTCCGCTTCCAGTTTTTCTTCCCACACGGGGGCGGGCTTACCGGCCACCGCCTTGGGTTGCTCGTCTTTGAATGGTCCGTCATTTTCTCCGTCCAGAAAGCCTTCGGTATCCAGACACACGACCTCGCCGCGACTCGTGACGTACCACAAACGGTCGCCGTCCACATAGGAGGAACAGCAGATTCCCATCAGCGGCCAGTCATGCACGCGCCCCGTCGGCAGCTTCTCACTTGAATGTTGCCACAGGAACTTGCCCGTCTCTTCGTCGAGGCACAACAGGACGCCCAGATCGACCTTGCTGGGATAGCGCTTGAGGTAGCCGTTACCGTTATTGGTGCCGACATACACCTTGCCATTGGCGATGACCGGGTTGCCATAGGTTTGCGAACCCAGGCGAACCGCCCATTTCACGTTCTTGCCGGTTTTGATTTCCCATTCGGTCGGGATATCTTTGCCTTCCGGCGTATTGTTGCGGGAGTAAGATCCGCCCCACTGCGGCCAGTCCCGCGGCTTGACCTTCATCGTGGCAATGACCTTGTAGGTCTCGGCAATTGGATCGAACTTGTCACCTTCGGCGGAAGGTGCGGGATTGACCCAGCTCAGCCCGACGATCCCGACCAGGGCCGCGATCAACACAAATCGCTCAGTCCTCATGCGAAAACTCCTGTTCAAACAAATGTCAGCCAAGCGTTGTGCCAGGCAAAGTGATTCCCATTGTCGTTGGGTGCTCTGAATCGAGACACCACGCATCGCTGACTCAGCCTGAACTGGCAGCGAACTTAATCATCATCGGTCAGTCCAAATGATGGAAGACGAGTTTTTCAATCTCTGCAATAGTCAGAGAAATTCGTGTCATTAGAGCGCCTTAACCTACATCTGGATCAAACGTGCCGAAAACGAGTTTCTATCTCCCCTCGCCCTGGTACCCCGGGGAGAGGGGAGATAGTTCATCCGCAGGGGACCGCTTGAGTGGCTAACCAGTAATCTATTTTTCATGTGTTAGCCATATTCGGAATCTCGCAAAATGAAGCATGAACCGTTCCCAGGAACCACAATTCCGGTCCTACTTCGCGGCGGGCGCCGCCGCTGCGTTATCGCTGACTTTCACATTATCGATGAAAACTTCGGCATCGCTGGCGTTGCCAAACAGGCCAGGGCTGCCCGTCTTGTTCGGCGTCTCGTCAGCCGCTTCGATGGTCCACGCTTCGGGCTCAGGTTCACCCCGCACCCAGACTTTGCCTTTCAGCACGACCTTGGTGGCCTCGTTCACTGATTGGAATTTGATGACGTACCAAGTTTGTGGCTTCCATTCGAAGGGAACCGTCTTGGCAAATCGCAAGTCTGCACGCGCAGTCCAAGAGCGAACCTGCACACTCTGGCCCGCGCCTTGCAACGCCATTGTATAGCGTTGATTGATCAAGCCGACATCGGGCATTTTTTCATTCTTGATATCACCCATGACTTCTGCCTGAACCGTGTAATCGTGCAGCGTGGGGGGGCCCATCCACGACTGGCTGCGAGTTCCCTTGGGAATCGTGGTAATCTTCACCAGCAGCGACTCGCCGTTGACATCGCGCGGCTGGTGACGATAGGCAGCACCAATCCAGGTCGGCGGAACGAGCTTGTCATTGAAATCGAACGACCAGGGCAACGGCGGCACCGTGCGAATGCGTGCCGTGGCGGTCAGTCCTTCCGCTTCGGCCTTCACGATGGTGACCGTATGGGCGGTCGCCTTGCCAGTCAGGAACGCGCCTGAATCATCCATCGTCCCGGGACCTTCGAGCGTAAACTTCGCGGGCACGGTCTTCAAAAATCGGCCGGCCGCGTTGTAGAGCTGGAAGTGGAACTGCTGCTTCTTGTTGGTCGTCAGCAACGATTCCACCGGGACCAATTGCGCCTGAGCTGGCTTCATATCGGCGTCGCGAGCCGTTTCGGGCAACGCGGGGGGAATCGGATCGGCAGACGGCTTCGAATCCTTATTCGCCACGCAGTACATGCCACCGATGGTGGGGATATAGACGCGGCCGTGGGAAATGATCGGCGAGCCGAGAATCTCTTCGCCGTCCAACCGCAGCTTATGCAGGACTTTGACACCCTTTTCACTGGGCTCGAGAATCCACCAGCGGCCGGTCGCTTCACCGACATAGATCTTGCCGTCGCCATACACTGACGAGCCCATCATGATGGTGCCGAGCTTCTGCTTCCCGATTTTCTCGCCCTTGTTCTTGGCGTCCAGGACGACCATGTCAGCACTGTCGTTGATGGTGTAGAGGCGGTCGTTAATCAGCAACGGAGCACTGCGGCCGACTGCCAGACCCTTGACGTTCCAGAGCTCTTTGCCTGCGGCAATATCACCCTGGCTATTTCCATCCAACGCGAAGAATGCACCCACAGTACTGTTTTCGTGAATCATCTCTTCGCTGTGCGAGCAATACACCGTCTGGCCATCAATCAATGGGGTCTGGTTGATGCCGCGAATCGAGGCATCGTATTTCCAGAGCACCTTTCCGGTCCGCGGCTGAACGGCATAGACCGAGCCATCGCCAGCCCCGAACACCATTGCCGCCTGACCTTTAAAAACACCCATCACCGGCGTGCTGTACGTCGTATCTTCCGGTCGCAGCTTGGTACTGAGTTGCCAGACTGCCTGGCCGTTTTGCTTGTGAAACGCAATGAAGCGATGCGCGGGGATGGCCTGCTCGCCCCAGCCCGTCATCACGCCGCTGACAATCACCAGGTCTTCAAACAAAGTCGGCAGATTGGTCCGGCCGCCGTAGGTACTCAGGATGCCATACTCTTCGCTGAGCGAATGGCTCCACAATACCTTGCCGGTCTCACCATCCAGGCATTGCAGCAGGCCGCAAATCCCTTGTGAGTAAATGTGGCCGGTCTTGGGATCACCGGTCACGCTGGCCCAGCCGACCCGTTCCGCAGGGGCGTCGGACAGGAAGATATTATTGATGGCCTCCCACTTGATCTCACCCGTGACGGCATCGGCACAGACGATCTTTTCACCCTCTTGAGTGGTCTCGGGCTTGTCACGGCAGATCGTATAGAGTTTTCCACGCAAGACGATCGGCGTGGAACGAGTCGCCAGGTTTTCCTTCTTCCACAGCAGGTTTTCGCCACTGGGATCCCAACTGCTGACCAGGCCTTTTTCGCGGGAAATGCCGTTGAGTTCGGGGCCGCGCCAGTGCGGCCAGTCGAGTGGATCAGGGGCGACGTCAGCGGCCTGGGCTAGACTGGCAAAAGAGCCCGCCAGTAGCAGCCCCAGGGTCGTCAATACAGAGCAGCGGAACGCGTTGATCATCTCGTCAGTCCTCGAGTATTCGGTTCCCGCAGCATCCCGGCCGTCAGGGACCGCCCGGCCGCAGGATCGACAACAGTTGTTTGAACTATTCTCAAAACGATATCGGCTGAGAGCGTGTTTGAAAAGGGAGGGCGAGGCTCCCGCCGAGCCGAAGACGAGCTTTAGCTCGGAGTCCGCCGGAGGTTTTTTCATAAATGGCCGCCTCTGGCTGTCGCCGACCTGCGGTCGTACTAGTGCCGCAACTCTCAAATGGCAGTGCATGGTCCCGCATTTGTTCGCGGCTTGTGTGGTTTGCCCCGGCGATGGGGTGGAACGAACATCGGACGACGCTTCTTTTCGAGTGGTTTGCCGCTGTAGGT
>CAMAVF010000349.1 GCA_945861445.1 Planctomicrobium piriforme | reverse complement strand
GATCTCCGCTTTCGTCAAATAGGGTTTCATTTTCGAATCCTTGAATCGGTCCTCCCTGAGCGACAGGTTCCAAACCTGTCACAACTCCTGGTGCTTCAAGAATTCTAGCGCTTTGTGATCCACAGTCACCTTTTAAAACACGCTCTTAGTTTTTCCTGACTGATCGGTATGATCTTCGGCAAACTACTCCCAACTTGCCGCAATTCTCACGACGCGATGTCTGTAGTCTCTGATTGCGAGGCACTCCGACATCAGCGACGCTCCATAACACATTGTTTATCAATGTATTATGGAGTTCAGAAGATAGTCTCAGACGCTTCGCACATGAAGCATTTGACTCGCCAGCAGGCTCGAAAACGTCACAAATTCGAACGCGGTGAAGGGAGTACTGACCGCCGTGGAATTCGATTCAACTCTGTGGGGTGGTCTGCCGATTCGACCAATACCTTGTTATCCGGATGTGACGAGGTCTACAATCGGTCAAGTTTTTTCAGCACTGCCGCGATTGAATTGGTGCCGGATGGGCAGTCTGGTCCTTGATTGATCTTGAAAGTTGATCGACTGTCGCCCCCGACCCAACTGGGGCAGGATTCGTGACATGGCTACTGACCCGCGCCGCAAAGAGGCTCTTTCTGAGCTCACGGACCGCATCATTCAAACCTATTACGAAATCGGTTCGATCAACCATTTGGGACATTGTCCGCTCCCCAGTACCGACGTCGTCCACGAAATTGCATCCGATCTGAAGGAAGTTCTGTTCCCGGGCTACCGCCGCCGGCAGAATCTCCATGCTGGAAACGTCGGGTACTACATTGGCGACTTGATCGACAGCCTGCACGATAAGCTGACTCAGCAGATTGCCCGAGCGTTGCGGCACGAGCAGTTCAAACGGCATCGCGTCGTCAGCGGAATCTCGATTGAGACCGATTTCGAAGACTTGGGCCAGCAAAAAGCGATTCAATTCCTGGAACAACTCCCCAAAGTTCGCGAGCTTCTCGCGCAGGACGTGCAGGCTGCCTACGACGGGGACCCCGCCGCTGGCAGCCTGGATGAAATCATTTTCTGCTATCCGGGTCTGGAAGCCATCACCATTCAACGCATGGCTCACGAACTGTACCGGCTGGAAGTTCCGTTCATCCCCCGGATGCTGTCAGAATGGGCTCATAGCCGGACGGGAATCGACATTCACCCCGGTGCACAAATCGGCCCGTCGTTCTTTATTGATCACGGCACGGGCGTGGTCATCGGTGAGACGACCGTCATTCACAGCAACGTGAAGATCTACCAGGGCGTGACGCTGGGCGCTTTGAGTTTCCCCAAGGACGAAAGCGGAGCCATCATCCGCGGCACCAAACGTCATCCCACGATTGAATCGGGCGTGGTCATTTACGCCAATGCGACGATTCTGGGTGGTGACACGGTGATTGGTGCAGGCTCGGTGATCGGGGCGAGTGCGTCAATCAGCAAAAGCGTCGGGGCGAATACCATGGTCACCGTGGAAAAGCCGACGCTTCGCTTTCGTGAAGCCTCTTGAGGGAGGCGAGCGTCCTCCATGACGCGGTGTGATCAATACAAGCTCGAAACTCAAGCGAGTGCATTCCGTTGTCGGTGGCGAACGAAAATGCACTCGCTTGCGCTTCGAACTTGTATTCGCGGTCACGGCGTGACCGGCCCGTCCGACGCTTGAAACTGCTCTGAGACTCCCGTTCGGGGTCGTCTCTCGTCTATAATGCTGCTTTCCTGGATAAATTCCTTGCGGCAGGCTTTCCGTACTCGCCGTGCTACTCATAGAACGACACTTCTTATGGACGCTCCGACGAATCGATACGTCGTGCGATATGGCATTGCGCGCCAGGTTGGCGAGTTTTCTGCCAAATCACCAGCCACGATCAACCGTGGTACCCACGTCATCATCCGCAGTGATCGCGGTGTGGAATGGGGAGAAGTCCTGTGCCCCGCCTCGGATCGGACGCGCGAATACCTTAGCTCCACTGTCGAAATGGGCTCCATCCTGCGGGAAGCCAATCCGGAGGATTTCGACAAACGGGAGACCCTGCGCGCCAAGGAACGGGACGAATTCCGCGGCGGTCAGGACATGATCAACGAACGCAAGCTGCAGATGCAGTTGGTCGATGTCGAACATCTGTTTGGCGACGAGCGGCTGGTCTTTTATTACCTGGCCGAAAATCGCGTCGACTTCCGCGAGTTGGTTAAGGCCTTAGCCAAAAGCTTCCATACCCGCATCGAAATGCGTCAGATTGGTGTGCGTGACGAAGCGAAACTGCTTGCGGATTATGGAGATTGCGGCAAACCGGTGTGTTGCAACACGCATTTGAAAGAGATGCCGCCGGTCTCGATGAAGATGGCGAAGCTGCAGAAGGCAACGCTCGACCCCACAAAGATTTCCGGCCGCTGCGGGCGCCTCAAATGTTGCCTGCGGTACGAGTACGATACTTACGAAGAGTATCGCCGCGAACTGCCTTCAGTCGGGACGTTTGTCGTCACGAAGCTGGGACAGGGCAAGGTCATCCATCAGGAAATCCTGGCGCAGAAACTGCTGGTGGTGTACGAAGACAATCGCCACATCATGACCGATGCCAAGGACATTCTGACGGTCATTAATAAGAACAAGCGCGCTCCGCAACCGGAAGATAATTGACGTTGCCAGTCTCCGCGTGACGAAATCTTGAATAGGGTTTCGAGCACGTGCGTCACGAAGTGACATCCAAGCTCGAAACGCAAGCGAGTGCATCTGTTCGCAAACAACAATGCGATGCACTCGCTTGCGTTTCGAGCTTGTAAGAACAATCCACAGACCAAGGAGTGGTCGTCTTGATGTCCCATGGAGGGGATTCCCGAGACCGGATTTCATCCAATCACCGCCTCGCGGAGATTGCTGGCTCGAACTGTGTCCGTCGGTCGCGCACTGCGTTAAACTATGTGCTGCACGGCACTCTGTCCGAACGCCGCCAGTTGCGGTTGCTGTTCGATCAGGGGGTGACTGCGGTTCCTGCGCCGCATTTCAGTTCGTCGCTCGGCCGGGACGCCTGCCCCACGACCCTCGCCGCTGATTGCAATTCCGAACAGGTCAAGAACCCTATGGAGACTGCTTCGACAAATTCCGCCGGACCGGCATGGTCGGGCCGAGTCGCCTTGCACTCCACCCCCTTCGCCGCCTGCGCGGAAGAAGTTGCCAAGCTGCAGGTCGCGCTGGCAGACCTGGAAAAGTCTGCCGCGTTGCTGCAACTTCCGCCCTTGGCCGAGCGTGAATGGTACGAGACACTGAACCGCAAGCTGATCCCGCAACTCAGTTCCGAACCGTTCATCGTGGTGGCCGTTGTTGGCGGGACCAATATCGGCAAGAGCGTGATCTTCAATCATCTCGCCGGCAGCCGGGTCAGCGCCACCAGCCCGCTGGCCTCGGGAACGAAGCATCCGGTGTGTCTGGTGCCCACCGGATTTACGAACAACCACAAGCTCGCGGAGATCTTTCAGGGCTTTGAACTCGAAGCCTGGACCCAGTCCGAATCGGCGTTAAAGACCGACGCGTCCGACAAGTTGTACTGGAAGGAAAGCCCGTCAGTCCCCTCGAACATGCTGGTTCTGGACACTCCCGACGTCGACAGCGATGCCGCAGTCAACTGGCATCGCGCCGACTGCATCCGGCACAGTGCGGACGTATTGGTGGCCGTGCTGACTCAGCAAAAGTACAACGATGCCGCGGTGAAGCAATTCTTCCGCAAGGCGGGGGCCGAGGACAAAGCGGTCGTGGTGGTCTTCAACCAGGTCCTGCTGCCGGAAGATGAAGACTTCTGGCCGTTGTGGCTGCAGACGTTTACTACAGAGACAAGCATCACCCCGGAAATGGTCTACGTCGCCCCGAACGACCGCCGGGCGGCGGAATCGAACACGCTGCCGTTCTATACGCGCACCTGGCCACAGCCGCCGGCATCCACGGTGCCGGAAATCACACCCGCGGCAGCCGAACGGAAGTTGAACACGCCACATGACCTGCGTGAAGACTTGTCGCAGTTGCACTTCTCCTCGATCAAGTTCCGGACCATCCGCGGATCGCTGCGACAACTGGTCGATCCGGAACAGGGAATCCCGGCATATCTCGATGAATTGCGGATGCGCAGCGGCGATTTCCGTGCTGCCGCCGAGATGTTGACCGGCCGGCAACTGGCCCGGATTTCCAACTGGCCGACGATCCCGAACCGGCTGCTGGTCAGCGAAATTCGCCGCTGGTGGCGTGGACAACGACAAGGCTGGACGAAGTCCGTTCACGACTTCTACAACACCATCGGCGACAGCGTACTCAAATCAATGCGCTGGGCCCGAGATCGCATCTCGGGCCCCGAACCCGACCCGATCGAACAGTATCAACATGCTGAGCATGAAGTCATCCTGACCGCCATCGAGAATCTGCTGGACGGACTCCATCAGTTGGCAGAATTGGGGAATGATCTGCTCCGCCCCCGGATCGCCAGATTGCTTACGGGTGAGAGACGGGCTGAACTCCTGGAGAGGATCAATGCCGGACACAGCCAACTGCAATTGGAGACGGAGTTACAGAGCGTCGTGGCGACCCAGATGCTGGCGTTTCGCAGTGACAGTCCGCAGATGTTCGATTTTGTGAAGCAACTCGACAGCCTGGCCGCCGCCGCGCGGCCGGTGACGTCGGTTGCATTGTTCGTGGCAGGCGGCGGGCCGCTGGGTCATGCGGCCGCTCCCGTGGCCCATAATCTGGCATTCGAAGCAGTCTTGCACATTGCCGGCGGAACGGGCGCTGTCATCGCCGGGGAAACGGCCTTGTCCGGCACGACCGCCGGCTTGCGCGCCGTCGAAGCCCATTTTCGACAGTTGCATGTCGCCTTTACCACGCACCGCCTGGAATGGCTGGCACGGCAATTGAAGGACAATTTGCTGGGAACATTGCAAGAAGAGCTGCAGTCCGCGGCAGGGATCCCGGACTCAGCCGCGTTTCAAAACGTGCGGCGGGTTGTGGATTCTCTTCGCATCCAGGTTTCGTAATGGTCTGCGTCCCGCGAGGGACGCCCGACAATAGCCCACCGTTTCAATGGTGGGGAGATGATGCATCCCAGCCGAATCAGTTCCGTAGGGAGGAAAGACAGTCGGGTATGTGATTCAAGTCGATGGGAAGGCGAGGCTCCTGCCGAGCCGCGGATGTCTATCGAGTGTCGCAAGACTACGCGGTTCGGCAGGAGCCTCACCAGCCCCTGGCAAAAAAAACTTCACTGCGTTGCCCTCCGGGGCTTTGGCGGTTTCTTTGCCCCTCAACCCACCGATAAATCGGTGGGCTATTATCAGGTGTCCCTACGGGACAAATTGCGGAACAAATGCAAACCTGGAGCCGCGTCATGACGCTCGCGAGCGATCTTCCCTCTGAACAGAGCGCGGTCTGTCTGCGCTGGGTGTTGACTGGGTTCGGTCTCGGGTTGCTCGTTGCCACGCGTTGGTTGTGGGTCAATTTCGATGACTTTCCGCAGGTGCCGTGGTTTGCGTGGGGATGTGCAGTTCCTCAAGTTGTTGATCTGTGCCTCGTGCCGGTTGTTGCGGTGTCGTTGGTCGCCAGCAGCGTGACGCGACCTGATTCCATGAGTAACCGGATCTGCATGTGGCTGTTTGCCGGCTCGATGATTGGCTTGCTGCTGCTCGATCAGCATCGGTTTCAGCCGTGGGTCTATCAACTGGTGTTGGTTGCGATCGTACTGGCGACCGCGCGGTGGCAGTCGGCCGTCGGGCTGTTGAGGTTGCTGACGATCAGCATCTACTTCTATTCGGCGGTCTCGAAATGCGACGCCTCGTTCTGTACGGGTCTCGGTCGAAGTTTTCTGGTGGAACTCACCAACTTGGCATGCGGCCCGCAACCGGCGGGTGCCCCGTTCTGGCAGACGGGTGCCTGGCCTGTGGTCTTTCCTGTCGGAGAATTACTCATTGCCGTCGGTTTGATCTGGCCGGTTTCACGCCGCTCTGCCCTGTGGTGCGCCACGGGCATGCACCTGCTGTTGCTCGTTGTGCTCGGGCCCTGGGGACTGAGACATTCGACCGGTGTCTTGATCTGGAACGGCTACTTCATTGCCCAGAATTTCATTCTGTTTGGCAAAGCACGGAATTCAGTGAACCAACCACAGGCAGATTCCGTTAGCATCGAGCGGACTACCCCCAGTCAGTGGATCGCACGGCTGCTGATTGGCTGGGCCGTGTTCTGGCCGTGCCTGGAGCCGTGGGGCGTCTGCGACGTGTGGCCCGCGTGGGGGTTGTACGCGCAACATGGTGAGCAATTAACGGTACGAATTACGGACCGTGGTCTGCAACGGCTGCCTGTCGCGTGGCAGGAGACAGCTACGCGAAGATTGGAAGCCGGGGAAGAGACTTGGGACTGGCAACTGCGTCCTCAACCGGTTTCATTGAGATCGGTTTGGGCCCCGTTGTATCCCCAAAATCGATTCCAACTGGGGGTGATTCTGGACGTGGCCAAAAATGCCGGCGTGGAACCCGAAGAAGTCTCGGCAATCTGGTATTTTCCAGCCAACCGTTGGACGGGAACGCGACGTTCTGTCCAACTTAATTCGTTGGCAGAACTCGAACGCATGGCTGATCGTTGCTGGTTGAATGCACGTCCCCGAAAATGAAAACGCAAAAGTCCGGTTGGAGTTGAAGAAGTCCAGACAATACTAGTTTTGCACAATTGCGGACCGCGACGAATGATTCAGACTCAAGCGATGAGTTTGCTGTCTGAAGTCGATTAAAGAAGAGTTTTAGCCACGGATGAACACAGATGAAACACGGATTGGATCATCGTTTGCGGGGTCTTTCAAGAGAATCGTGACGATCACCCATACCGTTTTAATTGCCCTGAATAGGTGACATTTCTCTGTATTTATCCGTGTTCAATCCGTGTTAGTCCGTGGCTAAAAATCTTCCTGAAATTGACGCCACGGTTTGGTTAGTTTTAAGTCACCGATTCAACCATCCATCCTCATTCGTGTGATTCGTGTGAAACAACTCATTCCCTATCTGTTTGTTACTGGCTTCGTCCTGATCATGACGACGATCTGGCTGGTCAGCGCCTATGTCACGCGTCGTCGGCGTCAGGCTCTGGAACTTCTGGCGCAATCATTGGGCTTCACGTTCACCGCGAAGGCCGGCGACGAGATCCGCGCGGGTCTGCCGCAATTCACGTTGCTGCAGGCGGGACGCGCGCAACAGATCGAGAATCTTCTCTCGGGATCAACCGAGACCACCCAGGTCATGATCTTCGACTGGCGGTACGTCACCGGCAGCGGAAAGAATACTCAAAACCACAATACGACAATTGTCGCGATTCAATCTGCGGAGCTGCGTTTGCCCCTCTGGTTGTGTCGTCCCGAATCGGTTCTGGATTGGATCGGACTGACGTTTGACGGTCGCGATATCGACTTTGAAGATCAGCCGTTGTTCTCGAAGAAATATCACCTGCATGGCAACCAAGAAGCACGCTTGCGCAGGCTGTTCGATTTCGACGTCTGCACCTTCTTCGAGCAACATATTGGTTCGTATGCCGAAGCCAGTGGTCAGTGGTTGATCTACTGCCGGCAGGAGAAGAAGATCGCCCCGGATAAGATCCGAGACCTCTTGCGCGATGCATTTCAGCTCCACGTCCTGCTGAAGGGAGAGGCCGGTGATTTGGAAGACGCGGCCAACGAATCACAGCCGGCAGTTTCTGA
>CAMAVF010000348.1 GCA_945861445.1 Planctomicrobium piriforme | reverse complement strand
TGTATAGTCTGATCACCGCCCATGCCACGGCCTGTCAATCCTTAAGAAGGTGACACCATCAACCGGAGAGCCGGATGCAGGAAATCTGCACGTCCGGTTCGGAGGGAGGGGGGACCGAAACCAATCGGTCCTCCCTACCCCTATCCTTCGGTGGTCGCTCCGCGACCCGTCCCACGGAACTGCTCAAGAGAAGCCCTCGAGTGTCCGTTTATTGTTCGTTCCTAACGGAATGCACTCGCTTACGCTTCGAGCTTGCATTCTCAACACCCCCGTAGCTCATCTCTCCAGAGTCGAGCAATTCTCACCCATCAATCCATCTGTCTTCAATCCGTCGTCTCGCGTAAGATCCCTCGTGGACAACCGACTTCTCGCAGTGGCCCTTGTTAGCCGGGAGCCAACATGGATGAAAAAATCAAACGCGGCGGAGCGCTGCGTGTTGCATTGAGATTGCTGATCCTGCTCGCGCTTTACCCACTGAGTTTGGGACCTCTGATCTGGCTCGCGAATTGCGATGCGTTCTCTGAATCGACTGCTGAATATCTGGTGTCGATTTATTTTCCGCTACTAATACTGATCGACAACGTGCAGAATCCCATTCTATTGAAAATTTGTGAGCAGTACTTTGGTTGGTGGGACGCATTGCCCCGCTTGTGAGGATTTAGAGGGGACCGCCGAAACCAAAATGAGTGAGCCCCGTTTGCCTCAAGAATCACGAAGCCCGGACAGCGCAGTCCAAATCACCGAGCCCACGACTGCCGAATTACGTCCGGCCTTGGAACTGTTACTGGATGGCCCCGAAATCGATGAACTCACCGAACAGGTGGATGAGTTTCTCGCCGCGGCCGAACGTGGTGATGTGTCCCTGGCGGGCTTGCATGTGGCACGCGTGCAGAATGCGATCGTGGGGGTCGTGTTGGCCGTCTGTCAGCCGGGTGGTGTTGCGCATTTCTGGCCACCGCGTGTCGTGCCTGCGGTGCCTCTTGAAACCGCTCGCGAGTTGGCGGTCGCCTGCTGCCGATGGGTCGCAGCCTCCGGCGCCAAGATGGCCCAATGCTTGACTCAGTTGGAAGACCAGGCGACGCAACAGTTACTCGAACAAGCGGGCTTCGAGCGTCTCGCCGATCTGGCCTGCTGGCAGCACACACTGGAAGAAATTCCTCACGCAGTGCTGCCGGAGGGTTGCGAGGCGATCGCTTATGCTCCCGAGAATTCCGTCGATTTTGAGCGTGTGATGGAGGCGACTTACATCGGCAGCCAGGACTGTGCCGCGTTGCGCGGGCGGCGGTCCGCGCGTGACAGTCTGGCCGGGCACGAGATGGTTGCGGATGCCGCATCACGGTACTGGTTGCTCTATCGTTGTGGTTCCGAAGACGTCGGCGTGGTGCTCTGTGCCGATCATCGTGATCAGCAGATGTGGGAGCTACTTTACCTGGGTGTGGTCCCCCAGTTTCGATGGCAGGGATTTGGTTTTTCCCTGCTGTGTGCAGCGCTGTGGAACGCGCGCGAAGCGGGGGCCGAGGGCTTGTTTCTCGCGGCGGATGACGCAAATGAGGCCGCTGCGAAACTTTACGCTGCGTGTGGGTTTTCCGTTGGGTTTCGACAACGGATACAGGTGTGGTTCCCCCCTGCAGACACGCGGTAGGAATTCACAAGTTGTGCACACCGTGGATTGCTTGACTACCTGTTTTACCATCTCCCAAGCTGGCTGCTTCACACGGGTTAATGCGATGTGCAGAGCGTGCAAAAAAAAGAAAAAAAGAAATGAAAGCTGGCGCTTTTCCTCCGGCAGTTCGCTCGTTAGGATTCGCGACACTGAGTGAGTGATTTCACGGCTTGTCCCGCTACCAGATGGTGCTGTAGCGGAACCAGCCGTCCCCGATCTGATTCCCATTAATTAAGTTGCGGGCCATTTCTCTGCAACCGGATCTCCGGCAACGGTCCCGGTCTGCACCTAGACATCCTGGATGGTCTGGGCCGAGATTTTGCGCGCACTTGGGGGGGTGGCACGATGCAGCCCGACAACTTGGCCCCGGTCCCCGCTGGTGCCTCGCCGGAGGAGTTGATCCTCCGCAGTTTCGCAGCCGCAATTGGTAGAAGACGCTATGAGCATTGGTTTCATCAAAAGACCCGGTTCAGGGTGGAGGGTGACGAGTTGGTCATCTCCGTCACGAATCCGTTTCTGGTCAACTGGCTGCCGCAAAACTTCCGCCCGGCTCTGCTGGCTGCCGCTCAGCCCGTATTAGGCTTGTCGGCCAACGTGCGCTTCGAAGTCGGCTACGAAGCCGGCCACGGACTGCCCCCTGCCGAAGGTCCGACGACGATCAAGGCCGTCTTGCTGCACAGCCCTGTCGTGCCAGTTGCGCCCGCAGAGGACCGCGCTGCGAACACGGGTACGGCACGTCCTGAGTCGAACAGCGTGCCGGTCACTGAGAACCGTGAATTGACGCGGGCGAATGCTGCGCGTCCGGCCGACGTGCCGGTGCCCGCGGTCCTGCGTGTGAAGAAGGAACCGCAGTTAACGATGGCTGCCGTCAAGCCGGTCGCAGAAGCGGCGTCACGTCCCACGCGGCGTTATGCCGATCTGCTGGACTTTGTCGCGGGTTCGTGCAATGAGTTTGCCCTGTCCGCCGCGCGTCAGGTGAGTTTGACCCCGGGGGCCCAGTTCACGACGTTGTTCGTGCATGGGCCGGTCGGAGTGGGCAAAACCCATATCCTCGAAGGTATCTGTCGCGAGATCAAGTCGCGGTTTGCAGGGCGGCAGGTCGTCTATCTGACGGCGGAAGGATTCGCCAATTTCTTTACGCAGGCGTTGCGTGACCGCAAGCTGCCGAGCTTCCGGCAACGGTTTCGTTCGGTCGATGTGCTGATCATTGATGACATCGACTTTCTGGTCGGCAAGCCCGGCATTCAGGAAGAGTTCCTCTACACGTTGCAGCAGTTGGAGTCCCACGGCCGCCAGGTGGTCGTGGCCGCTCATGGACATCCGCGATTGTTGACCAAGATGAGTGACGAACTGCGGACGCGGTTTCTGGCCGGCATGGTCTGCCGGATCGATGCCCCCGATGCCACGACCCGTCAACGCATCCTGGAGAACAAGGCGCTGCGGAACTCGGTCGAGTTCTCGCCGGAAGTCGTCCAGTTCATGACCGATCGGTTCCGTAATAATGTGCGCGAGCTGGTCGGTGCGTTCAACACGCTGTGTGCCTATCAACGGATGCAGGGGCGCCGGCTGAGTGTCACCGCGGCCCGGCAGGTGCTGGCTGATTTGGAACGGGACTGTATTCGCGTGGTGCGGTTGGCAGACATTGAGCAGGCGGTGTGTTCCTTGTTTGGGGTGTCCATCGAGGACATGAAGTCGTCCAAGCGTCAAAAGTCGCTGACTCAGCCCCGGATGCTGGCCATGTACCTGGCTCGCAAACACACGCGATCGGCCTACGCGGAGATTGGAGACTTCTTCGGTGGTCGCAATCACAGCACAGTGATTGCCGCAGAAAAGAAAATCCTGGCCTCGTTGAAGCAAGAAGAGCCAATCAAGATCCACACGCAGACCTGGCGTGTCAACGATCTGGTGGAGGCGCTCGAACAGCAATTGCAGGCTGGCTAGGGCTCGCTACAATTTGGCAACCAGCGACAATCTGGCCCAAAATGTTCCCCTCAGTGAGGAGTGACGATGTCTTTTGCGAAGCTGAGTTCCACGACGTTCCTGTTGTGTTGCCTGTGGTGTTTGCCAGCCGGGGCTGGAACATCGAATAGTCTGTTGGATATTTCGGCCGACGGCAAATGGCTGGCCGCGACCAACCGCGACAATGGGACGGTCTCGATCGTCGACCTGCAATCAAAACAGGTCGTACATGAGATTTCCGTCGGCCACCATCCGGAAGGGGTCACCTTCCTGGGTAAGACCACGAACATCGCCGTGACCGTGTACGGAGACGATCAAGTGGTCCTTGCTGATGGTGCCTCCGGCAAAGTGACTGGTCGGATTGCCGTGGAAGATGAACCGTATGGAATCGTTGCGACTCCTGACGGCAGCCGGGTGTATGTCACATTGGAATATCCCGCACAGATTGTCGAGATTGATGTCGCCGGGCAGAAGATTGTTCGGACATTGGACATCGGGGGCAACACGATTCGCAGTGAATCGCTGGCCCCTCCGTTCCTGCGCGGCATTGCTCTGTCGCCCGCTGACAATCGCCTCTATGTGACCGAGTATCTGACGGCCAATGTGCATGCATTTGACCTGGGCAGCGGGAAAGAAGTGGACCGCTGGATCGGCAATGCCGCCGACAATATCTCGCGCCAGATCGCCTTGCATCCGACTCGTCCCAAGGCCTACCTGCCGCATATCCGGTCGCGCATTCATGTGAACCGCGGGGAAGGTTCTGTGGTGCCGTTTGTGGGCGTGTTGACGACCAGTGCCGGCGACAGCCGACGACGCGTCACGATGCCGATGGATGCCTTCACAAGTATCTTCGTCGTCGCCAATCCTTGGGAAACCGCGATCTCACCCGATGCCAAGACGGTCTGCACGGTGTTCGCCGGGACCGACGACATGTATGTCTGCGACGTCGTCAACGATGACTATCGGGAACTGGCTCATCGATCGACCATGAAGTTGGGGCACAATCCGCGAGCGGTCCGCTTCACACCGGACGGCAAACAATTCTACGTCTACAACACATTGGACTTCGAAGTTTCGGGCTTTGAGACCGCGTCATTGCGAAAGATCGCCGACATTCCCGTGTGCGAAAATCCGCTGGGTGACGAGAAGCTGCTGGGCAAGATTCTCTTCTACACGGCCCTGCAGCCGATGGTGGGACGTCGGTGGATTTCCTGTTCCAGTTGTCATCCTGATGGAGACTCAGACGGCCGTACCTGGCAGAATCCGGAAGGCTTGCGGAATACGACGGCGCTGTACGCCATGGCATGGACGCACCCGCTGCACTGGTCGGCCGATCGCGATGAATCGCAAGATTTCGAACACACGATTCGCGGCCAGTTGATGCAGGGACAGGGCTTGGTGCGCGGTCCGGTTCATGAGTCGCTGGACAAACCAAACAAGGGTTTATCGAAGGGGCTGGACGCACTGGCCTTCTACTCGAACGCGCATCCTGTACCCATGAGCCCCCACTCAAAGGCGGGACTCAGTGATGCGGCCAAACGGGGCAAAGAGCTCTTCTTCTCTCAGGAGACGAAATGCGCCACCTGCCACACCGGCCCCTATTACAGCGATTCGACGCCCGTGAAACCGTATAAGCTGCACGATGTCGGGACGGGGTTGTCGGACAAATCGGAGAAGATGGGTCCGCTGTACGACACACCGACACTGCTGAGCGTCTATCGGACCGCGCCCTACCTGCATCATGGCGAAGCGAAGTCCCTGGAAGACGTGCTCCGCAAATGCAATCCGGAAGACAAGCACGGCAAGACAAGTCACCTGAATGACTCGCAGATTGCGGACCTGGTCGAATTTCTGAAGGCGTTGCCGTATGAAGATCCGGAACCGGCGGGCATTGCCGCGAAGTTGCCGAAGGTCGATCGATAGAGTGCTTTGACTTAACCTATTTGGTCAATCGTGACAAACGATTTTCTATCTCCCCTCGCCTCGGTACTCCGGGGAGAGGGGTCGGGGGTGAGGGGCTTTGCGAGCGTCATTGAGATCGCCTCATCCAAAAGGCTGTTTTCCCTGTAAATCTAGAACTCAGCATCATTGGAAGATCGTGCCCCTCACCCCCAGCCGCTCTCCCCAGATTACTGGGGCGAGGGGAGAGAATTCATCCGCGAGGGGGCGTTTCGGCTGCTAACCCGCAATCGTTTAGGCGGCCTAATTCTTGACCGGCTGCCGAATCCCTTCGAGCTGAATCTTGACTGGCACGTCGACGATCAGCGTTGGCGCGACATAGATGAATTCGTAATCCGCCAGCGGTCCCTTCAGTCCTTGAAAATGGTAGGTCACGCCGACCGAACCGTTCGCTTGCAGGTCGGTTTCGAAGCCGCCGTTGGGGGGCAGTGAATTCCCTTCTTTCCGGTCGAGGTACACCTCGTTGTGAAAGATCCAGGTGCGGTGGGACTCGAAGGCGGGTCCGCCCGTGTCGTAGGCGACCAGCACTTTGATGGAGACCGTCTGCGTCGTATCTGGCTGCACCTTGGCCTGGATTTTCTGCACCGCGACCGTTACGCCGCCGCGCCTGCGGGCTGTTCCGGCACCGTCCACGAGATCGGTGAAGCGGATGTGTTCGCTGGCGGCGTCGATCTGCATCATCGCCTGACCCTGGATCTTCAACGGGAAGATCTCGGCGGCGGGCACGTTGCTGTTGGCTGCGAAGTCCAGGTTCCAGCGGACAAAGCGCCCCCCTTCGCCCAACGGCAAGTCAAACTGCGCCGGGGGATCGGCCGGAGCGAAGATGCGGCCGGTGGGACCGGTGGCCTGAAAATCTTTGGCGGCCAGTTTTAAGAACAGCGCTCGTAACCGCGGTTCTGGTGCCACGGATAATTCTGTTCGCAGCCGTTGCTGCTGTTCGTTGCCGGACACTTTGCGGGTCTTGACCGACTCCACGGCGACCCGAAACGGACCGTCAATGGCTACCTTCCACGCGGCATCGGCACTAGGTGTTGTTGCGGGGACCAGTTTCAACGCGGATGAGTCGGGAGCAAACTGGATTCGCAACTGTTGCGGGAGCAGCACGGCATCCAGGGCCTGCCAGAAGGGAGTCTGTTGAAAGCTTTGGTTGATCGTGGCATTCGCGGCAGCGGGGGGCACGGCCGAGG
Organism: Planctomicrobium piriforme; assembly: GCA_945861445.1. GTDB lineage: Bacteria > Planctomycetota > Planctomycetia > Planctomycetales > Planctomycetaceae > JAKFVC01. Next base: position 1,019 of record CAMAVF010000348.1, on the reverse strand, counting down.
CATCGATGGGGTTGGCAGTTTGCTGTTCGAGTTCGTGCAGCCAGTCGCGCAGCTTGAGGCCCTTTACTGATGTGATTCGAGTCGGCTGAACCGATTCCTGAGCCTGCCGGCGTTCTAAGATGACGCGGACGCGGGCGACAGTCGCTCGGACCGCTTGGTTAGGCAGAAGTTCCGGCGGGGGAAGTTCCGGCAGGATGGCCTGGCCCAAGTCGAGTAACTCGCGTTCGGCCTTTTGACGACGGACTCGTTGATCGGCATCAAGCTCCTTCAGCAGCCAACGCACCTGAGTGGGGATGTTGGTTTTGGCGGCCGACGGCTTGTCAGCCTGTCCGTAAACCATGAACCCGGTGAGGTAAATCACGAACATAAGGTACATTGCACCAGGTCGGCGCCAGGCAACCACACGATTCGACTCGAACCACCAAATTGACATGGAGAAGGTTGCCCAGCGATTCAATACCTAATTTCCAACACAGGTGGATGAAGTCGACGAGGTTCCAGTCTAGCCCATTCTCAGGAGACCGACTATAGGAAGCGAATCGAGTCCAATGGCGGGTCACGAAGTGACCGGGAATACAAGCCCGAAGCGCAAGTTTTGAAGTTGCGCTCTGGACGAAATCGGGGCAGGGTTGATTCCTATGACTGATCATCTTGAGGGATTGAGAATACATTATGGGAACACTGATCTACGCTAATCTACGCTAATTAAGACAAGAAAGTGTGACGCCCCACGATTGGTCTTTGTCTGGATTAGCGTAGATTAGCGCAGATCAGTGTTCCCCAAAAAAGTCCTTCATCTGCATTCGCGTGCGAAATGCGCAACTTCAAAAAGCGCAAGCGAGTGCATCCCTGGCCCGACCAAAGTATTGAGTTATGATGGTCCCAGAAAGCTGGACAGTGAAATATGCTCTGTTTTGGGCACCGAGCTTCTGGAAGGACGTGGATGGGAAAGGCGAGAAAGTATCACAGTTCAGCGTTCAAGGCGAAGATTGCATTAGCCTCATTAAAGGAGAGCGAGA
>CAMAVF010000347.1 GCA_945861445.1 Planctomicrobium piriforme | reverse complement strand
GGCGCGGATCAAGGCAAGTTTTCCATTTCCAGCACGGGGGTGCTCGTCTTCGTGACCGCGCCTGATTATGAAGTTCCGACAGATGCCGGTGCGAACAATGTCTACAACGTGCAGGTCACGGCGAACGATGGGAACGGTGGCCTGACTGTTCAGCAGATCGCGGTGACCGTCACCGATACCGACGAACCAAGGCTGGCACTCGGCGGCAACACCGTCACCTGGGTCAATCGGCAATCCCCGATTTCGATCCTGCCGCTGGTCACAGTGACCGGCGGTGCCAGCCTGGCAGGTGGGACATTGACGATCAGAGTGAATGCGGTGGGCACGTCTCGAAGGATGATCGACCGCTTCGTTTTTCCCGCGTCGAGTGGGCTGGGATCAACCACGGGACCGCATTATGCCAGTGGAATCCTGACGCTGCAGATTCAGTTGAGCGGAAGTGTGTCCAGCAGCGATATTCAATCCTTCTTACGGGGGATCACGTTCTCGACTCAGGGCAGCGGATTGAAGGTCCTAGCTCGCTCGTTCCAGGTCACCTTCGCAAATTCCGGAGTCCCCTCCAGCACAATCACGCAGACGATCAACGTCCGCCGGAGAGCATAGGATTGGCGGGACACACATAGTCAAGAGACGGAAACATGGCCGGAACCGAATGTGATATTCGGTTCCGGCCATGTTTGTTTTTCATGATCCCTCGATCAGCGTCCCACCACACTTAAAAGTCGGCGTGCATGGCTGGCATGCTTGAAGCATACCGGGGTCATTGCGCATTCAGCCGATACAAACTGTGACCTGTTTTCAGGATGAATATGCTGGCCGGAAACGGGGTGATGAAACCCTACTGCTCCAAGGGAGCGCGACGGGGTGCTGTGCCATTTCTGTTTTGCCGCTGTACTCCGCGTTAACCAGTGTTTGCGGCGGCATAGCCCGGATTATTCACGGCTTGCTGGCAACCCGCAGCGTAAGCGAGGGCGTAGTTATAGGTTGCCCTCGCTTACGCTGCAGGTTACCCGAGCTGCACTCCGCTTGCTCATTGAGGAGACTGTGAATAATGCGGGTGAGAACTCCTGATCAATCGGCAGTCAAATTGATTCATCACCAATCACCCCGTGCGCTTGTGAACAGGAGCTTGAAGGTCCTTGCATTCGTGCCTTTTTTGGAATGTCCAAGCGTATTTCATAATAATTCTCACATTCGGAATAGTTTGTGCCTTCCGCCTATGTCGCCAACATCTTATTGAGACCGCGCTGCCCGCGGTCGCGATGAAATTCTGAATCAGGTCATGCCTCTCTGGTGATGATCCGTTGCAGTCTGGCGGTGGAGAATGAATCTTCACCGAACTCGTGACTGGCGTTCTGCGCATTGTTTGCGCGTCGCCGAGCAACTCGAAGAATTGCGGTGCGCTACTGGCTCCGCGAAATCTCGACCATCGCGGGCCCCCCTCTATTTCACCACCGCGTCCAGGACTACGAAGTCTTGAGATGTGCTGGCCAATGATACGGATCCCGATGGTGACACCCTCACCGCGGTTCTGGACAACGGTCCTGCCAATGGAACACTCACACTGAATCCGGACGGCTCTTTTATTTATACGCCGACGAGCACTTTCAGTGGTGGGGACTCATTTACCTATCACGCAAATGATGGAACGGCCAACAGCAATACCGTCACCGTTACGTTGACGGTCATCAACACCAACGATGCGCCGCTCTCCGTGAATGACGCGTACTTCATCAATGAGGACTCAACCCTGACGATCGCTCCGGGTTCCGGCGTGCTCGCCAACGACACCGATCCCGACGGTGACCCATTGACTGCAGTATTAGTGACGCCCCCGGCGAACGGGACTGTGGTTCTCAATCCCGATGGTTCGTTCGTCTACACGCCCGATGCAGACTTTAGCGGGAGCGACAGTTTCACTTATCGGGCTAATGACGGCACCACCAATGGCAATCTCGCCACCGTTAACCTCACGGTGATCGAACAAGGTGAGGCCCCCATTATCGTTACCTCTGCGGGCACGACGCAGGCCAGGAAGCACCGCAAGACGGTCATCGATCCGGCCATCGACTTGATTGATACCGATTCCCCCAGCTTCTCTGGCGGGCATCTGGATGTCGCCATTATATCGGGGCTGGGTCGCAGAGATACGCTCGGCTTTAGCCGTCTAGGCGCCAACCGCGGTCTCGTCAATGCACGACGCGGCGAATTGCGAATCGGCCGTACGGTGATTGGTTCAATCACAGGAGGTCTGCATGGTTCGCCGTTGCATATCGAGTTCAATGCCAATGCGACCCAGGACCGGGTGCAGGTCGTGATGCAGAATTTGATCTTCCGAGGCACAGGTTCACAGCCAGGCCCGCGGGTGATCAGTTTCCGGATTACGGATAATACAGGTTTGGAAAGCAATATCGCGACGAAGTCAGTTAACGTCACCTGATTCAGGTGAGACGAGGCTGGAGAAGGCCCCCTTTGGTCTAGGCTCCGAGGGGGCCTTTCTATTGATTCTGAATGCCTGCCGATAATCCTCGAGTGTTCCCGACAGCCCGGTTGCCGCAAGCGGCCGGGCTGTCTTCATGTGTCCCCCCAAGGTTCCACATGTTGAGGGCGCGGTTCGGCTAGTCCTCGAAAACAAAGGTGTCAGGAATCGAATGGCGTTTTCGGTCCCCGACGGCTTTTTCGTTTTCCGATGTGATCTCGTTCCCTTCGCCCAATTGGGACTGCCTGACGGCCGAGGGCGGCAATGCTACGATCTGAAGCGATGTTCCTCGATACGCATTTCAAATACCGGCGAGATGCTCGGTGGCGTCGCCGAAGGTGGGGCGTTGGAGGCCCATGCGGTCGAGAACGGTGAGGTACAGACTGCAGAGTTTGCGGCGGTCGTTGCCTGCTTCCAGGTAGTCCAGTGTGCGGCCAGTTTTCAGCGTGCCGCTCAGGCCGCCGGCCAGGACTACGGGGACTTGGTTCGAGTTGTGTGCGTCCCAGTGTTCGGAGATGAACTGGATACAGGAGTTGTCGAGGACCGTGCCGTCTCCCTCTTGCATGGAGGCCAGTTTCCCAACCAGATAAGCGTATTGTTCGACGTGGAACTTGACGATTTTCTTATAGTCGGGGCCGGTGTTCGCATGCGAGTAGCTGTGATGGTCGTCCCGGATGCCGAGGAAGGGATAAACCTGGCCTGACAGATCTCGCGAGAGCAGCAGCGTGGCGACTCGCGTGCGGTCGGTTTGGAAGGCGAGGGCGATGACGTCGCACATCGAGCGGGCGTAGTCGCGGAGGTCGCTCGGCAGACCGTCGGGGGGACGCTGGCCGGAGCGTGCTTTGGTCTGTGTATCGTCTGTCGATTGGGCTTGGAGCTTGCGGACGCGTTGCTCGGTTTCGCGGACTGAGGCGAGGTATTCGTCCACCTTCACCTTGTCCGAACCGCTGACCTGGCGGCGCAGATCGTTGGCCTGTTCGAGCACATGGTCGAGGATGCTGCCCTGCAGTTTGCCGGCCTTGTTGCCGAACAGGCTGTCGAACGCCAGTGACGGATAGAGTTCAATCGGCACGGGCGATTCGGAGTTCTGCCACGAGATATGCGAGGCATAGACCATCGAGTATTGGCTCTCGTGGTAGCCGCTGACCGGGTGCTCGCAGCCCAGCACGAGACTCGGCATGGCCGATTCCTGCTCATTGTGCCGCGCCAGCATCTGGTCCAGGCTGGCGGCGCCGCGAATGATGCGGCCGCGCTGCAGTGCCACTCCCGATAGGATGTTGCCCGTACACCGGGCGTGGCCGCCGCCGGCGTTGCGGTTGAACAGACCGTTGATGACGTTGATCTTCGATTTGAACGGAACGAGCGCCTCGAGGCTGGGACTGAGTTCCATCGTGTCCCCCTGGCCTTTGGCCCACCAGTCGGGGGGCGAGATCCCATCCCCTTGGAACAGGCACGCGAACCGTTTTGGGGGTGCCGTTGCTTTCGCCGCGTCACCGCCGAAGACATTGACCGACTCCAACCACGGAAGGGCGACAGAGACGCCGAGACTCTTGAGTACGGTACGCCGCGAGACGGGTGCGGAACTCTTCTGAGATTCCGTGGCTGCGTTGTGGCGTGAAACTTTTCTGAAGGTCATCGACTCTCTCCCTGGTTCTGAGTCCGAAATTGGGCGGTCGTGAAATCGCGACAGCGCTGATTGCGGAACTGAGGACTGCGGACGATGGTTTCGATTAAAGGTACAATGCGATCACTATGGGCGTCGAGTGCAGTGCGCATCACTTGCAGCAAAACTTCATCGGACAACTGCAATGAACGGCCCAGGGCATAGCCCAGCAACTTGCGGCAGAATGTGCGCAGGTAATCGTCGCGGCGTTCCTTGAGGAGTTGCCGGGCGAATTCCGGGATGCCACGGGCTTCGGTGCCGTCGGACAGTTTCACAACATTGTCCACTAATCGGCCGGCGAGATCTTTTGTGCGTTGGCGGCCGATCGGATCGAAGCCTTCCATCGAGAGCCCGACCGAGTCAAACCGGACGTGACAGCGGGCACACTTGGCGGATTCGACGTGCAGCGCGAGCAGTTCGCGGACGGTCTTGCCGTTGGTGTCAGTTTCTTTCGCGGGGAGCGCGACGACGTCCGCTGGCGGGGCGGGAATATGTTCGCCGAGGATCTTATGCACGACCCAGAATCCACGCTTCACGGGGCTGGTCCGTTGCGGCTGCGAGTTCTTCGTGAGAAAGACGGCCATGCCGAGGATGCCGCCACGGCCGCGACTTTGAAGTCCCTCGACCGTGATCCATTCGCCTTTCGGTCCATTGAACGGCAGACCGTAGTGCTGGGCCAGTCGTTCATCGACGAACGTCCTGTCGGAATCGAGCAACTGCGTGATCGGCAGGTCATTGCGGATCAAATGGGCCGCCAGTCGAGTCGGCTCTTCGAACATCGCGGCTTTCAGGGGATCGTCGAATTCCTTGAAGACACTTCGATCCACCGATTCTTGTTGCGGGAAGTCGCGGTAGCCGAGCCATTGCCCGTAGAACTCACGCGCGAAGTCGGACACCTTGGCGTCTTTCAACATCCGCCGCGTCTGCGTCAACAGCGTTTGCTCGTCATGCAGTTTGCCGGCTTCGGCGAGACCATTCAGTTCCGCGTCGGGCTTGGACGACCAGAGAAAATAGCTCAAACGCGACGCCAGGGCCAGATCGTTGAGCGGTTGCACGGTGCTGCCCTCGGGCGAGGGATCGATGCGGCAACCGAAGTAGGGCGAGACGAGAATTCGCACGATCGACGCGCGCACGGCCTGCTCGACTCCCTGGTCTTCTTTGCCGGCGATTTCCTGGTAGAACGCTCGCAGATCCGCCAGTTCTTTCGCTGCCAGCGGACGTCGATACGCCGCCTTCGCGAATTCTTCGATGTTGCGCAGATAGGTGGACTCGGCCTGCCGCAATTGATCGTGACGCAGCTTCAGCCCGTGGCGGATCCGATCGAAAAAGAGATGGATCGGGTGCGTCTGCAATTCTTCAATAGGGGCTTTGGCATTGGCGTGGTTCAGATAGAGCCGTTCGAAGCGGGCGAGTGTTTCAGTCTCGATGAGGTTGGGATCGTCTTCCTTGAACGCGTCGAATTCCTCACCCTTGATGAAATTCCGTTCGGAACGCTCGAAGAAGACGAATCCCCGGAGCATCTTTTCGGTGATCTCGGTGACGAATTCGAGTTCGGTCCAGAGGCGGTTGAGCTCACGGTTCTCGGCTTCGCTGAGGACGATTTTGCAGAGGGGCTGATCGTCGCGAAAGACCCCTTCGATCAGGTGAAATCCCGCCGACAAGCCGCGGGTCTCGTCGACATAGTAGAAGCGGTTGGGGAACAGGCAACAAAATGCGGACCCGGAAAGAGCGACGTCGCGCGCCGCAGGTTGATCGGGATCGATCAGCAGCGTGACAAGTTCCTGCGAGCGCGTCTCGGGATTGTCTTTGTCTTTGGGTGAGGATTTCTGATCGTAGATCGAAACCGACACGAAGTTGGATTTCGTGTGCTGGCGATCCAGTTCGACGTCCGTAAAGAACCGGGTTTCTTTTGTACCGACAAACGCTTTCGCCGGGACTTCGATTTCCAGTGTATCCCCCGCGGCCACCACGCAGGCGTCGACCTCGACTGTGGCGCCCGTGGGGTGGACGCCAAGCTTCAGCCGCTCCAGTTGTTCTGGGGCATGTTCGGCTAGAATTTTTTTGAGCGACGTGTTTCGCTTGTCGTCGTTCGGCTGGTAGCCGTCACGAGGTGCGGTCGTGAAGTTCATCGACTTCAGGATCACGTACCCCTGCGTGGTTGCCGTGCCAGGATTGAATTGCGAGGTGCTGATCACAATTCGCACGAAGTCCCGGCGGTCGAGACCCCGATACTCCCAATGCAGCCTGCGATTCGGCTGGATCGACTTTGGATTGAACGTGTCCCGCTCGCCTGCGGTTTTGCGGCGGTTGTCCAGATGCTCGATCGGAGCGTTGCCGGCATGCGCGACGATCGCCGGTGTTTCCTTGGGACACAACTGCTGACTGAGTTTAAAAATCTCCCGCGTGAGGCGATAGATCGAACTGCTTGTCTCTTTCGACATAGTCGGCGCGGCAGCATCCACTGGCCCGGGCAATTCGTTCCAACGGCGACGCAGCCAGCCGACGTAATAGTGATCCGCCGCGGGATCGCCTTGCAAGATCTCGTAGAGCAGCGGCAGATATTTCACACTCAGGCGGCGTTCATTCGCCCAGTCTTCGAGCGTCCTGTTCTTCAGAGCCGCGGGCCGGTGACGGTATTCCCAACAGGCGGTCAGGTACCTTTCATAATCAACCTGATGTTGCTCGTAGAACTGCAGAATGGCCTGTTCGTAGAATGTTGTCTTGTCGGCCAGCGTGACGACGGGAAACGGCGCGAACTCCAGACCGGTGGTGGTCAACACGGCATGATCGGCAACATGCTGCGCCGCCGCATACAGCTTCGTAAACAAACCGGGCGACATGGCCAGCGCTTCACCCGTGTTATCGAACCCCTCGCCCGCAGCCGGATCAAGCGGAAAAGAACGCGTCGGCCGGATATCGGCTCCGGTCAGATCGCGGATCGTGTGGTCATATTCGGCATTACTCAACCGCCGCGGCAACACGACGCCCGGATCGCCCGCCAGCTTACGAGCTTCACCGTCCAGCACCGTCCGCAAGGTCTTCAGGATCTCAGCCCGTTGGTCCGGCGAGGGTTGTTGCTTGGCGGACTTGGGCGGCATCTCGCTGCGCTGCACGAACGTGATGACGTGTTCCCATTGACGGAAATCCTCGGCCGCCATTTCGGCCGATCCGTACTTGACGAGATTCAGCTCAGCTTCGGACAAGTCGGCATTGTGGCAGTCAGCACAGAATTGCTTGACGAACGGCACGATTCGTTCGCGAAACGGATCGTCAGCGTGCGCCACGGTCGCGAAGCTGCTCACACCTGCCACGACCACAGCAGACCAGAACCGTAGGGACGGGGACGAAAACATCAAGGTCTCTGTTCAAAAAGCCGCAGTCAGGCAGAATTCAACACCACATCAACATAGAGATGTCGGCGTTACATGGAAGGCAGCATGAGAAACACGCATCAACAGGCGTTGATTCTAGTGCAGAGGGATGTCTGATTCAAGGCGTTTGTGGAGGGCCCTGGAATGGAGATCGCCGTGTGGTATTTCACGTGTCCCCACTCTTTGGTTTCTTTGATCCCTTCGAACTCGCTGCCCCCATCAATCTGCCTCCATCATTCTGCCACGCTCATTTGGCAGGATGATGGAGGGCAGAAC
>CAMAVF010000346.1 GCA_945861445.1 Planctomicrobium piriforme | reverse complement strand
ACCGCAGCCGATCTTCCTCAGAAAACGTCAGTCGAGTCATCCTTGACCCCTCACTCATCCTGCCCATTCCCCATCAGACACCAACACCCATCATCCCAAAAAACCAACGCCTCGCCAAGACCTCATTCCTTGCCGCGCGAAGTATAAACATCGCGGTCTGGTCAAGATAGGGCAGCAGGTACGGCAGAGGTCCCGCGGCGTTGGCATTGAATCCTGATGGATACATGCCAAACGTGGACTCGAAGTTGGCTACGGCCAACGCGATTTGCTTCATATTGTTCTTGCATTGCGAACGGCGTGCGGCCTCGCGCGCTTGCTGAACTGCTGGCAGCAGCAGGGCGACCAGGACGCCGATGATTGCAATCACCACGAGTAACTCAATGAGCGTGAACCCAGTACGTGCAAGCGCCCGGGGAGGGAATTTCTGAAGCCTCATGATGCATTTCCGCCTGCGCTGACGAAAAAAATCTGAAAAGCAAGGACCGAGATCGCTCGTAGGATGCCCCAAACGAGATCATCAATATCGAACGACACTGATGTATGATTTTCTATATAATCTTGCAACCCGTACCCCGTCAAGCACTAAATCCGCCGATTGCCCGATTCGGAACCCTTTCAAATCATCTCACCAACTGCCCGACCGACTTCGATTGTCTGACAATTCACTGGATACGTCGCGGACCAAGGCAGCATGCGGTCTTGCCAACTGGCATGTTTGACTGGTGTAATACAGGCTGCCTTTCGGTGCGACTGGTTCTGAACTGGTTCGTGTCTGTTTGCGCGCTCGCTGAGATCCTCGTCCTGTACCCACGACCGTACCATGCAGGCATCCGCCTCCCACCTGGATCTGTTATTTTGAAACATCTCTGCCACGGACTCTTTGCTGCGGCCCTGTTGCTGCCCGCAGAACTGCTCGTACAACCGGCGTGGGCCGATCCTGGCTCGCGGTTTGTGGACGAGGTTCAGCCGCTGCTGGAGGCGAAATGTATTGCCTGTCATGGGCCGGAAAAGCAGGAAGGGGGGCTGCGGCTTGATTCCTTCGCGGCGGCCAAGGCTGGCGGCGATCGGGGTCCGGCGATTGTTCCGGGTGATCTTGAGAAGAGTCTGCTCGTCAAGGCGATTACGTTTGATGATCCCGATCTGCAGATGCCGCCGAAACAGAAGCTGACGGATCAAGAAATCAAGATCCTGACCGAATGGGTCAAAGCCAATGCCGCGTGGCCGGAACCGGTGGCCGTGATGTTCGAAGATGAACCGCAGTTCCTCGCCGCACTGACGAGTGGCAACGGCAAGGGGCGAATCACCACGGAAGGACCATTTGCCGGTAAGGCGTCGTTGGGGATGACACCCCTGCAACGCGACAACGCCAAGATCCCCGGCTGGCAATTCGCCATTCGCGAGAAGCCCCAGGCAGGCGAATTTCGCTATCTGCGTCTGGCCTGGAAGAAGCGGGGTCCGGGCAGCGTCATGATCGAGATCGCCGCGAATGGGAACTGGCCCGACGCCAAGGTCGCGAAGGGGCGTTACGTCGCCGGTCCCAATACGACTGAGTGGGCCGCAATCTCCGTGCGAGACGTGGCCCCGTCGGATTGGACCATCGAGACCTTCGACCTCTGGAAGGACATGGGCGAGTTCACGCTGACCGGGTGTTCGCCCACCTGCGACCGCGGCGAAGAGGCGTTTTTCGACGCGCTCATCCTCGGACCGAATGTCGCCTCGCTGGATGCGTATCGGCCTGGTTTCAACTCACCCGCCAGCGACAAGCCCGCGGGCGACGCTTTCACCGACAAGCGGAACCCCATCCGTAAGATCTTTCGCGGCGAGCGACTTGATCTGTGGTCACTGAAGAAGCCGGTCGCTTCGCCGGTACCGGCACAGGGCAATCCGGCTCACCCCGTTGACGCCTTCCTTGGGGAGGCACTGTCTAAGGCAGGTCTGTCCCGATCACCGGAGGCCGATCGCCTGGCGCTCATTCGCCGGGTGACGTTCGATCTGACCGGTCTCCCTCCGTCTGCCGAGGATGTCGCGGCCTTTCTCGAAGACAAGTCTCCGGAGAGTTACAACAAGGTGGTAACCCGGCTGCTCGATTCGCCACGCTATGGGGAACGGCAGGCACGGTTGTGGCTCGATGTGGTGCGGTATGCGGATAGCAATGGCTACGAGCGTGACGAGTTCCGTCCGCTGGCCTGGCAATATCGCGACTATGTCGTGCGGTCGTTCAATCACGATAAGCCGTACACTCAATTCATTCGGGAACAGATCGCCGGTGATGAACTCGTGGCCGGACCGCCGAAGACGGCCGCCGAGGCCGACATGCTGATCGCCACCGGCTTCCTGCGACTCGGTCAGTGGGACAGCACGGCGGGGATCTTTCAAGAAGAGGTGCGGCTGCGGGCCGAGATGATGGCCGACCTCACTAATACCACCGCGTCGGCATTTCTCGGGCTGACGATGTCGTGCTGCCAGTGCCACGATCACAAGTACGACCCGCTGTCCCAAGCCGATCACTACCGCCTGCGAGCCTTCTTCGCCGGAGTCACCCCGCGCGACGATCTCTCGATTTCTCTCGCCGACGAGCAAGCCGCCATCGACAAGCACAACGCCGAGTTGGACCAGCAGGCGGCCCCGTTGAAGGCCGAGCAAGCGAAGCTCGACAAGGCCAACAAGCCACGGCATGAAGAACTCAAGGTGAAGCTGGCGGAGATCGAAGCCAAGCGACGCCAACCTCGCCGGACGATGGGAGCGACCGACGCCGGTTCGAGCGTGCCGGCAACTCACGTGTTCTATCAAGGGGACTTTTCGGCCCCGCGGGAAGAAGTGCCCCCCGGCTTCGTTTCCGTCTTCACACCGGGACCGGCCGAGATTGTTCCTCCCCGAGACACGACGACCGGCCGCCGCCTGGCACTCGCCAACTGGATCGGATCACCTGATAATCCCTGGACCGCACGCGTCATCGTCAACCGCATCTGGCAACAACATTTCGGCACGGGGCTGGTCGCGACCGCCAATGATTTCGGCTACAGCGGGGCCCGGCCCACGCATCCGGAACTGCTCGACTGGCTGGCCGTCGAGTTCATGCGCCACGATTGGTCGATCAAGCAACTGCACCGGTTGATCGTCAGTTCGGCCACCTATCGCCAGTCATCGCGCGAGATCGCCGACCGCCGGCGTCTGGATCCCGACAATCATTTGCTCTGGCGGCAAAACGTCCGCCGACTGGATGCCGAGACGCTGCGTGACAGCCTGCTGGCGGTGACCGGACTGTTGAAACCGTATGACTCCGGCAAGCCCCTCTGGCCGCCCGTCTCGGAAGAGTTGCGACATGCTCAGCCTGCCATTCTCGAAGCAGAGAAGGGCGGGGACGGCGGACGCATGCAGGGCTGGTACGCCGATCCCATCGAGCAGACGGATGTTCGCAGCGTGTTCCTGGTCCGCAAGCGCTGCCTGCCAATTCCGTTCCTGCAAGCCTTCGATTTGCCTGACACGACCGTGTCATGTGCTCGCCGAGACACGACTGTCGTGGCCCCGCAAGCCCTGATGCTGCTCAATAGTCCGGAAGGGGTCCGCTATGCACAAGCCCTGGCGGCTCGCTTGAGCGGCCCGAACGAAAAGTTAATTGTCAATGATCTTAAGAATACTAAACGGCTGGCTGAGAGCTTGTTTCAAACTGTTCTGAACCGTGCGGCGACGGATGAGGAATTGGAGTTGTCATCGGGATTCCTCACGCGTCACCTGGCCGAGCACAAAGCGGCCGGAGATCGTGCGGGCCTGTTGGCCTTCACCGATCTGTGCCGAGCGGTGCTGAACCTGAATGAATTTGCCTATATCGACTAATGAGATCTCAAATGTTCCAATCACGACGCGACTTTCTGACTCAAACCGGCGGCGGCTTTGCCAGTGTCGCCTTGAGCGCCCTCCTGGCGGAAGAACTGCGGGCGGCTTCGCCCAAGCCGGCTCCGATTGATCCGTTGCAGCCGCTCAAAGAGCGGCTGCCGCAGATCGCTCCCAAGGCCAAGCAGGTCATCTTCCTGTTCCAATACGGTGGCCCGTCGACGTTCGACTTGTTCGACTACAAGCCGGAATTGCTGAAGCTCAACGGCAAGCCAGTCCCCGAATCCTTTAAGAAGCATCCGGATAAAGTCGGTGGCGTCTTCAATGCCTGCAAGGACGAACTGATGGCCGGGCCATGGAAATGGGCTCAGCATGGAAAAAACGGACAGTGGGTCTCGGAACTCCTGCCGCATACGGCCAAGCACATTGACCAGTTGTGCCAGGTGCGGTCGATGTACAGCGAGAGCTCGAACCACGCGCCTGCCACCTATTTGTTGAATACCGGAGCTATCCTCGGTGGCAAGCCGAGCCTGGGTTCGTGGGTCACCTATGGTCTGGGATCGGCCAACCAGAATCTGCCGGGGTATGTGCTCCTCTATAAAGTCGGCGGGCTGGGTGGCTCGGCGAACTGGAGCAACGCGTTCCTGCCCGCGGCGTTTCAAGGGACGCAGTTCCGCCATGAAGGCTCGCCCGTCCTGAACCTGCAACCGCCGAGCGAACTCGCCGGAGTGCAGCGTTCGACCCTGGACTTCGCTCAGGCCCTGAACCGCAAGCACGCGGCCCAACGGCCGGGAGTCCTGGATCTGGACGGCCGGATTGCGTCGTACGAACTGGCCTATCGCATGCAGTCCGAGGCCCTGGATATCGGTGAATTGTCGCTGGAAACCAAGGAAACGCAGGACGCTTACGCGGTCCATGACGCGGACAAATCGAAGTCCACCTTCGGCCGGATGTGCCTGCTGTCGCGGCGTCTGGTCGAAAAGGGAGTTCGGTTCGTCCAACTGTATAACGCAGTCGACAAACTGGGCTGGGACGGGCACGACAGCAACACCGAGTACCACAATCGGAACGCCGCCCAGACCGATCAGCCGATCGCGGCGCTGCTGGGCGACTTGAAGCAACGCGGCCTGCTCGACACGACCCTCGTCATCTGGGCGGGCGAATTTGGTCGAACCCCGATGATGCAGGGCAACAAGGGCCGCAACCACAACCCTTACGGCTTCACCGTCTGGCTGGCCGGTGGCGGCGTCAAGGCGGGCAGCGTGATCGGTGCCACCGACGAGATCGGCCTGCGAGCCGTCGATCAGATTCAACCCGTCAAGAACTTGCACGCGACAATCCTCACAGCCCTGGGCCTCAGTCCCGACGATCTGTTCTTCGAAAACAACGGCCGGCAAGAACGCCTCACCGGAGTCGCCCAAAGTTGGAAGACGATTCCCGGCGTCTTGAGTTGATTCGTCGCGGTATCCGGCCGACCTTTCGGGTGACCCAAAGCGGTCACGCAGGACACATCCTCATCGTTCTGCCCTCCATGATACTGCCACGGCAAGAGTGGCAGGAGGTCATGTTCTTCGTCCCGTAAGATGGGCACTCCTGCCCGTCTCTGCATTCACAAATACCGACGGGCAGGAGTGCCCGTCCTAGGGTCCAGACACGCGCCAAGATCTCGTGCTCTCTTTGAATTCTTTAATTTCTTTGAACTGGCGTATAGACTACCGATTTCATTGGTAAAGCCTTATCTTATTGCATACCAATGAGTTACTGATTCACCGCGTGTGCTCGGGCCCGTTGCCGTCTTCCACCCTCAAAAAAGTCGTTTTCTTTGATCCGAATTCTTTGACCGCACCCAATGTAGGATGGCCGCCCTTTTCAGCGCTGAAGAATACGACGGCCGAGGGCGGCCATCCTACAGACGATTTCTTTGAATTCTTTGGACACATGTGTACTGCGATCTTCCCCCGTCATTCGATACGCGATGTCCGATCTACTTCGCCGACTGTTGGTTAGGTGCGGTCACACTTATTCGGAACCTATTCATTGGCGACTTTGCACCTCGACGTGCGGTCTTTGAACTCTTTGAACTCTTTGAACTCTTTGAACTCTTTGAACTCTTTGATTTCTTTGAATTCTTTGACCGATCGTCTTCGTCCGTAAGATGGGCACTCTTGCCCGTCTTTCAATCCTAGACACACCAAATACAGACGGGCAGGAGTGCCCATCTTACAGTCCAGACACGCGCCAAGATCTCGCGCTCTCTTTGACTTCTTTGATCCTGAACCGAACTCTTTGATCCCTTCACCCGCTTTGATCCCTGGTATTTCTTCAATCTGTCTTAAGTCTACTCTCCACTCACTCCCATCAACTCTCTCGCCGCGAGGCGCACCATCGGCGCCCCCGAACTGGCGCACCAGCTCAAGTCCGCCGCTTTGAACCTTGATGTATCGAGGTAAGTCTGCGTGTCCTTCGTGAGCTTCTGTTTAAAATCCTATGTCAGTGCGCAGAAATAAATATGTAGGCGAGCCCGGCGGCGTAAGCCCCGGGATTCTGTAGACAACACCACAGACTCCGTACCAGACAGAAGAATCCGAGGGCTTACGCCGCCCGGCTCGCCTGCCCAGTTTGTGATGCGCTCCTACTTAGAAACAGTAGGGGCGAAGACCATCCTCAATCCTACAACGAACCGTCACACTCACCAAAATGATTAACCCCGTGGGTGCGTGGAGGGGACCATTGACTGGCCCCCTCGACGCATCACGGGGTTAACCGTTTTCTAACGACTTGTGCGATCCGATTTGTTAGACGATCGGATTGCGGAGCAGGACGCTGACGTCGTCGGTGCCGGCGTTGGCGACCATCAGGTCGATTGCGCCGTCGTTGTTGAAGTCACCGTAGGCAATGGCCACTGGTTCGCGACCCTTCACGCCGCCGACCTTGAAGTCGACCCGCGTGTCGAACGTGCCGTTGCCCAGGCCGAGCATGTAGCTTAGCGTGTTCGTGACACGGTTCGCGATGATCAGATCGGCATTGCCGTCGCCGTTGAGGTCGGCCGAATTGATGGAGATTTCCAGTTCCAGGTTCGGGTACTTGATCCCGACCGTTTCCCCGAACGTCCCCACTGGCAAACCAGTTCCCAACAGGACGCTGATTTCTCGCACGACCTGGCAGGTGACCGCCAGATCCAGGATGCCGTCGCCGTTGAAGTCCGCGGCAATGATGGATGTGGGCTGCAATCCCACCGTGTAGGCGACGGGTGCCGCCAGTCCGCCGGCACCGTTGCCGGCCATGAAGACGATCTCACGGCTGAGCAAGTTCGTCGCCACGACGTCGAGATCGCCGTCGCCGTTGAAGTCACCCAGCACCAGGTCGCGAGCCTTCCGGCCTTCAACCAGCGTGGTGTTCGCGGTCCCGAACGAGCCGGCTCCGTTACCCAGCAGAATGGCAATACTGCTGCTCTTCTTACCCCGGCTCGCATTGGTCGTCACGAGGTCGAGATTGCCGTCGTTGTTCATGTCACCCATCTTGACCGACATCGGGAATTTGCCGAGCTTCTTATCGCCTGTCGAATAGGTCTGCGTTGAGAAGTGACCGGTTCCATTGTTGAGCAGGACTCCGACGGTGTTGGCCTTGCGGTTCGTCACCGCGATATCCAGATCACCATCATTGTCCACGTCGCCCAAGGCCACGGTGATGGACCGTTTGCTGTCCTTCTTGGTCGTGCCGGATGAGTACACGGCTTCGGCCCCGAAGCCGCCGAATCCGTTCCCGAAGCGGACGCTGACGCTGTCGCTGTTACGATTCGCGACAATCATGTCGAGAATGCCGTCACCATTCACGTCGGCGGCGACGACACCTCGCGGGCCGTTCCCGACTTGGTAATCGGTCGCCGCGCCGAAGTCGATCGGAATCCCGCCGTTCGGGCCACCGCCACCGTTCGGGTTCTGGATGGCCAGGGTTTCGAT
>CAMAVF010000345.1 GCA_945861445.1 Planctomicrobium piriforme | reverse complement strand
ACTCGATCCTGACCAACGGCGATTGAAGGCCACGTCCCGCAGTGCCGGGATCAGTTGCCGGGTCCGTTCGATGGCTTGCTCGGCTGGGTGGTCGTCGTTCTGGTTGATCGGAACAGCGATCACGACTTCGCCGGTCTTGAGCTGCACGACCCAATGTGCATCCAAGACAGGCCGCTTGAGCAAGGGGGCAATGGGGGCGGTCGCCAGAAAGAGCTGTTGAGTGGAGCTGAGTCCCGGCAAGACGGCTTCGCCACCGAGCAATCGTGCCAAGAGTTCCTGATCGTCGCAGTAAATGGCCTTGGGCCGGATCGAGCCGGAGGATGTCTCGACACTCGCGACCCGCCCCGATTCTCGTTGTGCCGAGGCGATCGAATCGACGGTCGTAATTTGTCCGCCGCGACGTGTGAGGCCCGTGATGAACCCGCTGGCTGCCTTGAGCGGGTGGAGCAGCGCCTCTGAAGGATAATGCAAACCACCCAAGTGGCGGGGGCTCAGCGCCGGCTCGAGCAGTGCGACCTGTTCGCCATCGACGTCATGGACCGAATACCCTTCCTCCAATGCTTCCAGCATGTGCTGCCGTGGATGAGGGGCCAGACGTTGCTCGTCGACCATCAGGGCACCGCAGACGCGCCAATCAATCTGAAACTCGGGCCGTACGGCGAGCTTGGCCCACCAGTCACGGCTGGCTTGTCCCAACTGCTGAGTCACCGGGGAGAATTGCCAACGGCAGACATTGGGGATGATGCAACCCAGACTGCACTCGGCATCGCCGCCGAGTTCGGTCGATTCGGTGACGATCTGCACTCGCAGGCCACGTTCAGCAGCGAAGTACGCAGTGGCCAGCCCCACGATGCCACCCCCCAGAACCAGCAGGTCGGGCGCAGGTAAGGGCGTCGACTTGGAAGTCTGACGTACGTTACGACGTTCGGCATCGTTCAAAGTCGCGAGCCAAATGGAATCTCGGTCCTGGGGCACTGCATTCGCTTTCTACAGGAAGTGGGATCGTTGGGTGGCGGTGCCGAAAGTTTATCGATGGGGCAACACATTGTCGCGGATGAAACCACGGTGGTTTCACAAGTCTCATAATTCCCATTACTCCCAAAATTCCCATCGATTGCATGGGACTTACGGGGCAGTCTTCTTCACAAGGTGTTTTTGCAGTCCGGGTGATGTGATCATTTGCGGTGTCGGTTGACCGGCTGTCGTTCTAACGATTAATGCGGCGGCTTCCGGGTGACATTCCACCAGATTCTTGATCCCGCGATCGGGTCCCAGAATGCTGACCGTGGTTGACCAGGCATCGGCAGCCAGGCCGCTCCTGGCCACGACGACCACCGTGCTGCGGTCAGTGAGCCCCAGGCCCGTATGTGGATCGACGATATGCGAGTACCGCACGCCGTTGATTTCGATGTGTTGAAAGACGTCGCCCGAGGTCGACACTGCGGAGTTCTTCAGGCTGAGTTGGCGACTGGGCGGGCCATCCGGCGTGGAGGGAGCAATCCCCACGATCCACCCTGCCTGACCGGGGGGAGGTTCACCGACCAGAATGTCGCCGCTGCCGTCGATCATCACGCGTGACAGCTTTCGCTGTTGAAACAACCGCAGGACATCATCACAGGCATATCCCACGGCAATGCCCCCCAGATCCAGTTGCATGCCCGGCTTGGTCAGCTCGACGGTCCGCGCGTCGCGATCCAGTTTGATGAGTTTGTAACCCACCAGCGAGCGAGCCGCGGCAAGCTGTTCGGAATCCGGCAACTGTTTGACTCGTCTGGCCTTACGCCAGAGTCGCACCAGCGGCCCAACGGTAATATCAAACTGGCCGTTCGATTTTTCGGACTGGTCGACGCTGGCCAGAATGATCTCCCACAGTTCGCGGCTGACGGAGACCGCGCGGCCCGTTCCCGCCGTCTTGCACAGACGGTTCAGCTCGCTGTCCGGTTCATAGTCGCTGAAGATGGCGTTGAGTTTCCTGATGCGTCCGTAGGCCGCTTCCACGGCTTCGTTTGCGACTGTCTCGTCAGGGGCATATACTGAGATATCGAACGAGAGCCCCATGAGCCGTTGTGAATAGTCATAGCGCGTCAGCATGGGTTCTGGCTGATTGGCGGTCGTCAGACTCAGGCAGATTCCTAACCAGAGCAGGGCGGTCATGTTGACTGTTGCTTTCCAGGCCGTCGGGCGTGATGTTCTGTTTTGTCGCACAGTCTGCACCCCGGTTAGAATGCCAGCAATGAGCCTGAAAGGCTTTAGCCTATATTATCTGAGCCAGCATGCAACATCCTACGTTGCCTGAGTCTCGTAATGGGAGAGTATTCTTGATGATCAGCGTAAGTCGTGTTTGGTGCCGGATGCAATGTTCAGCCTGTCTGGTGGGTGTGGGACTGTTTTCCTCATCGGTAATGTTGGCGGCAGACAAGGCACCGTCGGTGCCGGCCAATCCGGCTGCCGAAGCCAAAGCCGAACCCGAGATGAAACGCTACACCGAAAAGGTTCATGGGACCGACGCGAAGTTTGAGATGCTGCCGATCCCGGGCGGCGAGTACCTGATCGGCAGCCCCGACAAGGAACCCGGCCACAAACCCGATGAAAGTCCGCAACGTAAGGTCAAGATTGCCCCCTTCTGGATGGGTAAGTGCGAAGTGACCTGGGACGAATACGACATCTGGAACCACAATCTGGACATCAAGAAACGCCAGGTTCTCAAGCTGGTTCCCACCGCTCAGGATCTGGCCTCGGATGTCGTGACGCGTCCGACGAAACCCTATACCGACATGACGTTCGGCATGGGCCACGACGGCTATCCCGCGATCTGTATGACGCAACTGGCGGCGAAGACCTATTGCCAGTGGTTAAGTGCCAAGACTGGTCACTATTACCGCCTGCCGACTGAGGCCGAATGGGAGTACGCGTGCCGAGCGGGGACCACGACGGCCTATTCGTTCGGCGACGATGCGTCGAAGCTGGGGGATTATGCCTGGTACGAGGAAAACAGCGACAGCCAGTATCAGAAGGTCGGTCAGAAGAAGCCGAATCCCTGGGGTTTGCACGACATGCACGGCAACGTCATGGAATGGACCCTGGACCAATACCTGCCTGATGCCTATTCCAAGTTGCCCGCCGACAAAGTCTCGGTGAGGCCCTTTTTCCCGTCGACAAAATTGTACCCGCACCCGGCACGCGGTGGATCGTGGGAAGACCCCGCGGAACTGCTGCGGAGTGCCGCTCGGGACAAGTCGGACCCCTTGTGGAAAGTTCAAGACCCGCAGCTTCCCAAGAGCCGCTGGTATCATACCGACGCGTTGTTTCTGGGCTTTCGCGTGGTCCGGCCGTTGGTGGAAGACACTGCCGAGGAGAAAGTGTTGTATCAGGGAACCGGCGACAATATTGATGACAATTAAGATTGGTAACGATTGAGCGTCTGCGTCGCATGACGTGGGCAGTAGGTCGATGGTGAAGATTTGAGACTGGCATCTCGAGCCATCAGTGCGTCGCTGATCGGAGTCGAGAACGGATGGCGGCAGTGTGCGGTGGATTCCCGCAGCGGTGCAATGTGCCATTCTATTATCCCGTCGTAGCCCGTTTGAGCGGAGATTGACCGATGTCGCAAGCTGAAAAAGATTTGAAAACGCAGTTACAGCCGTCCCGGCGGGACTTTTTGAAGTCCTCGACTGTCGCTGCAGTTGGCGCGGGAACTCTCAGCACGCTGGGAGTCCTTCCCGGTGCCCACGCTGCGGGCGATGACACGATCAAGATCGGTCTGGTGGGCTGCGGAGGTCGTGGAACGGGTGCTGCCAATCAGGCCCTATCGACTGCTGGCAACGTCAAGATTGTGGCGATGGGCGATCTGTTTCCCGAGCGACTCGAAGGCGCGGCCAATCAACTGAAGAAAGCCCTGGGCGAAAAGCAAGAACGCTTCGCGGTCGATAAGGATCACATGTTTACGGGCTTCGATGCCTTTCAGAAGGTCATCGGCTCCGGGATAGATCTTGTGATTCTGGCAACGCCACCGCACTTCCGGCCGCAGCAGTTTGCGGCGGCGATTGCTGCCGGGAAGCACTGTTTTATCGAAAAGCCGATCGCTGTCGACGGCCCCGGCGTGCGGCTGTGCTTGAAGACAACGGAAGAAGCCAAGGCGAAGAATCTGGCGGTCGTGTGCGGTCTGCAACGGCATCATCAATTCGGGTATCTCGAATCGATGAAACGCATTCATGGCGGTGAAATTGGCGACATCGTGGCCACTCGCGCCTATTGGAACATGGGCAGCCTGTGGATGCATCCCCGCAAGCCCGAATGGAGCGATGTTGAATGGCAATTGAGGAACTGGCTGTACTTCGCCTGGCTGTCAGGTGACCACATTTGCGAGCAACACGTCCACAACCTGGACGTGATCAATTGGGCGAAGCAGTCGCATCCCGTCCGGTGCTTCGGCCATGGGGGCCGGGAGGTCCGGAAGGAACCGTCCTACGGCCACATTTTCGATCATCACGACGTCCATTACGAATATGCGGACGGCTCGTGGATGTTCAGCCAGTGCCGGCAGATTCCGGGTTGCCTGAATTCCGTGTCCGAGCATCTGATCGGCACGAAGGGCAAGGCCAACCTGGATGGTGGCGGTCGCTGGTTTATCGAAGGAGATTCCAAGTGGCGCTATGAGGGCCCGCGCAACGATCCTTACCAGACCGAACACGACGATCTCTTCGCCAGCATTCGCTCGGGCAAACCCTTGAATGAAGGTCAATTTGTCGCCGAAAGCACCCTGACCGCCATCATGGGCCGCATGGCGACCTATTCCGGCAAGATGGTCACGTGGGAGCAGGCCTTGAGCTCGGATTTGCGATTGGGCCCAACCAAGTATGAATTTGGTCCCCTGGCTGTCGATCCGGTCGCGATCCCCGGCGAGACGATTGCGTTCTAATCAGACCTGAAACACCAACAGCCCAGAAGCGGTTACTTCTGGGCTGTTGGCATTCTTTGCGTTCACGTCTCTCAAAATTCCCCACCCAAGATTCGAACTTGGACTGATTGATCCAGAATCAACGGTGCTACCATTACACCAGCGGGGAGTGTTGCATGACCTATCACATTATGACAACAGAACTTCCGGCAAGGTTCGCGGCCTCGCCAGGGGCTTTCCGCCGTCGCTGTGTGAAGTTGCCAGAGTATGTTGTCTGGGCAACGACGTCAAGAGGTTCGCGGACCGACATTTCGGTTTCACGATTTCCTGCCAATCAATCTCATATTTCCTGAATAATCGACCTCTGATAAGCTTCGCAAACCACTTCCTATTATACCTCGTTGCCGTCCGGTGACGAGGACCTTTCACGTTTCCTCCACTGTGATCCCCCCTATGGCAGCGCCAAGTCGGCCGATTTTCGGCGGCAGGCGTGCGGGGCAGCGGCTTGTTGCGCTGGCTCCCGGGGAAGCTGCGCGCCGTGGTTGGGCCTGCTGGACCATTTGCGGCTGCCTGGCAATGACGAGTGGCTGTGCCTGGTGGCGTGAGGCGCGGGATACTCTTACCTATTCGCAAGGACTCTATCGACGGGCCCTGGAGAGTGAATTACACGGCGAACCCGCCGAAGCGGTACGACTACTGCGAGATTCCATTGCAGCTAACCCGAATGACCCCGAACTGCGCTGGGAGCTGGCCCGCGTGTTGCTCGATCAAGGTGATACCGCCGCCGCGCTCCAGGAACTGCGGTATCTGGTGAAGCACTTTCCGGATGATTCCCGAGCCTATATGAGTCTCGCGCGAACATTGTTGGAACGAGGCCGGGCTGAGGATGCCGCTCGGCTGGCTGATCTGGCCATTGATCTCGATTCGCGCTGCACGGAAGCGCTCCTGCTCCGCGGTCAGATTGCGGAAGTACGCGGCGACTTAGATCTGGCTCGAGAGACCTACCACCGGATCTTGCTCGAACTTCCAGAGAATGCCGAAGTGCGGTTGCGCCTGGGCCAGATTGAATTGACAGACGGAGACCCGCGTATCGCGGCCGCTCTGTTGCGGGAGACCCTGGCGGACGTCCCGCTGACGACTGAACAAGCCAGCCAGACGCAATGGCTGCTGGGGCAAGCCTATGCCCGCCAGGAACGCTGGGATGAGGCGGTTGCCGCACTGTCGATCGGTCTGCCACACCAGACGGCCTCGGTCGAGCAGCGTTACGAACTGGCCTACGCGTGCCTGCAAATCGGGGATAGCGATCGAGCCCGCCAGCAGTTGGCGATGGTCTTGCGCACCGCCCCCGAATATCAGCCCGCTCAGCAAATGCTGGCTGAAATCGGACCGGCCACCGAAGGTCCAGTACCGACAGAGATCGTACCGACGACGTTCCAACAGCGTTGAACGTCCGGGATCCCGGCCTGCTGACGAATTCTTCGCCGTTCGATCTCCTCACCGCCAGCCTCGCCCTGCCATTGAACCGGCGGTATACTCGCCGCGTTGATTTTGTCACGCTGGACGGTGCAATTGGACTGGTTTGAAACTCAGGAATCGCAACTTATGACTACTCCTTCGATTGTTCCCGGTAAGACTCGGATTGGCTGGATTGGTACGGGGATCATGGGGGCCAGCATGGTCGGCCACCTGATCAAGGCGGGATTTTCGGCCACCGTTTACAATCGCTCCAAAGAGAAGGCTGCCGGATCATTGGCGCTGGGGGCTCAATGGGCGGACACTCCACAAGCCGTCGCGGCAGCGTCGGACGTGATCTTCAGCATTGTCGGTTTTCCGGCGGATGTCCGCGAAGTCCTACTGGGTAAGGCTGGTGCCCTCGCCGGTGCGAAGGCTGGTTCGATCCTGGTTGACATGACGACCAGCGAACCTTCTTTGGCCGTTGAGGTCTATGAAGCGGCGAAGGCCAAGGGGGTCCAGAGTGTTGACGCGCCAGTTTCGGGCGGCGACATCGGAGCCAAGAACGCGACTCTGTCGATCATGGTCGGCGGCGACAAGGACATCGTGGAAGCCTTGACCCCGTGCTGGAATGCCATGGGCAAGACACTGGTCCATCAAGGCGGGCCCGGTGCCGGTCAGCATACCAAGGCGGTGAATCAGATCTTGATTGCCTCGAACATGGTGGGTGTCTGTGAGGCGCTATTGTATGCGTACAAGGCGGGACTGGATCTGCCGACGGTGTTGAAATCGGTGGGCAGCGGTGCCGCCGGCAGTTGGTCATTGAATAACCTCGGCCCACGCATCATGGACAATAATTTCGATCCAGGCTTCCTGGTCGAACACTTTATTAAAGATATGGGCATTGCTCTTAGTGAGGCCAAACAGATGGGTCTGTGCTTGCCGGGGCTGGCCCTGGCGAACCAGTTGTACGTTTCGGTCAAGTCGCTCGGTTACGGCCGGCATGGGACACATGCGTTGGAGTTGGCTTTGGCTCAGATGGCAGGGGTTGATTGGAAAGCCCGTTAATATCGTAGACAACCCCCTGGCGCGGGAGACTGGTGATCCGGGTAGCGTACACCGTCCGGATTCCGGTCGCCAAGTATCCTGGGGCTCATGCCGCTGAGCTCACCGAGTGCTTTTCTCTGTCGTGCATCGTAGAATGATCTTTCAATCTGTATCGCGTCGCGCTGACGCGGATTTTTGTGCAACCGTCGGTGGCATTTCGTTGAGATCAATGCTTGATCGACCGGGGAGTATTTGTCATGAGTCGCAAGGGACAGCAGTTCGCAGGATTGACCGTCGCTTTGGTAACGCCGTTTAAGAACGGTGCCGTGGATGAGGCTGCCTTGCGTAAACTGGTCGACTGGCATGTGGAAATGGGAACCGACTGCGTCAGCCCGATGGGAA
>CAMAVF010000344.1 GCA_945861445.1 Planctomicrobium piriforme | reverse complement strand
AACCGCAGCCGATCTTCCTCAGAAAACGTCAGTCGAGTCATCCTTGACCCCTCACTCATCCTGCCCATTCCCCATCAGACACCAACACCCATCATCCCAAAAAACCAACGCCTCGCCAAGACCTCATTCCTTGCCGCGCGAAGTATATTGTGTCTCCAGCGGTGAATAAACAGATTCAATTCGTTGGAAGGAAAAATCGTTGGTTCAATCCACCACGAACATTCTCCGCAAACGAAGCTACCCCCTCAGATGCGATGAGGGGGTAGCTGAGGTCCTTAATTCTGCAATGAGTCCTACTTACTTCTCAGGTCGGCGAACTTGCTATTCGTCGTCGTCGTCATCTTCTTCATCGTCGTTCTCGTCGTCGTCGTCCAGATCGTCGTCCTCGTCGCCGAAGTCGTCGTCCCCGTCATCATCGAAGTCATCATCTTCGTCGAGATCTTCTGCATCCTCATCTTCGAATTCGTCTTCCGTATCATCATCGTCCATCATGATCGATCTTCTCTTTCTATTGCTCGAAAGCCGGATTGGGCGTCGTTGTGCTCCGGGATTGTATGGTCGATCAGAACCGTGTCAAGCAGTCTCTTGCCGTTTCTCTGACGTCCCTGGCAGATCAGATTCATCAAACACGCACTGGCTTTGTCAAGGAATCTGTTCTGCGGCATACTTACATCGAAGCCCTTTAGCCCACGCGCTCGCACCGGAGAAGCACGATGAACAGCCTGCGGATGAAATGGACTCTCCTGTTTCTGCTGTTCGGCGCGCAGTTGGGAGCTGCCGGGGAATCGAACTCCATCACCTTCACAGTCGCCGAGCCGACCGGTGTGGCTCGTCAGCAGTGGCCGACCACTTCGGGGGTTCCGTTTGCTCGGGGCCTCCTGCTGAAGAGCGAATTGACCGCGGTGTTTACCGACGAAGGGCGGGAATTGCCACTGCAGACAGAGGTCCTGTCACGCTGGCCTGACGGATCTGTCCGGTGGCTGCTGCTGGACTTTTCCATCGATCTACAGCCCAACCAGAAGCGAACGCTGACGCTGCGTTACGGCGACGCGGTACGGCGGACGCCGATTGCCAAGGGAGTCAAAGTCGTTACCGGTGAAGCGGCCATCGTCGTCGACACGGGCCCGATGCAGGCCAGTCTGTCACGTAAGAGTTTTCGCTTGCTGGACGATGTGCGACTGGATCGTAATGGCGACGGCCGATTCTCCGATGACGAGCGAGTCACTCGCGGTGAGAGTGCGGGGATCGCGTTGCGCACTCCCGACGGGGAGACGTTTACGGCCGACCTGACTGCGGCCGAAGCCACTGTCGAGCAGGACGGGCCGCTCCGCGCGTGCGTGCGGCTGGAGGGTCGGCACACTTCACAACGCGGCGCGATGTTTCGCTATGTCGTGCGGCTGCATGCGTTTCGCGGGCAACCTCATCTGAAGCTGCATTACACGTTCATCAACGACTATCAGCCGAAATTGATGGCGCACGTCGACTCGCTGGCGTTGATCTTCCAACTCCGAGATGCAGAACGAGTCACCTACTTGACAGACGGCAAGACCGCGACCGCCGGGCGACTGCATCAGATCGACGATCTCTCGTATGAGATTGACGGTCGGTCAGTTGGCAAGCGTGGTTGTGGCTGGATCGCTCAAGGCAACGAGCACTCGGGAATGGCCGTCGGCGTGCGTGAGTTCTGGCAGAACTGGCCCAAGGGACTCGCCCAACAGCCGGGTGAGCTGCGGGTGGAGATCTGCCCGGATTTCTCCAAAGGACGTTACGACGGCAAGTCGCTACAGGAAGAGTGTCGCGCCTACTACTACCTGCGTGACGGTGTCTACTCCTTTAAGATTGGTGTCTCGCGAACTCATGAACTGTGGGCGACGTTCTTCCAGAGTGCGCCAGACGCGGCACGTCTTACGGCATTCTTCGACGCGACCGAGCAGCCGCTGCTGGCCCAGTGCAGTCCGGAATATGTTGGCGCAACGGAGGCGATGGGACGCTTTCCGGCTGCCGATCCCCGGCGTTTTGGCGGCTACGATCAGTGGATGAATGCGTTTTTCGACTCACATCTGGCGGATCGTGAACGGGTGCGTGAGTCGGGGATGTTGAATTACGGTGATTGGTACAACACGGCCTGGGACTCGTGGGGCAATCTGGAGTATGACACGGCGCGGATCTGGTTTCAGCAGTACTTGCGGGCCGGAGATCGTCGCTATTTCGACCGTGCGGAACAGGCGGCTCGTCACTACGTTGACGTCGATGTCGTGCATGCCGTCAACCCGTTGGTGCGGGCCTATCCCGGGTCGATCGATTTGCGGCCCGGTCAGATCTGGGCCCACAGCGTCGGGCACACGGGTGGCTATTATGCGCGGTACGTGAACGAGAAATACGAAAATGAGGCGGCGCTCAAACAGAAAGGGTCGCCGCAGGTCGGATTCTGGGATCACGGCCACGTGTGGATCGGCGGAGTGTTTGACCACTATTTGCTAACGGGTGACCGTCGTTCGCGCGACGTCGGAATGTTGGCCAGCGACACGATGGCTGAGCTGTGTCCCACTCGCTATTCCGACCATATCCGCTGGGTCGGATGGCCCCTGCATCTGGTGTTGGCTGCGTATGAAGCGACCGGCGAGAAGCGCTATCTGGACGCGGCACACAAGCAATGGCAGGTACTCAAGTCGAACTATCAACCGGACAAAGGCTGGGTCGTGATGCTGGCCTACGGACATTGTTCAGTGGAAGCGGAATCGGGACGCTGCCGGGGGAACAACATGTATATGCCGGGTTTCACCTTGACCGCGTTGGCACGCTATCACCGCATTACGGGGGACCCGGAGGTCTTGAAGGCCCTTTCTACCGGGCTCGATCAAGTCATTCGCGAGACGTGGAGCGAGAAGGACAAATCGTACTACTTGACGTCGTGCCGGCACGCGCAGAAGTCGCCTGCAGCGGCATTCTCGTCAGTCACGTTTCATGTCTCGGAAGCCCTGGCGTACGAGTCGAAGCTGACTGGCAATAGTGAACATCTACGAATCCTGCGCAAGTCCTTGCGAAACGGCATCGTCGCCGGAATGAAAGTGCTGGAATCCCAGGAAGCACTGGGACAGACGGGATACTATTCCGGAGTCTTCTTGTTCCCAGCCTTCGCGCTGCAAGCCTTGGAAGAATAGGTTGCCCTGCGGCTAGCGTCCGCCGAGGGTAGCTTCCACTTCGAGATCAACGCCGGCTCGCCGTAGCTGCACGGTGACCTTTTGACCCGATTTAAACTTTTTTACGGTCGCTGTCAAATCGTCGAAGGTATGTATCGGGTCGGCTCCGATCTTGAGAATCAGATCACCGCTACGAATCCCCGCGTTTGCGGCCGGACCGTCACGAGTCACACGCTCGACCTTCAGCCCAGCGTCGTCTGGAGCGGCACCTTTGCGTGACGAGAGTCCCAGGTAGGGTTGACCAGTGCCCGGTTTCAAGGGCGTGCGAGCTGTCTCCCCGCTGTCTCCCGTGCCGCCCAGCAGCGCTTCGGCCAGACCTTCGATGTCGTCGCTGCCGGACACCTTTTGCGGTGTCGGACGCTGTTTCGCAGCGGCCAGTTCCTCAATCGTGTCCACAACCATCTGCGAAATCCGGGTCATGCCCTCGACGTTGAGCAGATCGGAATCGTCTTCGGGGCGATGGTATTGCTTGTGCAAGCCCGTGAAGAAATGCAGCACGGGGATACTGCGTTGATGGAAGGATGCATGATCGCTGGGGCCGTAACCACCGGGTTTCTTGACGATCGAGAAGGCATGTTTCGTCCCCAGCCGATCAATGAGTGGATCGAATTCCGTGGCGGTGCCCGTGCCATAGACGGTCAGCCGTTCCTGACGCAGCCTGCCGACCATATCCAGATTCAACATGGCCACCGTCTGGTTCAGGGGAAACAACGGGTCCTTCACATACCGCTCACTGCCAATCAGCCCCGACTCTTCCGCAGTGAAGGCAATGAACACGATCCGCCGTGCCGGTGGTTGTTTGGCATGCCGCAGTGTCAACTGCCGCGCCGCTTCAATCAGCACCGAGGTCCCCGACCCATTGTCGTCCGCACCGTTGTGAATTTCTTTCTTGTTAGTGAACGCTAATGATCCCGCACCGCCGAATCCCAAGTGATCGTAATGGGCCCCCAGGATCAGCGTTTCCTCGGCATGAGGTCCACTACCCGGCAGCACCGCGATGACGTTCTTTAAGAGTGTTCCCGTTCGCACCAGGGAGATTTCACCGGCGATCAGACTGCCGGGCAGTCGCATGGAACGCGGTTTTAGATCGCTGTCGATGCCCTGTTCCAGCGTGACAAGATCCAGTTTGCCGGCAGACCGTAGGAGCGGTTCAACGGCCGCGCGGCGGCAATGTATGATGGGAATCTGGCGATTGCCCACGTTCGACTTAACGAGAAACGGCAGCAAGGGATCGGTCTTGGCTGGATCATCGCCCGCATCGGTGGGCAGGCTCGCACTGTCTGTGACGAGCAGCACCGCGGCGGCCTGATGCTCGATGGCGTTCAGCACCTTGTGCGACAGGACTGCAAATTCGGATGGCTGGGCTCCGTCAAACGGACTGTTGACATCGGTCTTACGAGGTTCGTTCCGCAGTACGATGACCGCATGACCGGCGACATCGATTCCCGCGTAATCGTCGTAGTTGTGCTTCGGAGCTGTGATCCCGTAACCCATGAAGGCCACGGGCAAATTCAACTTTCCGGAACCACTCAAGGACAGTGGCGTAAAATCGGCGCCCATCGCCAGCTCAGTCGGTTTGCCCCCCGCGGGAGTCAGCACCAGCGAGTTCGTCTTTCCGAGACCAAAGCGGCTGCCCAGGTAGAATGTGTGAAAGGGAGTTCCTTGATAGCGTTTGGTGTCCAGTCCCATCCGCGTGAATTCTGCCGCCAGGTAGTCGGCCGCCTTGTCGATCCCCGCAGTATTGATGCCTCGCCCCTCCAGTTCATCCGCAGCCAGATACTGCGACGTCTGCTTCAATCGCAATGTGATGGCTTCGCGGCTGAGAGGATCTTGAGCCAGCAATGGTGTGGCCAGGCTGAGCACGGCACCAGCGCAGCACAACCAGTGGGGGAGATGACGAGCCAGCATCGAAGTACGTCCCAAACCTTCCCGATAAGGGCGACTTCGCCCAACCCATCTCATCGCGTTGCGGAATCAAACAGACCGATCACATCACTACCGATGATATCCGGGGTGGCCGACTGAGGAAAAGACGAGAAGCCCGCGGGGCGACGCTTTCGCTGCATTCCATGCAAGAAGTATTTTGGGTCGATGCGATTGCGAGAATCACCAGATCCCCTCGACTTCGCACGAGGCTAACTACCGGAGTTGTCCGCTGTCCGCGCCGCCTGGGCCATATTGAGACCGACAAGTTGGGCGACGAGTACGGCCATGTAGAACTGCCCGAACATCGCTTCGATCCACGCCAATGACGCGGCCAACGGGCTGGTGGGCAGAATGTCTCCGTAACCAATCGTGGTCAGGGTCACGAAGCTGAAGTAGTTGAATACGAAGCGCCTCGCGTGGGGATCTGTAATGCTCGCGACGAGATTCGTGTTCATCTGAAAGGAATCGGGGACCAACAGACTGGTCAGAATATACAGATTCGCCCAGGCAATCCCCACCAGCAGGTAACCGCACACGGCTCCCAGGACGTCGTCGAAGCGAATCACTTTCTGCTCAAAGATGCTGCGCAAGATCACCGCGAAACCGAAACCCAGTAACAGGGGCATCGCGGCGTGAAAGAGAATCTCATTGCGGGTGCAGTCGCCAAACAGGGCCAGAGTGCCGAAGGTCAAGCCGATGATTCGTTCGTAACGGCGCTGAAATATGGCGAGGACCACTGCTACGATCAGCGTGCCAAGGATCAGGTCGTAGACAAACAATCCCACCATCTTGCCGTGCACAAAAGGTTGGATGGCCATACAGCCCAGAATGACCATTAATAACAGGAAGTACTTGCGCGAGCGTAGTTCTTCACGCAGCGACTTCGTCCGAGTATCGGCAACTAGCGGTGTGACAGGCGACAAAATGAAACGATCTCCCTGGGTGGTTCTAGTGGACCCATTCAGTTGGCGGACGCCATGACTTCATTCGCCGCACGGCAGCCGTGGTCAAAGGCTTCTTCGAAGAGGGCGATGCCGCTGAGGTCGGTGTTGGCAAAATGGATGCGACCGTCCGGCAGGGCGGCCGCGCGTCGCTGACGGCTGGCCATGAAGCCGGGCTTGGGTTCAATCATGGCATGTCCCCAGCGAAAAATGTCCAGCCGCGTTGTCAGGCTGCGAATCTCGGGATGGGCTTGCTCCAAGTCAGTCAGCACTACATCGGCCAGATCCGACCAGGTCGCGGCCAGCAGTCGTTGTCGTATTGATGACGTCCCTGTGTCAAGGTACGGATAGTACCACGTCAGCACAGTCGGCCCATGGTCCCGTCCGGATTGATGGGTCGCCACGACGTAACCCAGCGACCGGCTGCCGTGAATCACATTGTCCCAGCTCAGCGGAAACGCTCGTTCGTGTGGACGGTCTCGCAGGTGCAGATTCGCGACAAGCCACGAGCCGTACTCAAATTCGTTGATCCGGCGGTGGCCTCGCCGTTCGAAGCCATCGATCAACTTTGGTGCGAGGAACTGCGGAGCGGCGAAGATGACATGGTTCGCTTTGAATCCGGAGACGTCTTCCGTGCGAGTGTTGAGCCACACGACCTCAACCTTTCCATCCGACTGCTCGGACGGCATAATTTGAGTGACTGCGGCACCGGTTTTGAGTCGCGTGCCGATCTGTTGAGACAGATAATTGACGATCCGGCCGTTCCCTTCCGGCCACGTCATGAGAGGCTGAGACTCACTTCCTGCGGTCGACTGCCGCGCGGCAAAATACAAGATCCCAGCCCAGGCACTCGTCAATTCAGCCGACAGGCCATAGTCATCGCGACAGCTATAATCGACCAGCCAGT
The DNA here is from genome assembly GCA_945861445.1 of Planctomicrobium piriforme. Lineage (GTDB taxonomy): Bacteria > Planctomycetota > Planctomycetia > Planctomycetales > Planctomycetaceae > JAKFVC01. Next base: position 868 of record CAMAVF010000344.1, on the reverse strand, counting down.
GCAACCGCGGCGAACTCCAGCCATGCTGCCGCAACCAATCAGCCATTGACAGGCGATCGAGTTCCATCGGCACCGCCTCAACAGAGGCCAGGCTCGTCGGGATGGCAAATGCGCGACGGCCCTGACTGTCTCGCCACTGCACCCACTTCTCAACTTCCTTCCGAAAGGCCGCCAACTGGGCGAGGTCTTCCGCCGTGGCGTCGGTTGTCGGATAAAGTCCTTCGATCCATTCGCCTTGGAAGAACAAACGCTCGTCGGGATCACGGCAGAGGTACTGTTCGCGGACGATGGGCGATCCGTCGGCCGCAATCGATTCGACCACCCCCATCTCGCGCAACAACTGAATTAACTGTTTGTTCTCCGCAAATGGAACCGGCAGATAGTGCGCACCCCAGGGATATGCGGACAGTTGGCATTCACCGGACTGCGAAGTTCCGCCAGCCGCGTGTTCCAATTCCAGGACGACAAAATCCTCGCATCCCAGTTGCAGCAACCGCCACGCTGCCGAGAGTCCGGCCACTCCGCCGCCGACAATCACGATCCCCGCATCTTGCCAGCGATCGGCAGCAGGCTGCGGTCGAAAACCGTCTCGCAAACGATGGCCGATCGCGAACGACTGGCCGATCAGCTCGCCTGCGGGTGGCAGACGCGGTTGAGACGAGCAACCGGGCAGCAACGCCGGCGCGCCGAGCAATGCGGCAATCAGTTCGCGGCGGCTAAGAGCGTGTTTTAAAAGTAGGTCAATGTCTACCAACTGAGTCGATTGCGAGTGATCCGTCGCAACATCAAATGTGTCATGGCGATTTTGATATGAGCCTCGCTACTCGCGGTCAGAGTTTCGTAGTCTTTGCTGTGCCGACGGTAGCGG